>CAJURV010000020.1 GCA_910588925.1 uncultured Rikenellaceae bacterium
TTATAGGTTCGGGTCGTACGGGGAGGAAGTTTTCGTGGAGTTTGGGAAGTACGCGGTCTCTGAACGCATGAATTGTCGGTTTGTGTGCGCGGGGTTTGGCTAACGTGGGGCTGCTTCCGTCGCTTTTTAGCCACAAAAATCGCCGATCCCGTTCGTGAGCCATCCTCACGTACATCGAGTACGCTCCGAGGCACACGACCGCGATCGACGATTTTTGAGGTCTAAAAAACTTCGGCGCCCTGCGGTCTGCGGTTTTGTGCGAGGGCAAGTATGCCTGCGACTTGCGGTTAATGCGCATGTCGTTAAGCTACGATGTCTTTTCTCGTCTCGCCGAGGGATTTTCCAACCTCTGTCCGGTTAATTCGTGACGGTTGTCGCGGAGCGGCACCCCGTGCCGCATGAGTGGCTTCGGCTAATGCGCATACTTTCAGTGCGTCTTGTAGCATCTTATCGTCTCGCAAGCGGAATTGTGTTCTACACTTCTGAAGAAGCGCAAGTTTTGTGTTTCGCTCTTGATACGGAGCGAGTCATCTTTCGGTTAATGAGCATACCATTGGGGAATTTTAACAGCATATCCATCGTCTCGCAATCGGTTTATTGCGCATGTCTTGAGCGGCGAACCGTCATCTTTTCCGTCTCGCCGACTTTATATGTTTTTACTGATATTAAGAAGCATTATATTTGAGGCGTAAAATTTCGTCACTTATGTTCGATATAAAATTCTACGACACTGTTGTATCCACTAACGATACGGTGCGTTCTCTTCCTGCGTGCACCCTTGTGTGGACAGACAATCAGACTGCGGGTCGCGGACAACGCGGCAACAGTTGGGAGAGCGAGCCGGGAGCCAATCTGACCTTTTCCTTTACCATAGCTCCGTCTGATCTGCGTATGGACCGTGCGTTCGTCATATCCGAGGCTGTGTCGCTCGCTGTGTCGGAGACTCTCGGCGAGGTTGGCGTGGAGGCGCGGATAAAATGGCCCAACGATATATATGTGGGTGATCGTAAGATATGCGGAATATTGATAGAGAATAGCGTAAGGGCCAACGGTTACGTTAGTCTGTCGGTGGTCGGAGTGGGGCTGAATGTCAACCAGCGTATCTTCACCGGCGATGCCCCCAATCCCGTATCGTTGGCGCAACTTACAGGTGCCGATCACGACCGTCGGGCGCTGTTGTCATCGTTTTGCCGTCGTTTCGAGTCTCTTTACGTCATGTCGGAGGCCGATTCTGCTTGTTACGATGCCATACACGACAGATACATGGGTGCGTTGTACCGCTCCGACGGTTTGTATCCGTTCCGGGAGGCCGGCACATACGATAAACCAGGAAGACTCTTTTATGCACGTATAATATCCGTCGCTCCCGACGGCGAAATCACTCTGGAGGAGGCCGGCGGAAAACGTTCGGGATACTATTTCAAAGAGGTGGAGTTTGTTTTGTAATGTTGTGTAAATGAATGTGTTGTAGTTCAAGTTGAAAGGTGTGTGGCGTCTCAGAGATAAAATATCGTCTCTGAATGACAATGATAGGGAAAAATGTATATCTTTGGGACTTAAAATATTATAAACATAATTCGGAATATGAAAAAACTTTTAATCCTCGGCGGCGTGCTTTTGGCAGTCGCTTCGTGCAAATCCGCCAGCTACACCGTTAACGGTACGGTCAATGCTCCCGCAACCGATAGCGCGACCGTTTATTTCTATAACGGCACCGGCGTTAATTCGGCTATCATCGACAGCGTAGTGGTAGCGGACGGCAAGTTCACGTTTACCTCTGTTGTCCCCGACACTCTCGGTCTGTACTCTTTCAGATCTAAAGAGATCAAATCGCTCGGCGGCGTGTTCGTGCCCGAAGCTGGTGTTATTACCGTAGTATATACGGAGAACGAACCTGTCAAGGTAAGCGGTACCGCGCTTAACGACATATATCAGAGTTTCGCGGACGCACAGAAAGTGCTTAACGACGACTACTCTAAGGCTTATGAAAAATTCGCGGAAGCTCGCAAAAAAGGCGAAGAAGATGCGGACTCTCTCCTTCAGGAGCTCAGAGCTGCTATGGATGTACGCACTCAGAAATACAAGGAGCTTGTGAAGAACACTTTCGAGTCTAACAAAGCCAATGTAGTAGGTGTTACCATGGCCGGTATAATGGCACAGGAAGATGCCAGCGTAGCGCAGATCGACTCTATCTCGTCACAGCTTACCGCTCCCTACAGCCGTGCGCATAAAACCATCGAAAACGCCCGTGCCAACAGAGTAGCGTTGGAAAATACCTCTGTAGGCAAGAAGTTCGTGGATGTAGAAGGTCCCGCGCTTAACGGCGAGCCCTCTAAGCTCTCCGATTTCGCCGGTAAAGGCGACTGGGTGGTAGTCGATTTCTGGGCTTCATGGTGCGGTCCCTGCAAGGCGGCTATGCCTCACCTCAAAGAGATATACAACGCTTATAACGGCAAGGGTCTCAAAATAGTAGGCGTGAATGTATGGGAAAACGACAAGGCCGATTTCGAAAAGGCAGTCGAAACTCTCGAACTCCCCTGGGATATGATCTATTCTGCAGGCAGAGGCGCTATGGATAACGCGGCTACGGCAGCTTACGGCGTTCGCGGCATACCCACTATCATGCTCATTGATCCGGAAGGCACTATCGTCATCCGTACATACAACGGAGCCGAAGTGGTGGAAAAGGTACACGAAGTGCTTGGTGAAAAGAAATAGTCATACCTATTCTTAAATAAGAAACGTCCCGAAGACATCAATCTTCGGGACGTTTTCATTATTGCTGTCCTATAAGATTCATACTGAAAAAGCTAAGAGGTGTTTCCTATATTTTGCTTCGCTCGTTGGGAAAGCTCGTCAGGAAAACAGTCTCCTGTAGTGTAGCGATGGTTTATCGCATAACATCCTCGCTACCAGCCTGTCATAGTAGGTATCGCCTCCTGTAACGGTGTATAGTCGAACCGGCAGTATCGCGTTATTTTGGATCCGTCGTACAGATGCCGGTGCAATAACGCCTCCAGATGCGGGGATTGCAGTTTCATGCGTATGCCTATCTTCTCCGTTAGTTTTAATATGGAATGGAGCATAGATACGGCAGCCACAGGTATCTCTTTGGGGCGTTTTACACCTATGGCGTCGGCGATCATGTCCCATATCTCGTTGAGAGGCATGTTGTCGGCGGATAATATGAATCTCTCTCCAATTGCAGAAGGCGTGCGGCTCAGTATCTCCATAGCCCGGGCCACATCTTCCGCCGATACGTATCCGGTAGTTCCGCCCGCTACCGAGGGTACGCCGCGCCGTATGGCACTTTCGTAAGATGGCATGGCACCGCTGTTCCATTTGCCGCCGCCCAGTACCACGGAGGGGTTGACTATTACGACAGGAAGTCCCGCTTGGGCGACGCGCCAGAATTCGCTCTCGGCCCAAAATTTACTCACGCTGTACGACGACCGGCCTGCGAGCGACTCCATTACGGAGTTTTCGTCAATTCGTTCGGGGGCTTCCTTTCCTTGCAGTGTGCTGATAGAGCTGACATGTACCGTCATTCCGACCCCTGTTTCCAATGCCGCTTGGGCTACGGCGTACGCTATGTCGCGGTTGGCCGCTATCTGTGCCTGTCCGCCTATGAACGATATGTCCGCCGCGCAGTTGAATAAAAGGTCGCACTCCTCGAATGCGTCGCTCAGGTTCTCGAGCGACATGAGGGGCATAACCGTACACTTGAGCGAGGGGTATAGATCGCCCTTGCCTGAATGCAACATGGTGGAGGCCAGCTTAGTCAATGACGATTGCGACCTGGCCAGTACGGTGATATTGCGGTAGCCGAGGTCGAGCAAGCGGCAGACCAAGTGCGAACCTATCATGCCAGTGGCACCGGTTATGACTACTTTACGCGAAGTATGGTCGGTTGTCATGGCGGCGTTATCTGTCGGTCCAGTCGTCCGAGAACATGTAGGGGAAGAATATGCCTGCCACGGGGCCGGTGGGTAGCAAATATGCTTTGCCGGGGTCTGTGTATCTCGCAACGAGGGTTTTAGTATAGTCCGTGTAGCCTGCGAACGGAACGTCCGTCTCGGGATGGAACGCCGGATAACCGTAAGGGAGCAGCCCCGCCGGCGATTGCAATACTCCGCTCTCGACCTTTTTGGTGGAATAGTCGAACGAACATAACTTGTTGTCGCCGTATGTGCCCGATATGAAAAATATTTTGGACGACAGGAACGAGGCCGACATGGCGTTGTTGGGGTAGTAGGGCAGTTCGCTTACCACTATGTCGTTGAGCGATGCCACTTTGGTGGCGGTACCGTTGTTGCCCGCAACCCATATCGAGGCCGGCGTGGTTACTTGGCCGCCGTTTATGGTTCCTGTAGTCAATATGTAGATGTTGCCGTCGGCTCCTTTGGTAACGTCTTTCACGCAATGATCGGTGCAAGGGATGAGTGTGGAACGTTCTGTTCGGGGATCTATAACGGCCACGGAGTTACCCCTTGCCGCATATATCTTGCCTTTGGAGTATATCATACGGGCTTTGGTGGCGCCGTCCGCGGTCATGGCGCCGTATGTGTCGGGCACATCGTCGGGAGCCACGGTCATGGTGGCGAGGTCTATGCTCCTGATGCCCGATTTGGCTTCGTCCGGAACAGAGCTGTACTGTATGTAGGCTCTGCCGTTGTCGGCAACTACTATGTGTTGCGTCCACACCGAGGCTCCGTCGGGCGATTTGAAGTCGAGTGCGCTTTTGGCCTCCACCTTCATGGTTCTCGGGTTGCAGACGAACAGACGCGAGCCGTCCGATGCCGCATTCTGCGCTAAAAGATATATTTTGTCGTTCTTTACGTAGAGGTCTTGCAGCGATCCGCCCATAGTAATCTCCGGATTGGCGGCGGCGAAGATGTTGTCGTACTGTCTGCCGTAGCGGTCTATATACGACATCGCGCCTTTAGTGAAATTCTCCAATACCACGAGTGCTCCGTAGGGATCGGTGTAGTCGGTAGTATATACGGTTACCGACGTTTTGAGGATGTCGGCCACCGAGAGTTCTATATCGCCGTGGGTGTCTATATCTTCTGCATCGGCTTCGGGAGCGGTGACACGTGCGGCAACGATCCGTCCGTTGTCTCTGACTATCTCTACGCTCCATCCGTCGGGGGCGTCTATATCGTCTATGGCATCTATGCTCTCGACGTCGATAGCCAGCGTTTTGCTCTCTCCGTAGTTGAAGAATACGGGTAGATTGTCGGAAGTGGGTGCGAATTCGATTTTGGCGTTTTCGTCGAGTCCGTTGTCTTTTTTACAACCGTGCAGCGCGCCGGTAGTTATCAGAGCCGCGAGTGCGAAGATCAGTCCCTTTGAAAGTTTCATATTCGGTTTCAAGAATTAAATTAAAGACAAATATAACTTTAAAATTTTGCAATCCAAAATTTGCAATTAGCCTCTTTTTTTATTTACTTTGTGGCGCAAAACCGCTCAGGTGGTGGAATTGGTAGACACGCTACTCTCAGGAGGTAGTGTCGATTTCGACATGCAAGTTCGATTCTTGTCCTGAGCACGAATGAAAAAGCGCAAAAATATATTTTGCGCTTTTTTTATTTGTAGACCGGTTACCGTTTGTCTCGGCGGGCCTATTTTGTCTTTTTGCCTTGTGTCAGGGTTTTCTCTTCGGACTTGAGCCGTCTTTCCACCTTTTTCACATCTTCGCCGGGCGGGAGTTGTTCGGGAACTATACCTCTGCTCAATAGCATTTCGCGTACGGCTATGTTATTGTCGATGTGTTCTTCTTCTATCGCGGTCTGACCGTGCAGGTCTTTCTGTTCTGCGTTTACGGAGGTCATCTCTGCGGCGAAGTCTTTGGCCTTAATGCCTATAGTAGGCAGAAAATCGGCCAAAGGACGACCGTCCGGAGCTCCGAGTTTGCGTTTCAGTAGAGCCGTATCGAGATGGAATAGAGCCTTGTCGCCTTTAGACCGGATGATTGCGAATCCTTTGTTGTCGATGCCTCGCTCGTAAAGTATGCCCGACAGCCGTTTCTCCGTTTCAGCCAGTTTCGCGCGGGCTTGTACGCGCTCATAGTCGGCGAGTCGTTTCTGTACCAGCTCTGCGCGACGGGTCTGTACGGCGAAATAGTTCTGTGCGAACGCTATCTGCGGCTTGCGGGGATCGCCGTTTTGCGCGATCAGATAACATGCGTAACGAGTCAACATATAGTCGTTGACTTCGCGTTCTGAGCCAGAACCAAGAGACACCATTTTGCTGACGTCAGCAAAATGGTCGGCAACCGACATTCCCGCCGATTCGCAGGCACTTCGGGCCTTGTCTATGATTTGTTCGAAATTACGCCACTGCGCATACCCCAACAAGGTACACAGCTCTCGTGCGCTCCAGCACTCTACGCCGTCGTAGAGGCATACGATGGATTCGAATTGCTCGAATAGCGCATTTATATCTTCCGTTTTCATCTGTTTGTCTCTTATATGATGGCTGTAAAAACAATCGGGAGAAGACTTTTATAGCTCCTTTCTGCTCCATTTCAGTTTGACCCCGAAACCGAGTCTGTTATCGGTGTGTTTTACGGAGTCTATCCGCATGATCCATAGCTCTAAAGACATAACAGCCGCGTATGGGAATCTTTTGAGGTAGCGTTTGCGGGCCTTGTTGAGTTCGTCGGCTTCGGGGCGTATTATGCGTCCGGTCATTTGAGTGCCCCGGAGCGTTCCCACCGCTTTCGACTCCAGCACTACCGAGGCTGCCACTCTGGCGTCCGTAGTGAAATGGCCTGCATGTGCCGTCTTTATGTCGGACGAGAATACGAGCGTGTCGTTGTCGGCGTCGTAGGCGTAAAAGATATTGCAACAGTATGGCGAACCGTCTTCTGCCACAGTAGCCAGGGTGGCGACGTGATGTTTAGATAAGAAACGGCCGATGCGTTCGTCCATGTCAGTTGTTTTTTACCTCTCTGAATATGTCGGGCATGACGCCTTTTACTGCAGAAACTTTAGACGCGGGAGCAGTGTACTCTTTGCCCTCCAGTTCGGCGAGGATACTCCGTTTGGTCTCCTCGAAGCCGGGGCGTTGAGCCTTGCTTATGTCCTCGCCTTTGACGTCGGTCATCTTGAGCGGGTCTATCGCGGTGCCGTTTTTCCATATACGGAAGTCGAGATGCGGGCCGGTAGAGGTACCGGTACTTCCCACGTATGCTATAAGGTCGCCCTGTTTGACTTGAGTGCCCACATTTATGCCTTTGGCATATCTGCTTAGATGCAAATACCCCGACACATATCCGCGCGAGTGTTTTATCTTGAGCACGTTGCCACCGCCTCGTTCGAAGTATTTGTGCGTAACTACGCCGTTGGCTATGGCGTGTACCGGCGTTCCGGTGGGAGCTGCGTAGTCTACTCCGTGGTGCGGACGTCGTATTCTGAGCACAGGATGAAGACGCGAGTTGGAGAATTTGGAGCTGATGCGAGTATATTTGAGCGGCGCTTTTAGGAACGCGCTTTTGAGGGAACGTCCCGTCTCGTCCCAATATCCGTGCTGCACAACTCCGTTTTCGGTATATTGGTGGCGTATGGCGTAATAGTCCTTGCCTCCGTGGTTGAATACGGCGCCCCAGATGGTGCCTACGCCTACGCTCTTGCCGTCGATGAAGAGCTCGTCGTATATTACCTTGAACGAGTCGCCCGACTGTATGGCGTAGAAGTCTATGCTCCACTGGTAGACATCGGCCAGATTCATGGCTACGGTGCCGTTCATTCCGGCAGCTACGGCCGCGTTCCACAGAGAGCTCTCTATGGTGGCAGAGGCCATGCGTCTGCGGGTCTCTATCTCTTTTTTCTGTACGTTTACGGCCAACGTGTCCTTGAAGCAGAAGGTCACGAAGTCGCTTAGCGAGCTTTCGTAGACGAGATATTCCAACGTCTGGGTATCGTCCATCGCTGTGAATGCGGTGTACTTGTTGCCCTCGCGTAGTTGACGCAAGTCGAACACTCCGTTGCATTTGCGAATCAGCTCGTCTATAACGCGTCCGCCTACCCCGTATCCGTCGAGTATGCCGGAGAAGGTCTGGCCGCTGGCAACGGTCTCCGTCGTTACGTTGAGTGAGTCGATTCGTATGCCGTACAGATACTCCGGCTCAGCTACCTCCAGCTCCTTTACCGGCTTGTTGAAGTCGACCTCTATGCCGAAGATGCCGTAACGGTAGAGCAGGGTGAATACTATGGTAGCTAAGCTGAGTATTATTATTGCAACGGATATCTTGTCGCGTCTCGATATCTTCATCAATTTTCAGATTTGCTGTTGCGTTGCTTCAGTTTGAGATTCTCGAAACCGTTACCGTAAACCCCCGATATGGCCGCATTGGATATGAATGCGTCGGAGTCTTGCTCTTTGACTATACGGCAGATGGTGGTTGATTCGCTTCTGCGGCAGAATATCATCAGCACCTTCTGCGGGTTCTTGGTATACCAGCCCGAGCCGTCGAGAACGGTGACGCCGCGGTGAGCGATGTTCACGACATGGTCGGCGATCTGGTTGTATTTTTTCGATATGACGAGAAGCTGGCACGACTGTCTGTTGCCAGCCATAACGAGGTCGATGGTGTAGCCCATGACACCGAGCACGATGTAACCGTATATTATGGCCGAAATGTTGTGGTAGGTGAAGTACGAGCAACCTATTATTATGATATCGAACAGCATCAACAGCTTGCCGAGGCTCATGTTGTAGAATTTGTTGACTATCATGGCAAGTATGTCGGTGCCGCCGGTGCTTCCTCCGTTCATGAAACATATTGCGATACCCAGTCCGTTGAGGGCGCCGCCCAATACGGCGGAGAGCAGTTTGTCGTCATGAAGCCCTACCAGATCGGGCGGTACTATGTTGGGCAGAATAGAGAGTCCCACAGACATGAGGACCATGGCATACACCGTCTTGATGCCGAATGTAGGGCCTATGATTATCAGTCCGGCTATCAGTAACATGGAGTTCAATATGAAATAGTAAGTACCCATGTCGAGGAATCCGTTGGTTGCCAGCTCCAGAATGGTACTGATACCGGGCAGCCCGCCGCCGATGAATTTTGCGGGGGTGATGATGGTGGTCCATGAAAAAGCGTAGATCAACAGCCCGAGGGTAATCATTATGTAAGCTCTTACCTCCGATAGAATTTGTTTGCGTGTCAGCTTGATTTTCTTAAACTTAGGCATATCTATGTTTTTTTGTAATTACGATTTGGCCAATCGGTCGCGCCGTTTTCAGAAAGCGTGCCTCCCTGTTTAATATACTATGTTGATTATCTTCCCTTTTACGAAAACTATCTTCTTGGGTGTCTTGCCGTCGAGATATCTTTGGGTAGCGGGGTCGGACAGAAGCTCTTTTTCCGCATCCTCCTGACTGAGCGATAGAGACAACTCCTTTTTGAAACGCATCTTGCCGTTGAACGACACCGGATATTCGAAGTTCTCCTCCACCAGATATTTGGGGTCGAACACCGGGAATGCCGCGTCGCACGCACTGCCTTTCATGCCGAGAGCCTCCCATATCTCCTCTGCTATGTGGGGGGCGAACGGACATATAAGTGCCGCGAGCGGTTCGAGCACCTCGCGCGAACGGCAACCGTCATCGCCCAGCTCGTTGACGCATATCATGAATGCGCTCACCGAGGTATTGAACGAGAAGTTCTCTATGTCTTCGCTCACCTTCCTGATGGTTTTGTGGAGCGTTTTGAGCGCTGCGGGCGAGGCTTTCGTGTCGTCGGCCACGAGTGTGCCGTCCGCTGCGAAATAGAGCCTCCAGAACTTGCGCAGGAATTTGTGTACGCCGTCTATGCCGTTCGTGTCCCACGGCTTGGATTGTTCGAGCGGGCCGAGGAACATCTCGTAGACACGGAGTGTGTCGGCTCCGTATCGGTCTATGATATGGTCCGGGTTGACTACGTTGAACATAGACTTGGACATCTTCTCCACGGCCCAGCCGCAGACGTATCTGCCATCCTCGAGGATGAATTCGGAGTTTTTGAACTCGTCGCGCCATGCCCGGAACGCATCTATGTCGAGTATGTCGTTCCGTACTATGTTGACGTCGACGTGTATCTCCTGAGTGTCGTATTCGTCTTTAAGCCCTGCCGATACGAAGGTGTCGGTATTCTTTATTCTGTACACGAACGACGAGCGTCCCTGTATCATCCCTTGGTTGACGAGCTTTTTGAACGGCTCTGCCTCGCACACGTAGCCTAAGTCGTAGAGGAACTTGTTCCAGAAACGTGAGTATATCAGGTGGCCGGTGGCATGCTCTATACCGCCTACGTACAGGTCGACGTTGCGCCAGTATTCGTCCGCCTCGCGGCTGACCAACGCCTTGTCGTTATGCGGGTCCATGTAGCGGAGGTAGTAGGCCGACGACCCTGCGAAGCCGGGCATGGTGCTTAGCTCGTAAGGGTAACCCTCGGCCGTGTGCCACTCTTTGACTCGTGCGAGGGGCGGCTCGCCGTCGGCTGTGGGGCCGAAGTTGTCGATGGGCGGCAACTCTAACGGGAGCTTCTCTTCGGGCACCAAATGGGGTATGCCGTCGATGTAGTAGACTGGGAAAGGCTCGCCCCAGTATCTCTGACGCGAGAATATGGCGTCGCGCAGACGGTAGTTGACCTTCCTTGCTCCTACACCCCGTTTCTCAACCTCCTTGAGCATGGCCGGGATGGCCTCCTTGACATCGAGACCGTCGAGGAATTCGGAATTTATCATTTTGCCCTCTTTGGCGTCGTATGACGATACGCTCAGGTCGCCGCCGGCCACTACGGGTATTACGGGCAGGTCGAAATGACGTGCGAATGCGTAGTCGCGGCTGTCGTGCGCGGGTACCGCCATGATGGCTCCGGTACCGTAACCGGCCAGCACGTAGTCGCTAAGGTATATGGGTATTCTCGTGCCGTTGAACGGATTCAGGCAATAGGCTCCTGTGAATACGCCGCTCACCCTCTTCGTGTCGGCCATACGTTCGCGCTCGGAGCGTTTCTTGCTCATGGCTATGTACTCCTCCACGGCGGCTGTATGCTCCGGAGTAGCTATCTCGAGTGCCCACGCGTGTTCGGGAGCCATCACCATGAACGTGACGCCGAATACGGTGTCGGCGCGTGTGGTGAATATCTCCAGCTTCTTGTCGCTGTGCCCCTCTACGGGGAAAAACATCTGCGCTCCCGTCGATTTGCCTATCCAGTTGCGCTGTATCTCTTTGAGCGATTCGCTCCACTGGAGCGTGTCGAGACCCTCCAAAAGCCTCTCTGCGTATGCGGTGACCCTAATGAGCCACTGTTTCATGAGGCGTTGCTCCACAGGGTGCCCTCCTCTGACCGACAAACCGTCCTTCACCTCGTCGTTGGCCAGTACTGTGCCCAACTCGGCGCACCAGTTTACCATTGTGGCGGCGCGGAATGCCAGTCGGTAGTTTTCGAGCGTTTTGTCTTTGGCATGCTCGTCCATAGCCCGCCACTGTTCGGCTGTGAAGCGGAGATTTTCAGTGCATGCGGCGTCGAGCCCGTCGGTGCCGCGTTCCTCGAAACGTTTCACGAGCTTGTCTATCGGCTCGGCCTTGTCTGTGGCGTTGTCGTAGTAGTGGGCGAACATCTTCTCGAAAGCCCACTGGGTCCATTTGTAGTAACCTTTGTCGCAGGTGCGTATTTCGCGGCTCCAGTCGAAAGAGAATCCTATCTTGTCGAGCTGCTCGCGGTAGCGGTTGATGTTGTCGGTGGTGGTCTTCTCCGGGTGCTGGCCCGTCTGTATGGCGTATTGCTCGGCGGGCAATCCGAACGCGTCGTAACCCATGGGGTGGAGCACGTTGAACCCTTTCTGCCTCTTATATCGCGAGTATATGTCCGAAGCTATGTAGCCGAGCGGATGGCCCACGTGAAGACCAGCTCCCGACGGATATGGGAACATGTCGAGTACGTAGAATTTGGGTTTGCCTTTATCTTCGGTCACCTTATACGTGCCCTCTTCTCTCCATCGTTTCTGCCATTTGGCCTCTATCTTTCTGAAATCGTATTCCATTTGTGATTTTGTTACCGTTCGCCTATTGCAGACCTTTCGCCGTTCGGGCAGGTCTCGGGTAGCCCCGTCGCCTTCGGTATCTCCGGCGGCGTTCAATTCACAAAGGTAAATTTTTTTACGTTATCTGATGCCGAGGTGGAATAATTTTGTGTGCGCGCCTTTCGGCGGGCATAGATCCGCTTTCTCTGCCAGAAGAGATAAAGTCGGATACAGGCCTGAATTCATATATTTTGCAGTACGACTGTTTCCCTGCAAATAGAGCGATGCGAAGCGTGGACGGAGCCTGCGGGGGAATCTCGCCGGGCGGAGAAGGTAACGTTATGTAAAATAAGGAATAAATCTATAAAACCCAATCGTAAAGCGGGCTTCCGTCGGACGATTTCTTCCCGCGAGGTGCGGGCGCAACCGACACGTAGCCACGCCAGTAGAGGTATTAGCCGGATGTATGTGAAGTTGTTCTCTCTGCCTGCGAGGTGTCGTCACCTCAAAAGACGATCTATATTTTCAGATAATCCGAATATTTCGCATTGTCGTCGCCCAGGATATATTCGAGTCCGTTCCGTTCCACGACTTCGGCTACGGGGCCTTGTATCACCCCCATCTTCGGCGACATTATCCACAGATTGTCGCTCATGCGTAAAGCCAGATCAAGATCGTGAGTGGAGACGAGTATTGCGCGTTCTCCGTCGCGGGATATCCGGCGCAAAAGCTCCATTGTCTTGATGCGTGCCGTCACGTCGAGAAAAGCGGTTGGCTCGTCGAGCACCACTATGGGGCAATCTTGTGCCAGGGCCTTGGCTATCATCACCTTCTGACGCTCTCCGTCGCTCATGCGGGAGAGGTAACAGTCGCGTTTATCGGTTATGCCGGTCTCTTCGAGCGCTCGTTCCACGGCATCGACATCTTCCGGTTTCATGCGTCCGAAGAAGTCGGTGTAGGGGTAGCGTCCTAAAGATACGGTTTCATAGACTGTGAGCCCCCCCTCCGCACTTCTCTCTGTGAGCACTACGCCTACCGTGCGGGCCATCTCTTCGCGCGAGTAGGCGTGCAGCGGGCGTCCGGCTATGAATATCTCTCCGCCTGCGGGAGGTATGAATCCGCATATCGTCTTTATGAGTGTAGATTTGCCCGAGCCGTTGACGCCGAGAAGCGAAGTCACCTTGCCTTCGGGCAACGTTAAGTCGAGGTGGCGGAACAACGGTTTCCCGTCGCGGTGACCTATCGAAAGGTCGCGGCACTCCACCGCGTCGCGGCATGTGGTTTTTTCGCTCTTTCCCATCAGTTGAAATAGGCTATCTTGCGTTTGTTGACGATGACGTATATTATCACAGGCGCACCTAACAGCGGTGTCACTACGTTGAGCGGCAATAGGTTGCCTGCTCCCAATACCATTGTGAGCAGGTTGCACAGAAGCGCCACCGCCGCGCCGAGAAGCATAGTTACCGGCATCAGCACCCTGTGGTCGGACGTGGCCGTCAGGAGGCGGGCCATGTGAGGCACGGCCAATCCTATGAACGAAACGGGGCCGCAAAACGCCGTCACCACGGCCGTGAGCAATCCGGTAGACAACAACACCGATATCCTTAATTTTTTAATGCCTACTCCTAAATTGCGGCAATAGCTCTCGCCCAAAAGCATGGCGTTCATAGGTTTCATCATAAGGAGCGCCCACACCAGTCCCGCCGCCGTGATGGCAACGAAGTAGGGCAGTCGTGCCGGCGATACACCCCCGAAGTCGCCCATGCCCCACACGGAGAACGATTTTACGCTCTCTGCGGCACCCATGAAGCTCAATAACGACACTGCCGACGAGGCCATATATCCTATCATCAGCCCTACCACCAGCAGCATGACGTTGCTACGCACCACTGTCGACAGGGCTATTATCAGCGCCAGTACGGCGGTAGCTCCTGCCATTGCCCCCGCCACTGTGGAGAGGGTCCCTGCGAGCGACCCTACGGCACCGCCCGACGCGAGCGTCACGGCAGCCACGCCCAATCCGGCTCCGGAGCTGACCCCTAATATGGACGGGTCGGCCAACGGGTTGGCGAAAAGTGTCTGCAACATCAATCCTCCGCATGCGAGTGCGGCTCCGGCCATAAGCGCAGTCACGGTCTGGGGCATACGTGATTGCGTTACTATGACGCTCCATACGCGGTTTTCCACCTCGCCGCCCGTGAGCGCGGCCCATACCTGCGATAGCGGTATGTCTACGGCTCCCGTAGTCATACATACGGCGGCAAGTGCGGTTATGACGCATATTAGAACGGCGTAGACAAGCGGTATGGATATGCGGTGGTGTCTCATGCGGGTTTATTAGGAGTTGGGTAGGTCGGTTCCCGTCAGGTTACTTAGCAATGTCCGCCATAGGTCCGTAGTAGTGGAACGGGGTGTCGCACAGCATTTCTGGATGGGCGATCTTGACTATGTCGGAGAGAACCTTGTCGGGGTTGACTATGGCCGTTTCGTAGTATGGGATAACGGCAGTGTTGCAGGTGAATATCTCTCTGTTCTTGAACGGTTTGAATAGTTCGTAGAGCGAATATTCGTTTTTAAGGTCGCCGTATGTGAGGTCCGACGCCGGATCGTAATATCTGATGAGCCATACGTCGGCATCGCCGGCACGGTCGACCACCTGTTCGAATCCGAGGGCGAGGGAACCGGTAGAGTTGTCGTCGCTCCACGGATAGGTTGTCCCGGCATCGCGATACAGGTTGGCTGCATAGCTGTTGCCTCCGGGAACGTACCACACTTGTCCGGCGCGTCGTTCGGCGAGCACCTTGGGGCGTGCGGTCGCCGCAGAGGCCGTGTCGCGTACGGCATTGTAACGGGCCTCTATCTGTCGGAACAGAGAGTCGGCTTGCGGCAGACGGTCGTAGAATGCGGCGTGGAACTTAAGCCACTCCGTCTGTCCCAACGGTTCGGTCTCCATGTATGAGGCGCACTCTATTACCGCTATTCCCGTTTTCTCCACCGCGCCGTAACTTATGCCCTCGAAAGGCGACATCACTATGAGTTCGGCGTCTGAGTCTATGAGTTTCTCTACATTTATCTGCGAGGGTGACCCTATGTCTGCCACGGTTCCGGCCTCGATGCCGTCCTTTACGAAGCGGTGCGAGATGTATTCCGGTTGGCATACCGCACATACCGCATCGCCGCATCCTATGGCTTCGAGCAAGGTACAGTGCACGCCGCTCGCTACGGCCGCCCTGTCCACGGGTGTGCGTACCAGATCGCCGGAGGGTAATACCTCCGGTATGGGTTCGTCTTTGGGAACCAACACATAGGTGTGAAGCGTGCGGGTGGTGTCCCACGGATCGCGTACCCGTGCCACGGTGTATCCATCGAATGTCTCGAGTGTGAAGCCCTTTGCGTGCGTTATCTCCGTAGCCGGTGTGCCGCGGTGCTCCTCTGCGGGTGAGCCGCAGGCGGCCAACAGTAGTATGACGGGGAATAGAAGTCGTTTCATCGTAAGTCTTTTCGATACAAATGTAGAATATTTTTCGACAGAATCTATATGCGCATTTACCGAACCTTGCGTACACGAACCGACGGCTCATGCGTTCAGAGCCTGCCGCATATCACGACAACTACCGGCACATATTCGGCCGACCTTTAAATCTCCGATATATCATGCGTATTTTGTGAGGCCAGGCCGGTATAGTAAAAAAGCGAACCGCTGCATCATAATGCCGTGTTCGCTTTTCCCTTACGAAAACAACCGAAGGTGTGGTTTGTCAAAAAGTGGGACGTATCCGCCTAAAATTCACGATAATAAATTTTGAACTCCCACGGAGCGAACGGATCGTACTGCCCGTAAAACAGTTCGGCGTTACCGTGCCATAGTTTGTTCCATACGCCGCAGTAATCTTCGTCGTAGAAGGCCGGCTGTATATGATACGGCGTCATGTTGAACACCGCTATGAGCGCCGAGCGGTCGTCTGTCCGTTTGAATGCCAATACGTTTTCCGGCTGCGAGGACGATATGTGACGTACCGGCGCCCCTGAAACGCCCGATCGCAACACCGACAACCTGTTTTTTATCTCGCATAGCGGGCGGTAAAATTCCGACATGACACGCACTCCGCTCCAGTCTATCAGGTCTTTGTCGAAGAAGTTCAGTCTTCGACGTTCTCCGGCCTCCTGTCCGCTGTATATGAGCGGTATGGACGGTACTACGAATGTCAGCGCCGCCATTGCGTGGGCCGCCGCTCCCATACGTTCGTATTCGGAGCCGCTCCAGCTGTTTTCGTCATGGTTGGAGGTGAAGCGTAAGCGTCCGGCACCAGCAGGGAATGTGTCCCGTTCGTAATCCAACCGTCCCCGCAGGGCGTCGGCCCCGTAGGCTCCGCCGGCAACCCGCTCCATGAGGTGTCCGAACTCCCATGCGTATGTGGCGTCGAAAAGTCCCTCTTGGTCGAAAGCAGGGTCTTCCACTTCGCCGAGCATGAATATGTCGCCGCGAACCTTGCGAAGCTCGCCTATGGCCTCGCGCCAAAAGTCGAGCGGTACCAATCCGGCCATATCTTCGCGAAATCCGTCCACGCCGAACTCCGTGATCCAGTATTTCATGGCGTCGATCATGGCCCGGCGCATATCGTGGTTGCCGTAGTCGAGCTTGGCTGTGTCGGTCCAGTCGAAAGGCGATACCACTTGGCCCGACTCGTCGGTTACATACCACTCTTTGTGTCCCTCCAGAAGCCATACGTTATCCCATGCGGTGTGGTTGCACACCATGTCGAGCAACACGGAGAAGCCCATGTCGTGAGCTTTGTCGACGAGCCGCTGGAAATCGTCCGCCGTGCCGAACTCGGGGTTGACCCCCTTGTAGTCGGATATGGAGTAGTAGCTGCCGAGAGATCCTTTGCGGTGCGGTACGCCTATCGGGTATATGGGCATGAACCACAATACGTCCGCTCCCAGATCGCGCAGACGCGGCAGATGGTCCGAAAAAGCGGCGAACGTACCCTCGGGAGTGTATTGCCGTATGTTTACCTCATATATGGTTCTGTTCTCAAACATAATCTTAAAATAACCCGACATGCCGTTTTCACCGGCACAAAATAACTTCCTGACATATAAAGTTGATTCAAAAGGGGCGGAGCCCCCTCGCTTTTGGGTATTTTTGTCGAGTGACAAAAGTACCTCCCCGAAGGGCTTGGTCGAGTCTATCGACTTGCGATTGAACGCATTGGGTGCAGAGATCAGAAAATTACAATCTTCTGATCTCTGCACCCAATGCGTTCAATCGCAAGTCGATAGACTCGTAGCCGCGGTCTATCTGCTCCACGTTCTGAATGATGCTCCGTCCGTCCGCCGACATGGCAGCTATGAGCAGTGCCACACCGGCACGTATGTCAGGGGAGGTCATCACCGAAGAGCGTAACCTTATCTGGTGGTTATGGCCTATGACAGTGGCTCTGTGGGGGTCGCACAATATTATCTGCGCGCCCATGTCTATAAGTTTGTCGACGAAAAACAGACGGCTCTCGAACATCTTCTGGTGTATCAGCACGGTGCCTTTGGCCTGTGTCGCCACCACTAAAAGCACCGACAACAGGTCGGGCGTCAATCCGGGCCAAGGGGCGTCGGCTATGGTCATTATGGAGCCGTCTATGAAGCTCTCTATTTCGTATCCCTCCTGCTCCGGCACTACTATGTCGTCGCCGCGTTGCTCGAACCGGATACCCATACGCTCGAACTGTTGGGGTATGATGCCGAGATTCTCGAACGATACGTCCTCTATCGTTATGGCCGAACGGGTCATGGCCGCCATGCCTATGAAGCTGCCCACCTCTATCATGTCGGGGAGCATGCGGTGTTCGGTGCCGTGCAGGGAGGTTACCCCCTCTATGGTGAGCAGGTTCGATCCTATGCCGTCGATGCGGGCGCCCATACGGCAGAGCATACGGCAGAGCTGTTGCACGTAGGGCTCGCAGGCGGCGTTGTATATGGTGGTAGTGCCCTCGGCCATTACGGCGGCCATTATTATGTTGGCCGTGCCGGTGACAGAAGCCTCGTCGAGGAGCATGTAGGCGCCGCGGAGCTTATCGGCCTCCACCTTGAAAAACGAGGTGTCGGCATCGTAACGGAAGCGGGCCCCGAGTTTTTCGAAACCTATGAAGTGGGTGTCGAGGCGGCGACGGCCTATCTTGTCGCCCCCCGGCTTGGGTGCGTAGCCGCGTCCGAAGCGTGCCAGAAGAGGCCCCAGCACCATTATGGCGCCACGGAGCTTCGACATGTCTTTCTGGTAATCTATACTCTCCATATAGTCCCAGTCTATGCGGCGCGCCTGAAAAGAGTACGTGTGTCGGTCGATCTTCTCCACATCCACCCCCATCTTGCCTAAAAGCTCTATTAGCTTCATGACGTCGAGTATGTTGGGTATGTTGGATACGGTGACCTTTTCAGGCGTGAGCAATACGGCGCACAACACCTCCAACGCCTCGTTCTTGGCACCTTGCGGCGTTATCCGTCCGTTCAAACGGTGGCCGCCTATCACTTCGAATGTAGCCATAATCGTATGCTGTTTTTATATGAAGAATCGTCCTATCTTTGATATGGCGTCGGGCAATGAAAAGACTACGACCCTGTCGTATGCCTTTATCTCCGTGTCGCCTTTGGCTATGAACACCTTGTCGCCGCGTACCACCCCGCCTATGGTGGCACCCTCGGGGAAATGCGTGTCGCGCAAGGGGCCCTTGGTGATGGGGCTGTCGGGTTTGGCTATGAACTCCAGCACCTCGGCGTCGCAGCCGTTGAGACATTTGATGGCCTGTACGTCGGTGTTCATGGTGAAGCGGAATATACTGCTGGCCGTGGTGAGCTTCTTGTTTATGACCGTGTCGACACCCATATTCTCGGCCAGAGATATGTAGTTGAGGTTCTCTATCTCCACTATAACCTTCTTTACCCCCATCTTTTTGGCCAGCATGGCCGCCAGTATGTTGGTCTCCGATCTGCCCGTCACCGCTACGAACGCATCCATACCGCCCAAGTCCTCCTCTATCATCACTTCGGTGTTGCGTCCGTCTTCGGCTATCACGAGCGTGTTGTCGAGCATCTCTGCCAGTTTGTGGGCCTTCTCCTCGTTGTAGTCTACCAGCTTGACATTGACCTGATTCTGAAGCGCGAGTGCGACGCGCTGTCCTATCTTGCTGCCTCCGAGTATCATCATGTTGCGCACCTTCACATTGTCGCGTCCCGATAGCTCGAGAAGTTCGTCCATAGACTTTTTGTCCGTGATTATGTATATGGTGTCGTCTTCCTTGAAGTATTCCGATCCGGTGGGTATTATGGTCTTGCCCTTGCGCGATATGGCTACGGTGCGGTAGCTCATCCCTCCGTCAGTGTCGGTCATCTCGGCGAGGGTATGGTCCACTAAAGGCGAGGACGACGAGAGTTTGAACACCACTAACGAGAGCTTGCCGCCCGAGAAGTTGACGTACTCCGACGTGCCCGTGTTGCCCAAAAGCGTTATAACCTCCTCGGCGGCTACCATCTCGGGATAGAAAAGGTAGTCTATGCCCATGTTGATGAATATCTCGGTGTTGTTGGGTCGCAGGTATTCGTCGTTGTCGATGCGGGCTATGGATTTTTTTGCGCCTAATTGCTTTGCCAACGTGGCGGCTATTATATTCTTGCTCTCTACGGGGCCTACGGCTATGAACAGATTGGCCTTCGACACCTCGGCTTTGGCGAGAGCCTCGAATGTGGTGGCGTCGCCGGTTATGGTCACTATGTCGGAGAATCCGCTTATGTTCTCGATGTTCTTGGGGTCGTCGTCGATGACCGTTATGTCGTGCATCTCCTCTCCGAGCATGCGCGCCAAATGGCTGCCGACTTCGCCCACGCCTGCTATCACTATCTTCATGATAATAAAAAACTCACGTATGACTACAAGGCATGAATTTTGCCTATCTTTGCAAATGATAATCGAATCCGGCCATGCGGCGTGTTTCGTTTCCGTTCACGGAGTTTTAGCCTCATCGCATGAAAACGTGTCGCGCATCGCTTCCGGCCCGATCATATTTACAGAGTCAAAGATACGAATAAGCCGAACACAAAAGCAAACTCGTTTGGTTTTGCCAAAGGCGAAGTATCTAAGACGAAGTCAAAGATATAAAAATTTCACGGTATGACAACAACATTTATTACCATAGCCATTGCGGCCGTTTTTACCGCATTGCTGATACTCGGTCTGTCCATAACCCTTATACGCAAGGGGCACCACATACAGGGCGAAGTGGGCGAGAACGACGAGATGAAAAAACGCGGGCTCAAATGCGCCACCGCCGAGATACTCGAGGAGGAGCGCGCCCTCGGCCTTTTGCCCGATGAGGAGGACGCACGTTGTACGCCTACGTGCCTGAGCGATTGCACCACATGCGGAGAACATGACAAAGCCGACGGAGAGAAGAATGAAAAACAGGTCTGATTCTTAGAAGAGGCCCATGCTCATGATGTTCGGACGATATGGGCATATTTAATTGCGAATGGGGGAGATGCCGGAGCTATACGGATCAAACTATTTGGAGTATTGAAAAATATGTCTTACCTTTGTGCCGGTTTAAATAAATCTAAAATGAGCTATATTTCATCTGAAAAGAAGCAGGAGCTTTTTAGCACCTACGGAAAGTCTAATAGCGACAGCGGTTCTCCCGAGAGCCAGATTGCGTTATTTTCCCACCGTATCAACCACCTCACAGGTCACCTCAAGGCTCACAAGCACGACTACAATACTCAGCGTGCGTTGTTGAGACTTGTCGGTAAGAGACGTCGTCTGCTCAATTACCTGATCAAAGTTGATATCGAACGTTATCGTGCCATTGTTAAGGCCCTTAACCTCAGAAAATAACATTCTGTCGTCAGGACTGAAAAAATGCCGGCCATGCGAGGCCGGCATTTTTTTATTGTCGTCCGGGTAAAAAATATAAGCTGTAAAGTTCGGCCCGGGTGAAACGAGGGCAATCGAATGCGAGTTTAGCCGTTACATCCCGAGGCACGAGAGATGAGCGGGTTTCGCCTCGCGGTAGGCGGAAATTCCTCCGACGGAGGTTTGTAAGGTAGAGTAGCTGGGTTATAAGCGGTTGTCGATTACTTTATCTTCTTTTACGCCGGCGGCGGGATGCGCTCCCTTTGTGACGTGTGGGGAAGACAAGCCTTTGCATTAAAACACAGGAGTTTTCTGTGAATTGTGTAGGGTGTTTGAATTTTTAACGGACAGCATGTTTCCGAGATAAAACTATGTGTCCGCATGAACAGAGAGGCAATCCGTGTAGTTTAAATGTCGGCTTGCGTCTCCTCGGAGATAGGCCGCACTGCGTTTGTCATCATGGAGTCGAGTACTGTCTCCGCCTCTGTCGTATGTCTGTTGCGGCTTACTATGTTTCCGTCGCCGTCGAGTACTATGGTGAACGGAAGCTCGTCTATGGCGTAGGCGTCGGTGGAGGTGTTGTCGCGCAAATGTATGTGGGGCCACGACATTCCCAATAGGTTTATGGCCGTTCGGAAGTCGCTCTCTTTATCGTCCCACGCATTTATGCCTACTATCGTAGGGCTGTTGTCGCCGTAACGGTTCGCCAAGGCTTTGAGTAGCGCCGTGTCGTTCAGACACTCGCCGCACCACGATGCCCAAAAGAAAAGTATGACCGGACGCCCTTTGCCTGTCATGTCGGAGAGGCGGGTAGGGTTTCCGGAGGCATCGGCGCCTATTATATCTATAAACGGTTGTCCTTCGGCGCTTCTTTCTGCGTTGTATTTTCTATTTCTGGCCGTTACTAACGGCGGAAGTTCTCGCGACGGCAGATACGTAACGGTGCCGAGTATGGAGTCTGTTTCATGTACGTTGAGCATGCCTACCCAGTTGAGCATGACGTAGCCCGATACGATGTTGTCTCTGTTCTCCTCTACACACTCTCCGTAATATTCGGATATGTCGTCTTTGATCTCCTTTTTGATCGCGATCAGCGCACTGTCGAGTTTTTCTCCGTATAGCTCGTCGCGTGCCCGTTCCGTACGTCGCATGTATTTGTGGTATTGGCTGCGTACGTAGTTGTTTACGGCGTTTATTCTGCCGTTGAGGTCGGTGCCGCTTAGGTAGGGGATGAAATCTTTGTCGAATGTGACGACTGTTTCGCCGGACTGACATGCCACTATGCGTTTGTGGCCGTCTATGTCTATGTATCTTAGCGCCGGTTCGTGTATCTGCCCTTCGAATATGAATGATCCGTCTTTTACAACAGTGCTGTCGACAGGATCGTCGTACATGTCGTATAGCCTTACGACGGTTCCGTCTTTTACGAAGTCGCCGTCGAACGAGCCGATGACGGTGTATCTGCTTCCCGATGAGCATGAGAAGAGAAGCAATAATGTCGGGATTATGAGTTTTCTCATCGTTTTATGTGTGGGGTAGTGTATTTGCGGCTGTTTATTGTGGCCTTGTGTTGACCGTGATATACGCCAAAACCCACCTGTCGGCGGACGGGTGGGTCTTAGTATATGTCTTACTCGACTCTTTAGAGAGAGTTGACGTGGAGGGCTATGCCGCTTTTGAGGTTAGCCGCTTTGTTCTTGTGGATAATGTTGCGTTTAGCGAGCTTATCGAGCATAGCGGATACCTTGGGGAGAAGCTTTTCTGCCGCCTCTTTGTCGGAGGTGTTGCGAAGAGCTCTCACCGCATTACGGGTGGTCTTGTGATAATATTTGTTGCGAAGCCTCTTTACGTCGGTCTGACGGATTCTCTTTTTAGATGACTTATGGTTTGCCATTATTTCGCCTGTGTTTACAGTAAATACTTTAAAATTTGTAGTCCGTAGGGGAATCGAACCCCTGTTGCAAGAATGAAAATCTTGAGTCCTAACCCCTAGACGAACGGACCGTATAGGATAGTCGATCTCTCAATCGTGGATGCAAAGGTATGCAACTTTTTCATATAAACAAAAAAATGCGGAGAAAAATTTATGTACAGAGGCTTTCGGAGATGTTAACATATTGATAATATGAGATATATTAGGTGCCTTTGTGATCGGTGGGCGTGGCTGAAACCGGAGAGAGAGGAATCTTATTTGCGATGTGTAGAATGGTTTTGACGGATGGAAAATTTGCATTCGGCGTTAGAGTGGAATGGACTGCATGTAGTTGATGTTTTCGGGCTGTCAGTCGTTCTTCGGTGCGAGACATCTTAAAGACGGGCAATAAATTGAGATTGTATATAACTACCTATTTCGTATCTTTGCATTAAATAAACTTCGTCTTGGCGGTGCTTAAGCGAGGTTGTCATTGCTGTCGGTGCGATTATCTTTGCGAATGGTAATCGGAACCGGTTTCTCGGTTTTTGTTCACGAATGTTTCATTTCGGCAAGGTTCGTGCTGTAGAGCCTGCGACCCGATTATTTTTACAGTGACGTAAAACGATACGTATGTTACCACGAGTTTCCATAATAACCGTCGTTTACAATGCGGCGGCCGATCTGCGTCTGACGCTCGAGAATCTTTTGCAGATAAAATACGAGAATCTGGAGTTGATAGTAGTGGACGGCGGCTCCACCGACGGTACGCGCACCGTTATAGAGGAGTTTTCGTTGCATATTGCCCATTGGGTCAGCGAGCCCGACGACGGCATATACGACGCCATGAACAAAGGGTTGCGCATGTCGAGCGGCGATTACGTGTGGTTTGTCAATGCGGGCGATTATGCCTACGATTCTCATGTGCTCGAGAACATATTCAAGGGACGTGAGCAATATGCCGATGTGTATTACGGCGAGACTCTCGTAGTAGACGATTGCGGAGAGGTGAAAGGGTTGAGACGGAAGAGGTTGCCCGAGAGGTTGACATGGCACAGTCTGCGCAAGGGGATGGTGGTGTGTCACCAGTCTTTTATAGCCGCACGCGACATCGTTCCCATGTATGACCTGAAGTACAGGTATGCTGCCGATATAGATTGGGTGATAGAGACTTTGCGGAGAAGCAAGAGGATAGAAAATACCCATTCCGTGATATCGGTGTTCCGTCAGGGAGGGGCCAGCACCGTGCATCGCAAGGAGAGTTTGTGCGAGAGGTTCGATATAATGCGACGTTATTACGGGTTGCCTGTTACGTTGTTCTGGCATGCGGTGTTTTTGTTCGGGGTGTTCGCTCCGCGTTACAGGAAGATGGGGCGCAAGATGGCGATGTGACGTTGCGGTAGTTGCCGGGAATTGCGTTTCTAGGCGGGCTGTATTCAGTGGTGAAAATTGTATTTTCGTGAGCCCAACTATATACTTGAATATACCAAGTCAAACTATTTGAAATACACCGTAATAAACCTGCTGTTATTCGGCAGGTTTGTTCTTAATCCGCCTTTAATTAGCTTGTTATTGATCATTGTCGCGACATCATGACCTCCATTGCAGCGAATCTTTATGCCATCTTTGAAATTATCGATGTCGATACAACGTTGTCCATAGGTTGAGATAGTTCCAAGAACCTCCTTAATACGTGTTACTAACTTGCTTTTATCCGGTTTGTCAGATAATGCATGTATCGCCTCTTCATACGACAAGTTCAGGTAAGCCTCTATACATGAGACCAGATTGTCATAGTGTCTGTCGAAATATTCTGAAATAGCTTTCGATGTGTTTCCTCCGCCACTTAAAGGCAGAAAATTATCATTTGTCTTTATTTCATTGCTTAAAAAATGATCGGTGATATATAAATCGATTCTGTCTTTTTGTTCTTCGGATAAGTAACCATCTTCGATTACTTGACGACTATCCCATATCCAGAGGGCATACCCTCGCTTGCCATTATCCCATTTGATGATACCGAGATGCATCCAGGGTTTGGGGTGGATTTTGAGTTTCAAGATGTCTTTTACGAAACGATTTTGAGGTGATAATAGGACTAATTCCGGCATAGCATCAAGTTTTATAAGATTTAGGACAATGTATCGACCTTGTCGGAAGCCTAAGGTCAGGCATTTTATACCTCTTGAAAACTTTTAATTTCCTGAATTTTAACGTGTTATAAATTTTTATTATATTTATATAACCAAATAATATAAAGCTCATGAACCAAAGACTTTCTATTCTGTATTACCCGCCATTCGAGAAAATGGCAAGTAAATGGTACGGGAATTAAAGACCTCTTGGGACCTAAAAGGGTTAATGCACGATGAAAAATCATGTAGAGAGCTGTTGGGACAAAAGCGATGGAATGGGAAACCGATATGTCCACACTGTAATCACTCCTCCGAATATCACTATAAACTGAAACGTGAGGGGTATTATAAATGTCGGCATTGTAGAAAAACATTTACCGTACTTGTTGGAACTATGTTCGAGGGGAGCCATATACCATTGAACAAATGGTTTTATGCGATTGACAAATTTCTGTCTAACAAGAAAGGGGTAAGTAGCCTTCAATTATCCCGTGATATACAGGTTACTCAAAAGACAGCCTGGTTTATGCTCAATCGGATAAGGTACAATCTGAATGACACAGAGTTATTTATACAGAACAAATTCGAGGGTACCGTGCAAGTGGATGAGACTTATATCGGTGGCAGAAATAAAGGGCGTTTCAAATTCAATCGGGGGCGAAGTACCAAACAAAAAGTTGCGGTTTTCGGACTATTAACCGACAAAAGAGTTTACGCTCTTGTTGTTCCCAATACAAGCGGACGAACCCTGAAACCGATCATATATGGCTTGGTAAAACCCGGCTCTACGATTGTATCCGATGAGTGGCAGGCATATCAAGGCCTTTCCATAGAATACCGCCATGAGATGGTTACTCATCATACCAAACAATATGTAAATGAGAAGGGATTTCATACGAACGGCATAGAGGGATTTTGGTCTCATCTAAAACGAGGGCTGAAAGGCATTTATCATGCTGTCAGACCCAAGCACCTGCAAATGTATTGCGACGAGTTTGCATACAGATACAATACGAGAAATTTGGATGACTTACAACGATTTATTCAATTCATAGCCCAACCGAGTACCCGATTAAGATACACGGAACTGGTATATAACCTTTGAAACGGAGCAAAATTTTGTAATTTTGTGGCGACATATGAATAGCGTTTAGCTATTGTTTTGGGCAGAGAAAACGACCAATTTTAATCTAATCCCACAAACAATAAGTGAACGCTCATGCGATAGCGTGGGCTTTACTTACTTGGGATTATGGTGCTTGGTCGTACCTCTCTGCCGGTAAGTGTCAGCCCGCGCTTCTTTTTGTGGCGTGTAAAACGATAGCGAGATGCACCGTAATTTTACATGTTATGAAAAACTTCTATTTTGCGGCAATGACTTGCCTGCTGTGCGGTTGCTCCGGCATTCCACGGGAACGCGAGGTAACAGTTGCCGATGTGGAAATCACAGGTTTGCTGAAAGACCATGTGAAAGTCGTGGACGGCAGTTACAAATTCACCCACAATGGAGACGATGCTTTCATTACCGTCAAATTTGAATTGACGCGGGTTAATGTCGGCACTGAAATCTGCCGTAGAAAACATCCGGAAAGTATTCGGCTCAATCCGATCGGTGAGACCGGCGAAATATTCGATACCGGAGTTTACGGTTTTACCACCAGCCGGACGGAAATGGCGAAACTCAAAGAGTTCTTGAATACCGGCAGCGAAGGCGACACGAAAAGTATTTCATTCAAATGGGATTACTTCGGTCTCGATAGTGAAAAGAAGATGGCAAAAACTATATTCGACCAGACTGTTTCATTCGAGGTGATCGACAATACGTTCGGCTATGATTGGTCGAATAACGATATACATTGGGACGATAACCCGAATGTCGAATCCGCCAGATCGAATACGACGAGTCATACATCGACAAGTACTTCATCGGGATCGGACAACTGGGATAAAGTCCTGGATGAATATGAAAAATACATCGACCAATACATCGAGCTATATAGAAAAGCTCAAAGTGGCGACATATCAGCCCTATCGGCCTATGCGGAAATGCTGGAAAAAGCCGAATCCTACAGCGAAAAATTAAGCCGAGCCGAAGGTAGCATGTCGGCGTCTCAAATGAGCCGATACATAAAACTGACTGGCAAACTGTCGTCGGCTTTCACGGAATAATTAGGTATCGTAAAAATAGAAAAGATATGAAACCCTGGATAGCCAATTTATGCTTCATCCTTGTGGAAATCATCCTGATAGGCATTGCCTTTATCATCGGTGCCGATACCATCGAATGCTTGACGGAGGGTGATCTCAGTGGGTATTTCAACGAAATGAGCGATTTGATTCAATACGTCTCTATTATCGACGTGATATTGCTTATCGTATCCGTTTTGTTTTTAGTTGTCAAACCTCTCAGAACAAAATTGACCCGATTCTGTTCGATCTGTAATATCGTATGGGCCGTCATTCAGGCCGTTTGGATGTTTCTAAACTAATTAAAGAACAGCCACATAAGGTAGCTAACTCATCGCCCCGTACAACGAATCGTTGAACGGGGCGATGAGTTATTCAGCAAGGGCAGTCGTTATACGTTAATCGTACATTTGATGTTAATCTTACAACGTACGCCATCTATTGTTGCGGTCAATGTATCATAACCGGAAGTCTGATATGCAGTATATGAATATAGGCCAATTACGCATCCGGGATAACCGCTCACTAAGACAAATTGCTCTACGGTACCAGAGATAACTTGCATGTCAGTGATATTATCGAGGTTCAGCTCTCTACCGTTATATACGATTCGGTCGATTCCGATCATAACACCGTTATCCACTACAATGTTCGTTACAGTAATTTGAATCGGAAACTCGTCAGTAGACGAAACAACTGTAGTGAAAGTATTGTTCGTAAATGAAATAGATGGAAGAAACACCACGTCGGCGGTAACAGACAACATCTTGTTCAGATCTTGCTTACTAATTTTCGTTGCATTTGTTGAATGCAATGATAGTATCAATCCCAGTTGAAACGATGCGGTTCCGGCATATGGATTAAAGCCAGCCTTCATGGCATTGAATACTGCGACAAGTCCGGATTTTGATATCTTGGCTGAGCTATAAAAGCCTGCATCAGTCATTGTAGTCTGTACATCAGACGGATTTGTCAATCCGTTCTTAAGTTCGTCGAGACACTTAACGAGTCCGGCTTTGCTTATTTTTCCTGTCCCTTCGAAACCCGCAGCCAGCATTGAATTTTTGAATGATTCTTTTGACATGATCTAAGTAGTTTAAGGGATATATCTTCATGTCGAGAATCAATTAACACGTCTCAAGGACAAAGATTCCAAACTCATGAATCTTTGCTACTCCGAAACAGTGTAACCCATAGACCGATTTCCTATCCAATGGGGAGATATACCATTAACTAAGTTGGTATATCAAAGTATATAGATGGGTTCGTGAGTTAGGTGTTGTTGTCGCATTGGTTCCGTTTTGTTCGGCTTTGGGAAACGGGATTGTGTTCGATGACTCTTGTTTCGCTATGTATGGGTCGGTGGTTTGAGAGGCGGTCAGTTTTTGTTTTGGCGGTATGTGCATTAGCGGAATATTTTTTTCTCGGATGGGGTATTATAATTATGTAGCGTGGTGAAAGTGCTTTTGCGATGTTTTTATTAGTGTCTATAGGGACGGAGCCTGCGGGGGACAGCTCGAGCGTGACGCTCTTTCGATTCCCGGCGGTGATTTAAGCGGAAAGGTTCTATGATTGCCGGAACTTACGCGGGCCTCCGTGTGGGGGAAATTTCTGCCCGCCGCGAGGTGCGGACCGCTCATCCCTCGTGCCTCGGGATTTAACGGCGGAAGTTGTGTCTGATTGCCCTCGCTTCGCTCGGGCTTTCTGCCTGTGCGGATACGCCTTGTGGCGTATTTGAGTCTGCTTGTTCGATTTTATGTCTTTCGCTTCGCTCGGGGCTTTTACTATTGTAATACGCCTTACGGCGTTCTTTATTAGTCGTTGTTGGGCAGCGTTCTGTGTGTTGTTTTCGCAGTTGTGTTTAGTGTAGTTGGAAATTTATTAGCGTTTCCGTTTTAGTTTACGTTTGTTTTTGTTGGGTACGTTTTCGTGTTGCTCGTGCGGTTGCATCCCCTTCGGGGACGCGTTAGGGATTTTATAGGTTCGGTTCGTACGTGGAGGAAGTTTTCGTGATATTCGGTTATGTACGCGATCTCTGAACGCATGAATTGTCGGGTTGTGTGCGCGAGTGTCTGTTACTGTGGGGCTGCTTCCGTCGCTTTTTAGCCACAAAAATCGCCGATCCCGTTCGTGAG
>CAJURV010000021.1 GCA_910588925.1 uncultured Rikenellaceae bacterium
AGTTTCGGGAGAACAACTGAACTTGCGTCAATCGAAAACATCCGATAACAACCCAGTCGTAAAGCGGGCCTCCGTTGGGGGAGGCTCCGGCCCGCTCATCCCTCGTACCTCGGGATGGAACGGCGGAAATTGTGTTTGACTGCCCCTCGCTTCGCTCGGACCTAGAAAGCGGAACTTGTAGTCGACAATCTTCGCTTTGCTCCGGGCTGAAAAAATAAAAAGCTAAAAAGCTTTTCTACTTACTAACGAATCCTTCTTTACAGCGTACGTAATATCGAAGAATGAAAAACTAAATCTTCATTAAATGGCCATTCTACCATCTGGCACGATTTTTATACTTTTACAACACACAACAACATATAAAGTCAAAAAATATTTTCGTTTGTACCCATATTTAGGTATATTTGCCCGTTCAAAAAATATAGAATGAAACGATTTTTTTTAATACTCTTCGCCCTCTCTGCAGGCGGTCATGCATCGGCTTACACCAACATGCCGGACAGCATCAGAACCGACAGCGTAGGAATTTCGGTCGCCATAGAGGACGTGACTGTCTATTCGCTTAAACAGAGCCGCGCGCTGGCCGACGTGCCTGCATCGTTGTCGTACGTGTCGGCCGCGGACATGACGCAGAGACGTGTCACCGACATAAAGGAGTTTTCGTCGATGATTCCCAATCTGTTCATGCCTGATTTCGGATCGAGACTCACGTCGCCTATATTTATAAGAGGTATAGGCTCGAGACTCAACTCTCCGTCGGTTGGTCTTTATGTCGACGGCATGCCCTATTACGACAAGGCGACGTTCGATTTCGACCTGAGCGAGGTGCAAAGCGTGGAGGTTCTACGCGGTCCCCAAGGCACCCTCTACGGACGCAACACCATGGGAGGGATAATAAACGTCTTCACGCGCCAACCGCTATCGTACAAAGGCACCAAGGTGATACTCTCCGGCGGCAGCTATAAGGATCTGGGTGCGGCGGCATCGCACTACGGTTCATTCTCCGACAAGATAGGTTACGGCATCACGGCCCGATACGGACACAAAGGCGGCTATTTCGTCAACCGCTACAACGGCAAAAGGGTCGATGTGGACGACGATGCGTCGGGATCGCTCAAGCTGCGTTTCAAGCCTAACGACAGATGGGATATAAGCGTGTTGGGCGATTATCAATACAGCGATCAGGGCGGTTACCCTTACGCCCCTTATATAGACGGCCATATAATGCCTATAGACTATAACGCCTACAGCTATTACAAACGTTCGTTGGCTAATGCCGGAATGTCTCTCGGACACCATGCCGACAAGTTCGATTTCACAGCCATTCTGAGCTACCAATATTTCAAAGACGAACAGGGACTGGACCAAGACTTCACCCCTGCCGACGACTATTACGCCACCCAACGCCAACATCAGAATCTCGGATCGTTCGACATACAGTTCCGTTCGCGTGAAGACGGACGCCGCTACAGTTGGCTGGCCGGTGCATCCGGATTCGTGCAGGGGCTCGACAAGAATGTGGGCATGGAGATGCGCGACGCTGCGGCCGCACAGGGACTTCCCATGCGGGCCACGCAGATCATGAGCTACGACACCCCGTCGTACGGCCTGGCAGTCTATCATCAATCTTCCATAAACGACATAGGCATAGAGGGCTTGAGCCTCATTCTAGGTTTGAGATACGATTTCGAGCACTCTCGGATGGACTACTCCATGGATATGACAATGGGCGACATGAACCGCCACATCTCCGACTTCGTAAGCAAGCTCGACTTCTCGCAAGTCATGCCCAAGGCGTCGATACAATACCGGTTGCGTCGCGGCGCCTCCATATACGCCACTGTGTCGGAGGGATATAAAGCCGGCGGCTTCAACGTGTCGTTCGATAACGACAGCGAACGCAGCTACAAGCCCGAGCGTAGCTGGAACTACGAGATAGGAGGGCGCGCCTCATGGCTCGGAGGGGCGTTGACAGGCGATTTGGCCATCTTTTACATCGACTGGAGACAGCAACAGATACAACAACCTTTGGCCAACGGCATAGGCATGAAACTGGTCAATGCCGGCAGGTCGAGATCGTGGGGCGTGGAGGCTTCGTTAGGAGCCAATCCGGTAAAGAACCTCGATCTGCGATTCGATTGGGGCTTCACCCGTGCCGAGTTCACCGAATACTTCCAGAGCGAAAGTGCGGACTACAGCGGAAACAAGATACCGTTCGTGCCCGAACACACTCTGTCGGCCACGGCATCATACACGGTAAACTGTCGCCGTGTACTCGACCGCATCGTTCTTTCGGCGCAATACAACGGTCAGGGTGCCATATACTGGGACGACGACAACAAAGTGAGACAACCGTTCTACGGACTATTAGACGCCCGCGTATCGTTTCAACGCGGCATAGCCCAAGTGGATATATGGGGCCGTAACATCACCGGCACCGACTACATGTCGTACTACTTCGAGGCTTTGGGCAACCATTTCGCCCAGCGCGGTAAACCGGCACGTTTCGGGGCCGACCTGACACTTAGGTTCTAAACACGTCTTTTTAAAGGAGAGTTATGAAAGATGTCATTGTAATAGGCGCCGGACTGACCGGCCTGACACTCGCCTACAGATTGAAACGGGCGGGAGCGGATGTCGTGATCGTCGAGAGAGGCGACAGGGTCGGCGGGCAGATAGCCTCGCACAAGGAGAAGGGTTTTCTGTTCGAATCGGGGCCCAATACAGGGACGGTCTCTTCGCCGGAGGTGGCTGAGCTTTTCGCCGATCTTGGCGATGCATGCTCTATGGAGACGGCTGGCGACGGAGCCGGTCGCAGACTTATATGGTGTCGCGGCAAACTCCGGCCCCTGCCATATTCGCTGTGGAGCGGAGCCACCACTCCGCTGTTCAGCCTCTCCGACAAGCTACGGTTGCTCGGCGAGCCTTGGCGCCGTAAAGGGAGCGACCCGGACGAAAGCGTCGCCGACATGGTAAAAAGACGTATGGGACGGTCATTTCTCGATTATGCGGTGGACCCGTTCATAGGAGGCATATATGCCGGCGACCCGTCTCGTCTTGTCACCAGATACGCGCTTCCTAAGCTCTACAGACTGGAACAGACCTACGGCAGCTTCATTCGAGGCGGTATAGCCAAAGCAAAAGAGCCCAAAAGCGACCGTGACAAGCTCGCTACAAAAAAGATATTCTCGGCGGGTGACGGTCTCGAAACGCTATGCAAAGCGATGGCCGAGGCCATAGGATATGAAAACATCATGCTTTCGGCTCACGACGTAAAGGTCGCTTCGGCAGAAAACGGACTGTGGCGCGTAAGTTGCGACAAAGGCGACATGGAGTGCCGATATGTAGTAACCACCGTAGGAAGCTACGAGTTGCCGGGCATCTTACAGTGGCTTCCCGCAAGAGAGACGGAGGCGATAACGAACCTCGAGTATGCGCCGGTCGTACAGGTGAGCGTAGGAGTGTCCGACTGCAAAGGCCGACGCTTCGACGCTTTCGGAGCCTTGATGCCATCGTGCGAGGGACGACGCCCGCTCGGTATTCTCTTCCCCTCCGGATGCTTCAATGGACGTGCGCCGGAAAGAGGAGCACTGTTCTCGTTCTTCATCGGAGGCATGCGGGGGAAAGAATATTTCGGGCTCGGCGACGACGAGATCAAACGTATGGTATGCGAGGAGATGCGCGATGTACTGGGCCTCGATACCGAACCGGACCTCATACGTATATGGCGCCACCAACACGCCATACCTCAATACGATGCCTCTACCGGACGCAGGCTCGAAGCCGTGGAGAACATCCAAAAGAGATATCCGGGGCTCATAATTGCCGGCAATCTGCGCGACGGAATAGGCATGTCCGACAGGATAAAACAGGGATGCACCGTAGCCGGGGAGATAATAGACCGGCTGAAAGGCGCATAGAACTCTTTTAATCGACGCTATATGATCGGTAAACCGATGCAGAAAAGGCATTACTATAGATGTCTATTGCTATGTTTTGCCACGATGTATACAAGTGACGCACGAGCATGAAGCTCTCCTAAAGCAGAATATCCGGAGAGCAGATTCAGCTCTCCGTGCGATCCACGGGGCCATCGCTCCACTCACGGCCGAACAAACGGAAAGTGCTCAATGCCACTCGCCTCACTCGGGATACTATTCACTAAAAAGTAGCCAAACTATTTATCATCTTATCAGACTCACATTACACCCGGGACACAACTACCGACATATATCCCTCTGTCTGTCAACGGATACGGGATTCGCATTTATCTACCCTCGCCCGCACAAACTATAAATAACCGGTATTTAATCCGTTTATTTTGTATCGAACCGTTTTTTTTATTACCTTGCGTTGAATGTTTTTACATACAGACAACCATCGGCAAAAACATAAACCCGAACAAATCAGCCAATTATGTCATTAAAGCGTTTTATATTAACAGTGTCCGCAATGACACTCATCGCCTCTAACGCAAATGCCCAGAAAAGGGACAGTATAGACGAGAACTATCGTCGCAGCTCTCTGTGTGTCTTGTTGATAGACGAGGCCGACATGCCCATGAGAGACACCATAAAGGCGGCGTTTCTCTCATCGCCCATTCCCGACAAATACAACGACCACAACATCTGCGAACGCATAATAAACATAAAGGATTACAAGGTCACCGACAATGACAGGCTCGCATTCGAGGCGGCGTCCAAAGCCGATCCATCGGCCACTGCCGTAGCGGTAACAGCCCCTAAGAAGAAAGGTGCTTTCGGAGGCATGATGAAAGGTATGCTCGGGCTCCCTACCATCACCGGCAGCAACTCGTCCATGAGCAAAGACGATTATGCCGTGGCGGCCAACATGCACATTGTGGACAACGGCATAGCCAAGCAACTGGTCGACAACTGGTTCATCGACGGCGACACTATCTTTTCAATGAAGAAGGTACAGGAGCGAGGACTCTATGCGGCATCGGCATTGGACGTAGAGACGGCTAAAAACTCCGCCAGAGGCATGGCTATGCTCGAAGATGCGGGCGAAGAGCTCATCGGGAACACGTTCGTCGTGGTGTCGCGTTACAGATATATGAGCAAGGACGAGTTGGTAGCCGAGATAAACGCCATTGCCCAAACCGCTGCCAATATCGCAGGGGGCGGATACGCCTCGCTCGGAGCCTCTGCCGCCACTATAGCCATAAAAGCCTCGCTCGGCGCGGGATATTATGTCAAGACCACCTCCTATCTGTTCAAATTGCGATGGAACCCCGAGGTGGCCTCTACGTTCTATTCCGAACTTTGGAACAACCGCGAGGCATACGACGACTCCGAACTTTTCTCGCTTCAATACATAGGTAGCGAATCGGCATGGGCCAACGTAAAGGCCGGCATCTTCACATCCAAGCCGGAGTCGGAACTAATACGCATAGCCACGGTAAACGCCTCGGACGCAGCCATAGCCAAGCTGGCCAAAAACAACGACGTTTTCAAGACCAAAACCCCGCTCATAATAGACGGCGACGGCATCTATGCCAAAATAGGGCTTAAAGAGGGGCTCGAGGCCGGCGACAGATTCGAGGTGCTCGAACGTATTCAGGACGAAAAGACCGGCAAGACGGTCTACAACAAAAAAGGCGAAGTAAAGGTATCGAAAGGCCATATATGGGATAACCGTTACATGGCCGACGAAGAGCTAAGACTCACCGGCAAAGAGCAGGATTTCGACATGACCCGTTTCGACGGCTCCGTAAAAGGGCTATACAGCGGCATGTTGTTGCGCCAGATAAAATAATCTCCACGCGCTCCGATCCGCCCTCAGGCACCGGAGACGCGGAACCGTACATATATGATTGTTTAAACAGAAAATATCTGTATGAAATGAGCATGAAAAAGTTATTGTTGATCGTAATGTTGTCGTTACCTGTGGCGGTGACGGCACAACAACACAGGCAAAAAACCAAGAAAGCAAATATCGAGACTTCGGAGTGGAAATACGAGATAGCTCCCGTGTCTGTAGGCTCTCAAGGCAATGTGGTGGTAGCCGTATGGAGCGACTCGCCCAATCCGGTAGTAGCCGCCGAACAGTCTAAGAAGAATGCGGTGCACGGGGTCATATTCAAAGGCTTCCCATCTAACGGGAGCGTGCCCGGCAAGAGACCTTTGGTGCAGAACAGCGCCGAGGAACAGGAGCACGCCGAATATTTCGACAGCTTCTTTGCCGACGGAGGCCCCTATATGCGTTTCGTAACGCTCACAGGCAACGAACGCGATGTCACCAAGATAGACAAGAGGCGTTACCGTGTAGGCGCGGTGGTGGTCGTAAACTACGACAATCTGCGTCGCGAGCTCGAGAGCCAGGGCATCGTAAAGAAATTAGGTTCAGGATTTTAATAAGATCATAAGATGAAAAGATTGATATTGGGGCTGGTCATGTCCGTTGCGTCGGTCGCATGCTTCGGGCAGGCCAAGAAACCGACGCTAATGGTAGTACCCAGCGATGCGTGGTGTACCAAACACGGCTATGTCAAAACTTACGATAACCAAGGGGTGACGGAGAAATACCCCGACTATCAGCGCGCCTTGCAGGAAGATACCGATCTGTTGCTCGTTATAAGCAAGCTCGGCGAGATGATGGCCGACCGCGGATTCCCCCTCAAGGACCTCGAAGCCGCCATGCGTTCCATACGCACCGATGCTGCCGAAGATGCGGTCACCACTTCCAAAGACGAAGGCGACGTGTTGGCCGAAACACCGTTGGAGGTGCTCAAAAGGACGGCCAAAGCAGACATAATATTGCAACTGACATGGACTGTCAACAAAACGGGACCCAAGCAGAGCGTCACGTTCAACCTCCGCGGTCTCGACTCATACACCGACAAACAGGTGGCCGCCGCCTCGGGAACGGGTGCGCCGTCGTTCAGCGCCGAGGTGCCGGTACTGCTCGAAGAGAGCGTATTGGCTCACATCGACAACTTCAACAACCAACTGCAGAACCATTTCGACGACCTGTTCGAGAACGGACGCGAAGTCAAGCTGACATGCCGCCGCTGGAGCGGCAGCGACGTTGACTTCGAGTCGGAGTTCGACGGCGAAGAGTTGGGCTTCCTCATAGAGGACTGGGTTGCCGAGAACACCGTACAGGGCCGCTTCTCCACGGCCGATGCCAGCGAAAACCGCATGGTCTTCGAACAGGTGCGCATACCTTTGGAGGCGGCCAACGGCAGAGCTATGGATACGCGTCAGTGGGCCAACGGATTGCGCCGTCATCTCAGAGAAGCCTACAATATAGACGCCAAGTTAGACACCAAAGGGCTCGGCGAAGCTATCATAACCATCGGCGGCAAATAGCCGGTCGTCACGTAGAATCAAAAACGGATTGTCATGTTAAGAAAGATCATAGCGGCGCTCGTTTGTATGTTGCCTTTGACGGCGCCCGCACAGAACGTCATATCGTCCCGACAGATGGTGGCGGTGACCCCCATGTTGTCGGATAAGGCGGACCTGCCGTCGGCGGCCAAATCATTGCTGGCGCAGAAGCTGGGACAGATAGCCACACAAAACGGTTTCGGCTCCGTATCGGGACAAATAGTGCTTACCGCCAATGCCGTTACCGTCGACAAGACCGCTACGGCCACCGCTCCCGTGCAGTTGGTCGTTAAAATGGATGTAACTCTGTATGTAATAGACCTGGCCGAAGGAACGGTGATTGATTCGTACACCTTCGAGGTACAGGGAATAGACAACTCCGACCACAAGGCCGTCGTAAAAGCCATAACGCAGATAAAGCCCAAGAGCCCCGGTGTCCGTAGCTTCATGACGCGAGTGCGCGGCAAGATCATCGACTATTACACCACGCACATTCCCGCCATAATCACCAAAGCGCAGACACTCGAGAAGATGGGACGTCCCAATGAAGCGCTCGCTTTGTTGTCATCGGTCCCCGACATTATCGACGAATATCCGGCCGTAGCCGAGCAGATGCGACAGATAGCGGGACGCATAGGCGAAGAGGGTGGCTACACCGCCCTCGAAGATAGCGCCAAACAGGTGTTCGTTCAGCGAATACTGATTGATGCGCTCAACAGGTGGTATGTATCCAATTTCTTGTCTGTCAACTAAAAATATCTGTTATGATCGGTTTTGTCAAAAGAGCTGTTACCCTGACCGCGGCCACGATGCTTTTTAGCGTCGTATCTCTGTCCGCGGCCGTAAAGGTGGTGGAGCAAAGCTCTAAAAAGGCTCCCGTATGGCTCAATACAATGGAGACGGAGTATATAATCACCTCCGCCGTAGCCGACGATCTGGAGCGGGCCAAAGCACTGTGTATGGACAATATACGCACTCAAGTGATAGAGTCGGTGGCACAGAATGTGCAGTCGTCGGGCACGAGTACCCTGTCGCAGGAGACCATGACCTCGGGTATAACCGATTTCGTAGATAACTTCTCGTCGACATTCAAGACACAGGCGGCCACAGTGCCGTTTCTCACCGGCATATCGGCCTCCAAAGCGGAAGATTACTATTGGGAGAAGCGTCAAGACAAAGATACGGGCGAGATAACATGGTTATACTCTATAAAATATCCGTTTCCGAGAATAGAGCTGAAACGGCTGGTAGATATATTCGACACCAATGACCGTAAAATGGTGGCCCGTTACGAACAACTGCGTGCCGAATACGACGACATAGAGTCGGTAGAGCAGATAGACAAGGCCATCAGCGATCTCAAACCGCTTATAGACTACTTCTTCGACGATGTGCGTAAAGGCGATGCACAGACTTTGCAGCGTAACTATTCAGCCCTGTACGGTCGCATATTTCTTAGCGAGGTATCTTCGCGTCCGGGAGAGTACGTCTATAGACTGATGCTCGGCGACAACCCAGTGTCTATCTCGCGCAAGCCTTCGCTTAAATCAGAGACTCTCACGCAGTTGCATGCAGAGAAACGAGGCACCGAATGGGTGGTGACCTACGACTACTCCGATGCCGACGTAAACGAACAGAATGTCATACGGTTGTCGCAACGCATAGGCCCCTTATCAATACGCGAGGAGATATTCGCCGACCTCGCCGGGACAGTAATCGAAATCAAGCCGGTTGGCGAGGTGTCGATGTCAGCAGAGGTGCGCACCGACTCGGTCGTAAGCGGCATAACCATGCGCATGGATGCCAACACCAACCGTAACGACCTAAAGATCAAAGGTGTGACACTTCGCGTTCCGGGCATAATGATGCCGGTAATAGCAGACGGTCTCGACATCGCTCTCACCGGACGTGGAGTCGATACCGTAACGCTTACCCTCCCGGGACCATACGAGATCGACACCGCTAAGGATAACACGCGCATCAATATCCTGCGCGGCAGTATTACGGTGTCGGACGGAGAGGGTGTCATGCACAAAGTGTCGATATCGGTGCCGGCGGCATGCAACTGGTAATTATTTCTAATGCGGATATGTTTTCATAGATATGAAAACTATCCCCTATAAGGTCAGAAGATTATAAAAACTTAAAACAGAATATTATGAGAAGATTTTTCAGTATCGTAATGTGCGCTACGGCCGTTTTCTGTTCGGCAGAGGCGTTCGCACAGGCACAGAAATCCGACAAGGATCTGAAGAAAGAGCTTAAAGAGCGTGTCGATAGAGATTGCAAGAAAGAGGCTAAGATCTTGGAGAAAGAGGGCTGGAAAGTAATGCCCGGGAAACTGCCTTTGGAACGCCAGTTGCAGGACAGCCGTTACGCCGAACTGCAGGAAGACGAACGCGGCGAAGCCTATTATATAATAGGTACGCACATGTCTAAAGGCGGCAACTACACAGCTGCCAAAAAGATAGCCGACAGCAGAGCCATGACCGAAATCGCCGAAAAGATAAGCTCTCAGATAGCCGAGCTCGTAAAAGAGAACGTAGCCAACCACGATTATGGCGAGGGCGATATAGAGGTGATCGACAAGTTCGTATCTTCCAACAAACATCTCGTCAATGCCCGCCTCACCAAAGCCATACCGCTTCTGGAGATCTACCGTGAAGTGGTGGGCGGAGCATACGAAGTGCGCGTAATGATCGCCGTAAGGGCCAAAGAGGCCATACGCGCGGCCAAAAGCGCTTACGTATCGGAGCTTGCCAAGGAGTCTGAGACATTAGCCAAAGAACTCGACTCGATACTTTAGCTCCTTTTTAGAGGTTTCAATATTGCAAAAACGTTCCCGAACAGATAGTTTCGGGAACGTTTTCGTTAAGCCCAGAGCAGAAACAAATGAAATTTGGTTATGCCGAGGCGAGAAAACGTCTGCCTCAAGCGAACGTTTTCGTTAAGCCGAGCGCAATGAAACGAAGGTTCTATTACCGAGGCAGGAAAATGTCTGCATTGAAGCGAACGGACGTATTTGTGTTGACATATCCGGAATGCAACTATTTCGAGTGACCGGACGATACGGAAAGAATTGCAGACTCCCGTAGAACGACGCAAAACCTGTTTTGCTATGGCTCCGTAGGGAGGTTGTCCGACGGAAACGCCTTTCGCTTTCCGCCACGAGAGAAGCGATAACAGAAAATGATTCTCCCCCAAAAAACTCGCAGCCGGAAATAAATTATCACCGAACCAAAGCCCGCTGCTTGTAATTATTGAACTTCCCGCCGTGAGCTTTCTGCAGTTACGCTCCATGCATGACTTAGAAACGATTAAACACTGATTCTCGAATTAATGCGATAAAAAAGGAGAACTTAAACGAGCTCTCCTTTTTTATCTATTTACAGTTATCGAATCCGTACCCCTCTTGTTGAGGACATATATTTACAGAGGCCTCCCAGTTGAGATAGTTCTCGTTTTGCGAGTATGTTTCGGGAAGGGTGCCGGTCAGCCTGTTTCCGCTTAGGAACAGCTCTTTGAGCCTCGGCAGGCTTCCTATGGAGGCGGGAGGTGTGCCGGTCAGATCGTTGTCGAGCAATCCGAGCGCCATCAGGTTTTTAAGGTTACCTATACTTTCAGGTATCTGGCCTGTTAACTCGTTGGAGTATAGATGCAGACGCATCAGCGACGTCATATTGCCTATCGAAGCGGGTATCTGGCCGGTCAGCTTGTTGCCGTAGAGGTAGAGGTATTGCATCATCTGGAGCCGGTCTATGTCTGCCGGTATCTGGCCGGTGAGAGAGTTGTCGCCCAACCACAGGTTACGCAGATAGCTAAGGTCGCATACGTATGCAGGGAATGTACCGCTCAGACCCGCGCCGGTAAGGTCCAAAGATGTGACGCGTATTCCGGCAGGTGTAGTCTCTAACGTCACCCCTTTCCATTTATCCATGGGAAGAGACATATCCCATTGCGTAGTCCATCTGCTACCGTCGCAGTCGTTGTACAGTTTTACCAGTGTAAGACTGTCGCTCTGACGCGAACCGTTGCCGAACTGGTATAGGGTGAAGACCGACGTTATGGTAGTGTCGAGTATGGCGAAACGGACATCGGCGCGACGGAACTCCACGGCCGTATTCCTGTCGTACTCTACGGATAATGTGCGGGTCTCCATAAGATAGGTCGACGGCGCTTCAGTGATCTTAAGCCACGGATAATCGGCCAGATTCTCTATTTTGTAGGGGCGGTTGAAACTTATCTCCACCACATCGTGTCCCGCATCTGGAGACACCTCCAGCAACGACGGCGAAAAATGTACGGCCCACGGTTCGCTCGCCTGAGTTACATAGAGCGTGTCGCCTTTGATGGCACCGTCGATGGTGCACAGAACGGCCACTTTACCCACACGCGCTTCTGTGAGGGTATTGGCCTCTATGGTGAGCGCGATAACCTCCGACACGTCTCCCTCCGTCTTGTTAACGCTACACCACTCGTCGAGAGGTTCTATTTTCCACGATACGCCGTATGAGGTGATGTTGACGTTAAATGTCTGCTTCAGAGACGATTTTTCGTACTTGGCTGTCACCCAGTCCGCATGCGGATAGTTGTTGTTCTTATCCTTCTTCTTGCATGCAGTCAGAGCTAAGAGCATTATGGCTATGAACAGTATGTTTTTCATAGATCGGTTTTTATAATGATTCGAGCATCCTTTTCAGGACGACGGTAGCCGATATCTCCCTGTTGGCCGCCTCGGGAATTACTATGGAGCGCGGACTCTCTATTACCTCGTCGGTGACGATCATGCCGCGTCTGACGGGCAGACAGTGCATGAAAAACGCGTCGCGGGTAAGCGCCATCTTACGGCTGTCTACCGTCCAGCTTCTGTCGGCGGACAATATTTTGCCATAGTTATCGCCGGCGTATGCCGACCAGTTTTTGGCATATATGAAGTCGGCCCCCTCGAAAGCCTTGTCTTGGTCGTATTCTATGACGGCTCCGCGGGTGAACCGTTCGTCGAGCTCGTAACCGTGCGGATGCGTCACTACCACTTCGTAACCAGCCGCCACAGACCATTGTGCGAACGAGTTGGGTACAGCCTGAGGCAACGCTTTGGGATGAGGGGCCCATGTCAGCACAACTTTAGGACGCGCACTGCGTTTGTACTCCTCTATGGTGATGATATCGGCGAACCCCTGCAACGGATGGCCCGTAGCCGCCTCCATGCTGAATACCGGGCGTCCGGAGTATTTTATGAACCGGCCTATCACCTCTTCGCTGTAGTCGTAGTCGCGCGACTGTAACCCTGCGAACGAGCGCACACCTATTATATCGCAGTAACAACCCATAACGGGGATGGCCTCCAACAGGTGTTCCGGTTTGTCGCCGTCCATTATGACGCCTCTTTCGGTCTCCAACTTCCACGCTCCGGCATTCACGTCGAGCACTATGACGTTCATGCCCAAGTTGAGAGCCGCTTTCTGCGTGCTAAGGCGCGTTCGCAGGCTCGAGTTGAAAAATACCATCATGAGGGTCTTGTTTCGACCGAGGCTATCGTATCGGAAACGGTCGGCCTTGATGGCGGATGCCTCACGGAGTGCGGCGCTAAGATCGCCTATGTCAGATACCGAAGTGAAATAACGCATGTTACGATTTTTGTTACGGACAAAGGTAAATATAAAAACTGAAAAAGCGCTGTGTATTACGTAAATTTACGCCGGTGCGCAATCACGATATTCTACTCGATCCCCTCCAACAACGGAATATCCATTACGGGAATGGATGTATGGCTTTCTAGATAGCGCCTCGTGTCCTCCTCTATGGTCTTGTCTTCCAAAGAGGGGTAGGCGTTGTAGAGGAGCGCCGTCACATCCATGCCGCGACGTTCGAGCGCCTCCAAGCTCAACAGTGTGTGGTTGATACTGCCGAGACGTCCGGATGTAACCAGCAACACCGGATAGCGATGACGTTCGACGAAATCAATGGTAAGCATGTCGTCGGTCAGAGGCACCATAAGGCCGCCGGCACCCTCTAACAACACTATGTCGTAACGCTCCGACAACACGGCCGTGGCGGCGTCTATGCGGGCGAAGTCTATCTCCCTGCCGTCTATGACGGTGGCCAAATGGGGCGAACACGGATATGTGAATATCTCCGGCGCAGTCGTCATATCCATATCCTCCCGGGTGGGTGCTACGCCCATGATGCGGCGGTGAAGCTCTATATCTTCGGAGCTGCCGATACATCCGGTCTGCACCAACTTCTGCGTAATGACGCTTCGTCCGGCTGCGGCCAGCTCACGGGCCAGTATGCCGGTGGCGTAACTCTTACCCACATTGGTGTCTATGCCGCTTACGAAATATACTCCTCCGGGGAGCGATTCGAGGAATTTTATGTCCATGACGTGTACTTGATTTACGTGTGTAAAGATTAGGAAACAACCATTCGGCTATCGCCTTTCGGCCGTCCCCTTACGTGCCACTATATATATGGGGTGATACGTGAGCGTCACACCTCCTTTGCCGTCGGAGTATCCGGCGTCATAGTCGGCTATCAGCCGGCGAGTGGCGGTCACCCCGAGCGGACGTTCTATGCCGCTGACCCCCGTTTGCCGCAGATGGGTCAGCACCTCGCGGGCCGAACCGAACGTAAGTGTGATGATCTGCTCGCTGAAATGCACCAATGTCATTGCAGAGGGTATCATACGTCGCAACTGTTCGCAGGATGGGTAATGCAGCCTCACGCCCGAGAGCGATCCTATCTCGCGCATGTTCTCCACGCCGAATGTGGCTATGGCTATCACACCTCCCTCGTCGAGAGCATCGGCGCTCCGCGCGAGAAAACGTTCCGGCCTCTCGAACCACTGCAGGGCCGACGACGACACCACCGCCGACAGACCGTACGGCAACGGCATCTCTTCGGCGTCGCCCGCCCGGAAAACCGCCTTGTCGGGATCCAAGTCGGCGAGCAGGTTGCGGTAACTCTCCGAAAGGTCGACCATATACAACCTCTCGGGATGCAGACGCTCCATAATGAGCCGTGACATTATACCGGTGCCGCACCCCGCTTCGAATACGGTGCCGCCTTCGGGGGCATACGGAGCCATCAGCTCGGCCAGCCTCTCGGCTATGTGACGTTGTGCCACGGCCGCACGGTCGTATGTGGAGATAGCGCCGGCGAAACGCTCTTTTATAAGCTCTTTATCCATCATCTGTCCTCTATTATGTCACGGAGCGTCTCTCTGTGGTAGTGGGGTACGTCTATCTCCGTTACGATACCCGCGCCGTCCCTCGTGTGGGCTGCTATCTGCGCCCCTGCAGGAAATATGGCGTCGCGCATAGTCACTACGGCTCTATCCCATCTCATACTACCGGTCTTTACGGCCGACATCTCTCCTATGGATCGCAACTCCTCGCGCAACGACTCTATATCCCTTTCCGGGGCACACCGCTCGAAGACTGATGCCGCCGCAGCTCCTCCGCACATGCGACGCCGGAACGAAGCGAGGCTTCTATCGTTGAGGCCGGTGAGGGTACCGTCGAATATGACGGGCGGTATGCCGAAACGCTCCGATACAGGAGTGGAAGTGCCTGCCACAGCCACACTTTCGGAAATATCCAAACCTAACCCGGGAACCACGCACGATGCCGCCCACACCCCCATCGACCACGCCGCCACTCTGTAATGCCGGTAGCCGTCGGTCAGCTCTGTGTCGAACGTAAGGTCGGTATAATCGTACAACAGCAATAAGTCGCCTCCGCCGGTATGGTCGGCGAACGGCACGCTATCCATGCCCCATCCCGCAAAGAATAGTGTGAGCGTATCGCTGCCCGTACGTTTTATGTATTGTGCTTTCATAAATTATCCTCTATCGCTTCGAGAAGCCTGTCGCACTGATGTTCTGTCACTGCCGCCGTCAGCGATATGCGTATGCGGGCCATGCCTTCGGGTACGGTGGGCGGACGTATCGGCAACAGGTAGAAACCGCTCTGTCGTAACTTCCCGGCCAGCTCCACGCTTCTGGCGCAACTGCCGGCTATCACCGGCACTATATGGCTCTGCGACGGCGTAGGGCACCCTATGGCCGCCAACCCGTCTCTAAGACGTGCCGATACGGCCGCGAGCCTCTCCCTGCGGTCCGTCATGCCGCCGAGCCTCTCCATGACGAAACGGCTCCACATAAGGGTCACGGGAGGCAACCCGGTGGTGAAGACGAACGGCCTGGCTCGGTTTACCAGATATTGTTTTACAGTGTCGTCGCAGATAAGGTAAGCTCCTGCCGAACCGAGCGCTTTGCCCATGGTGCCCACGAGCATGTCTATCTCGCCCGAGAGCCCCTCCTCCTCGGCGACGCCCAAGCCTCCGGGACCGCACACCCCTACGCCGTGGGCTTCGTCTATGTATAACAGAACGTTGGCATAACGGCGGCGTAGCTCCACGAGACGGGCGAGGTCGGCACGGTCGCCGTCCATACTGAATATGCTTTCCGTCACTATCACTACGCTCCCGAAGAGAGAGGCATATTCCGCGAGCAACTTCTCGAGATGGTCGTAATCGTTGTGTCTGAACCGTTTGTGGGTGGCATCGGAGAGCCTTATGCCGTCGATAATGGATGCGTGCACGAGCTTGTCCGACAATATGAGAGTATCGCGGTCGCATATCGCAGGCAATACTCCGCTGTTGAGGTGGTAGCCGCTCGAGAAGACGATGGCTGCCCGACCTCCGTAGAGCCTCGACAACAGAGCCTCCAACATGCGGTATGCCGTGCTCTCGCCTGTCAGCAACCGCGACGACGCAGCGCTCATCAAAGGCTCGTCTCGGTCGGTTAGCGAAGATAAAAACCCGGCTTCGAGCTCCTTGTCAGTGGCTATGGCCAAATAGTCGTTCGACGAGAGGTTAAGCGACTTTTCGCCGGAAGGGAGCGTCACGTCGCCGTAACCGAAGCGGGCCTCCGGAAGCGTCCGCAGGTTGTCGCACGAGCGCAAGCGACTCAATTCGGATTCCAATTTCAGATACAACGGTCGTGTCATGCCCTCTGCTCCTTTGCTATCATTACCATGACGCGGCAGAGACGGTCTATCTCCTCCGGAGTCATTATATACGACGGCATGGTGTAGAGCAGACGCCCGAACGGACGCAACCACACGCCCTCCTCTACGAGTCTGCGCTGTATGACGGCCATGTCGACAGGGTGTTTAAGCTCTATAACCCCTATGGCTCCGAGGACCCTGACGTCTGTGACGCTCTCCGACTCCCGTGCCGGCTCGAGCCCTCGTTTCAGCCCCGCTTCTATATCGCCGACACGCTCGCGCCACGGCGATGAGAGCAACAGACGCGTGGAGGCCACGGCTACAGCGCATGCCAGCGGGTTGCCCATGAACGTGGGACCGTGCATGAACACTCCCGGATCGCCGTCGGATATGACGGAGGCCACATGCGAGGATGTCAACACCGCCGACATAGTCATATAACCGCCTGTAAGGGCCTTGCCTATACACATTATATCGGGCTCCGTCCCGGCGTGCTCGCATGCGAACATACGACCCGTACGTCCGAAACCGGTGGCTATCTCGTCGGCTATGAAGAGCATGTCGTGCCTGCGGGCCAGTGCCGCCGCCTCGGCTACGTATCGCGGATGATATATGCGCATGCCGCCGGCACCTTGCACCACCGGCTCTATTATCAGCGCCGCCAAAGTGTCGGCATGTTCCTCTATTATTTTACGTAGCGGCTCTATGCAGGCGGGGTCCCATTCGTCGTCGAAACGACACGCCGGCGCCGGAGCGAACAACCTGCGCGGCAACGCCTGACCGAAAAGCGTGTGCATGCCGCCGACAGGATCGCACACGCTCATGGCGTTCCACGTGTCGCCGTGGTAACCGGACATCACCGTAACTATATTCTCTTTAGCCGGACATCCGCGAGCCGCCTGATACTGCACCGCCATCTTGAGCGCCACCTCCACGGCCACCGACCCCGAATCGGCATAGAAGATATTGTTCATGTTCTTAGGCGCTATATCCAGAAGCAAGCGTCCCAACTCCACGGCCGGATCGTGTGTCAGCCCTCCGAACATGACGTGTGCCATCTTAGAGGCCTGCTCCGACAGGGCACGGTTGAGCACAGGATGGTTGTAGCCGTGTATGGCGCACCACCACGACGACATCCCCTCCAACAGCTCGCGTCCGTCGTCGAGGGTGATATAGGCACCTCGGGCATGAGACACCTTATAGGTGGGTAGCGGCCTTGTGGCCGATGTGTATGGGTGCCAGAGGTGGTCTCTGTCGAAATTGTCCATAATACTATTTTTATCGGCTCCGTCGACCGGCATGACACTAACGCACACCTACAGGCACGGACCGAGGCGAGGACAAAGTTAACAAATATTGTTTAAGAAGCGGGAGAGAATCGCGGCGAATATTTTATTACGGTCGGTTTTTATGGGCGTTGGGGGCGCGATTTTCGTGAGAACCGCAGAACAGACGCTACTTAGAGATAATAACCGCTCGACGCAGACATGTCAATAATTACAAAATGCTCTCCGACACAACAACCGCAACAATATCAACAACTTGACCATAACCAACAAATAGCGGACCGAACGAAGCGAGTGGCATAAACACTTTCCGCTTGTTCGGTCCGAATGAAGTGCCCGAGACGCATCCCGGAAATCACCGTACCCTCAACCGCTGTCCCAACCGCAGTATCGAGTTACGCGATATATTATTGAGTTTGCATATACGATCTACAGTGGTGCCGTAACGTATGGCTATGCGTCCGAGTATATCCCCGCTCTTGACTGTGTGATATACCGCGGCGGACTCTTTCACCACTGTACGTCCGGCATCGTCGATGGCTTTCTGTTGGGCGATGGCGGCCCTTATGGCTACGGAGTCGCCCGCTTCCGCCAACAACGACCCTATGGCCCAATCGTCGTCGAACTCCTGTAATATCTCCGAGGCATGCGAATGGATGTCGAGATAGCTCTTTTCCAAAGGGAACACCTTGTAACGAAGCTTTCCGTGTTCGAAATCTACGAGAAATTCGGGGTCGAAAGTCTGGTCCCGATAACGTAGCTCGAAGTGAAGATGGCTGCCGCGACTGCGCCCCGTGTTACCAACATACCCTATTATCTGTCCCGCCTTGACATAATCGCCGGAACCGACAGCCAACCGGCACAAGTGTCCGTACCACGACTCCAACTCGTTAGGGTGACGCAATATCACCATATAACCGTAACCGCCCGTATTATAACGCGAATAGCGCACCTTACCGTCGAATGCGGCGTATATGGGCGTACCGACAGGCTTTGGAACATCCACGCCGTTGTGATTGGAACGACGACGTCGCCCGTAAGGAGAATATACCTTACCTACCACAGGTGAAGCAAAACGCCACAACGAATCGACTATCTCCAGCTCCAACACCTCGGGCATGGCATCGTACGAGAAATCGCGATAGGCGAAAACAGATGTTGTGTCCCAGTGGTCGCGAAAACCGGCATACGAAGCCAGGTCGCTCAAATCGTCGTACATATACCCCCACGTGCCGTTACTGTTTATCACCAGACGGCGTCCGGCCCTATCCGCAGGCAATGTGTCTATCGGGATAACGGGCAGTTCGTCTATGGCATACTGTCCCGGAATACGTTGGGCATCGGCGCTATAGGCCGACAATATAGCCGCAAGAGCCAATATCGATACGGTTATGAATCTCATCGCTACTCCACTCTTATCTTTATCACGCATTTCTTGATCTTACCGGCACGTCCCACCAAAGGAGCATGCGCGTCCGACGGAAAAAATATCACGAACTGACCGGGCTCTACAGTGAAATAGTCCTGCGGGGCATCGTCGAAAAACTCCACATCCCGCTCTTTATCATACCCCCTGCCGTCCCGGCACGAGGCACGGTAACGCCATCCGTAACTCTCGTCACCCGACAACGGAAGCTGTATATCTATGTAGCGGTCGTGAGCCTCCAGCACGGCATCCTTATGCGAACGCATCGAAGACACCTCCACGGTCGCCTTCAGCCTGTCGCCGTCGAGACGATAACACCCCTCCTCGAGGGTATCGTAATTATCCGCCGCATAACGCAGAGCCTTTTCGAAAAGCGGATGCAACGAGACGTAACGCGACGCCTCCGTCAAAGAGTCTATAATCATAATCTACTCTGATATTGCGTACTACAATTAAGCCTTATGGCGATAAACAACATAGCCGAGAATGTCAGAAGCGACGATCCGCCGTAACTGAAAAACGGCAACGGAATACCTATCACCGGCACTATGCCTATAGTCATGCCTATATTTATCAGCACATGGAAGAAGAATACCCCCGCCACACCGTAACAATAGACGCGACCGAAAGTGTCCCTCTGCCTGTCGCCCATTCTCATTAGCCGGTATATCAACACCATAAAGAGAGCCAGCACCCCCACGCTACCCACGAATCCCCACTCCTCGCCTACGGTACAGAATATGAAGTCGGTACTTTGTTCGGGCACGAAGTCGAACTTGGTCTGCGTCCCCTGAAGGAATCCCTTCCCGAGAAAGCCGCCGGAACCTATGGCTATCTTGGACTGGTTGACGTTATATCCGGCACCCTTAACGTCGTTCTCCAACCCCAACAGATCGAGGATACGGTCCTGCTGGTGCGACTTGAGCACATTGTCGAAAACATAATCGACAGACGTGACGAAAAGCAACGACCCTATGAAAAAGAGCACGAATACCACCACATTACGCAACTGGTGACGCACCGCATATATCGCCACCAAAGGCAATGTAACGGCCAGAGACAGTATGAACGCCATCGTAATGGTCAGAGCGTATCCCATAACGAAAGCCGCCGACATTATCAACAGCATGACGAGAAACACCGTCGACACGTATATCGTTTTCTGCCGCAAGAAACCGTTGCTACGCGACTCCATAAGCACAGCCAGCACGAATATCAACATATAGAGCGCCTCCGGCTCCACGAAGAACGACCCTACGAACAGAAACACCACCGTTCCCAACACCAGATAGACCCACCCGGTAAAGCCCTCTCTGTAAAGCATGAACAGGAACGAACCGAACACCATGGCCGAACCGGTGTCGTTCTGCGCGTACGCGATCAAAGCGGGAAGCGCTATTATCATAGCCACCCGCGAGAGACTTCCCATACGGTGTATATTGAAACCGTAGTTACTCATATATTTACCCAGCGCCAAAGCCGTGGTCATCTTGGCGAACTCCACCGGCTGCATGCTGAACGGACCTATCCGTATCCACGAATGGGCGCCGTTGACAGTACGTCCCACCACGAACGTGAGAAGCAACAACAATATTGAGAGCGCATAGGCCTGATATGCCAGATAGTGGTAATATTTGGAGTCCACGAGCAGAATCACTATATTCATAACCATGCAGATGCCTATCCACATTAGTTGCGAACCGTATTTCTGCGACATGTCGAAAACGCTCGAGTGCTCCTCGTTGTAGACGGCGGCATATATGCTCAGAAGCCCCAACCCTACCAACATGACGTATATAAGGACGGTCCACCAGTCCACCCCGCCGAATATGGCGCTCTCACGCCTGTAATAATAGTTATCGCTTATCATACTGAGGATAGGGTATATTCATCTGTTTGACATGCTCCACCAGCCACGGACGGGTGATGGTATCGGTAAGGTACTGCTCTATCACCAGAGAAGCTATCGGCATGGCGACGGTAGCGCCGAAACCGCCGTGCTCCACATATACCGACACCGCTATCTTGGGATCGTTGTATGGAGCGAAAGAGGCGAATGTAGAGTGGTCGCGTCCCCTGCCGTTCTGGGCCGTACCCGTCTTGCCGCATATATCGAGCCCGGGAACGGCCGCACCTACGGCGGTACCGGCCACATTTACGGCTCTGTACATACCCTCGGCCACCACTTTGTAATGCTCGCTGTCGACCTTGGTGTAGTGTGGCTCGTTAAAGATGGGATCAATATGACGTCCCTCTATGCTCTTTATTATATGCGGTATTTTATAATAGCCGCGGTTGGCTATGGTGGCCGTGAAGTTGGCAAGCTGCAACGGAGTGACCCCGACCTCCCCCTGCCCTATAGACAACGATATGGCAGTAAGCGAATTCCACCTGCCGTTGTATATGCGGTCGTAAAACTCCGGCGTAGGGATGTTGCCTTTGAGCTCGCCCGAGAAGTCGGAGTCGAGACGGCGTCCGAAACCCATCGAGAGAAGATAGTCGCGCCACACCTCCATACCTTTTCTTACATCGCCGTAGGCCTTGTTGTCGAGAATATTTCGGAATACATAACAGTAATAGGCGTTGCAGGAGGTCTGTATAGAGAAGTACATATCCAGCGGCGAAGCGTGGCTGTGGCACTTTACGCCGCGTCCCACCGGGTAACCCATGTTGCATACATATTGTTGCGACGGCACGAGCACCCCCTCTTGCAGACCTATCAGACCGGTAGAGAGCTTGAATGTGGACCCGGGAGGATAAGAGGCCATCACTGCGCGGTTATATAGGGGCCGTCGCGGATCTCTAAGCAGCTTCATATAGTTGCGCGAACGGTCGCGGCCTATCAGCTCGTCGGGGTTATAGGTGGGGCTGCTCACCATCATGAGTATCTCGCCCGTGGCAGGCTCTATCGCCACTATGGAGCCGACCTTGCCACGCATAAGCTCCTCGCCCAGCAACTGCAACTTGGCGTCTATAGTGGATGTTATAGACACACCGGGCACGGCGAGTGTATCGAAACGGCCCTCGGCATACGAGCCTTTGGGCATGCCGTGTACATCGACAAGCTCCATGCGCACACCCTTACGCCCGCGCAATATCTCTTCATAAGCGCTCTCTATGCCGGTCATGCCGATATAGTCGCCACGCTTGTAGTAGCTGTTGTTACGTATGGTATTGTCGCCAACCTCTCCCACATAACCGAGTATATTGCCCGCAGTATGGAACGGATAGGAACGCACGGTGCGATACTGGGTATAGAAACCGGGGAAATTATGCTCCTCGAACTTCATTTTAACCTCCTTGTCGAGGAGTTTGAAAAGCACGGAGGGCTTGCGATAGGCGTATGCCCGCGCCTTGCGGAGCTGTTCTATCAGCTCCTCTTTCTCCACGCCTATTATGCGACACATCTCGAGGGTATCGAAAGGGCCGACGTCGCGCGGGATAACCATCAGGTCGTACGCCTCGCGACTTTGAGCCAGAAAGAGACCGTTACGGTCGTATATCTCTCCGCGCGGAGGATTCTGCACAATGGGACGCAGGGCGTTGTTTTTAGCATAAACCTTATAGCGGGTGTCGATAATTTGCAGATAGAAGAGCCGCCCGGCTATCACCAAAGCGACGAGGGCTACGAAGATACGTAATGACTGACCGCGCGACAGACTCATATCAGAAACGCTCCTTTTGACGCGTCAACGGAAGTTGACAGAAATATACGGCCGCAAGCGAGAAAACAGTACATACGGCTATACGTAATAATGTTATGGGCAGATGTTCCAACGACAACGACTCCAGCATGAAAAAAGCGATATTGTGCACCAACAACATCACCGTGGCATAACGCAAAAACCGGTAAGAGCCTATCTTGCCCGATACGGGAACCGAATCGGTCGCATCGCCCACCATGAAACGCAGAACTGCGGGACGCACAAAGGCCATAAGCACTATAGACATGGTGCTGAGCCCGGCGGTGCCGCTGAAAAAGTCGATGGTAACGCCCATCAATGCCGCCAGCAACAGAAGCGCACCCGGAGCCACCGACACCGGCAATGCTATCACGAACAACGGATAGACGAAGATGCTAAGCAAACCCGTCACCTCTATATTATCGAAAAGCAACAGTTGCAACAACACCGTAACTATGAACAGTATTATATAATCGATCGGTCTTAACATCCCCTATCAAATAGTACCCGCACCGGCGGGCGTATTATCTCATAACCATACCGCTCAATAGATCGCAGGCAGACTGTCGGCCTCCGTCCCTCGGTAACCTTCAGGCTCACCGGTGACCGAACTCTCGAGCGTCAACCTCTCTATGACATCGCGCGAACTGATCAGCTCCACGTTATAGAGACTGCCGAAACGGACGAACATATCCAAACGCGCCTCGTAATTGATACCGTTCACCATCTCCACCTCCGTTACCACCCCTATGGGAATCCCCGCCGGGAAACGTGACGAAAACTCGGTGGTGGTTATAGTGTCGCCCACCTCTATATCGGCATACTTGGGCACCTCCAGGAGCTTGCCCTTGCCATAGTCTACTCCGTCCCACCTCACGGAACCGTAATAGCCTTTTTTTTCAGACTGACCGCTGGTTACGAACTTACTGTTGAGAAACGACAGCCCCACGGAGTAACGGTCGGAGCACGCCACCACATAACCGACCAGACAACCGTCGCTCAATATGGCCATATCTCTCACCACACCGTCGAGCATACCTTTATCCAACGTGATGTAGTTGTCCTTCCTGTTTATGGAGTTGTTAACCACATGCGCTTTCATGTAGGCGTATTGTTCCTCGCCTATGGCAAGACCGGTATAGGTGGAATCGCGCTGGCGCAAAGCCTCGGTCACCCTATAGCTCTCCAAACGGTTCTCAAGCTCCACTATGCGGTCCATGAGAGCCTCGTTGTCGCGCTTGAGACGGAAATAGCTGCCCACCTCCGACATGCCCGTATGCACATGGCCCATCAATACGCTCGATGCGTCGATAACCTTGGCGTTTACATAAACCGAATTGTTGGAGTAATAGCTGAACGCTATCAACTCCAACGCTATGAACATTATGGTGAAATATATCCTCCTGAGCAGGAGAAGAAACTGGTTCATACCCGGCTTTCCCCGTCGTTATTTTATCAGGAACGAGAATCTGTCTATATTCTTCAATGCGGTGCCCGTACCTCGAGCCACCGCGCTCAAAGGCTCCTCGGCAACATGGAAGTGTATCTTGGTCTTTTCAGACAGGCGTTTGTCGAGACCGCGTATAAGAGCGCCGCCGCCGGCAAGCCATATACCCTTCTTGACTATATCGCCGTAGAGCTCGGGGGGGGTCTTCTCCAGCACTTTCATGATGGCTGCGTCCACCTTAACGAGCGACTTGTCGAGCGCGTAGGCTATCTCCTGATACGACACCGCCACCTTATGCGGACGCGAGTCGATGATACTGTGGCCCACCACCTCGTAATCTTCGGGCGGATTGTCGAGCTCCGATACGGCCGAACCCACCGCTATCTTGATATCCTCGGCCGTGCGGTCGCCTATCTTGATATTATGTTGCTGGCGCATGTAGGTCTGTATATCTTCGGTGAAGACGTCGCCCGCTATATTGATACTCTCGTTGCATACGATACCGCCCAAAGATATTACCGCTATCTCGGAGGTACCGCCCCCGATATCGACTACCATGTGTCCCTCGGGCGCCTCTACGTCGAGACCTATACCCAACGCGGCCGCCATAGGCTCGTATATCAGGTAGACGTCGCGACCGCCCGCATGCTCCGCCGAGTCTTTCACGGCCCGTATCTCCACGTTGGTAGAGCCGGAGGGTATGCAGATAACCATACGGAGCGACGGCGAGAACATACTCTTGGGCTTGATCTTCTTTATCATGCCCCTGATCATCTGTTCGGCAGCGGTGAAATCGGCGATCACACCGTCGCGCAACGGACGTATGGTGCGTATGTTCTGATGCGTCTTACCGTGCATCTTGCGCGCCTGTTCACCTATGGCTATGGGTTTGTTGGTATGCTGGTCTACTGCGACTATACTAGGCTCGTCCACCACTATCTTATCGTTGTATATGATAAGCGTGTTGGCCGTACCGAGGTCCATCGCTATCTCTTGTGTCAGTGAGAAAAGTCCCATCTCGTTATTTTATTTCCCTCCTTTTCAGAGGCTGTTTAATTTTGATTGAGATTTTAAGTAATGTCTGTTTAGAGCCTTATAGCCGTCTCTACGTTACGGGCCGGCTTACCACTCAACTACCAGACCCCGAAGCAGACATGAATTTCGTACAGCCTATTAATGTTTAAAGTGACGCAAGCCTGTGAATACCATAGCCATGCCAGCCTTGTCGCAATACTCCACCGAGTCGTTGTCACGGATAGAGCCGCCGGGCTGTATCACAGCCGTTATGCCTGCCTTGTCGGCTATCTCCACACAGTCGGCAAAGGGGAAGAAAGCGTCCGACGCCATCACCGCCCCGTGCAGATCGAACCCGAACGACCCGGCCTTAGCTATGGCTTGGCGCAAGGCATCCACTCGCGAGGTCTGACCTATGCCGCTGGCCAACAGCATACCGTCCTTAGCCAACACTATGGCGTTCGACTTGGAGTGCTTGACTATCTTATTTGCGAAGATAAGATCGGCCTTGCGGGCCTCGTCCGCAGTAGCTTTTGTCACCGTAGTCATTTCACTGTCTACGCCGCCCACTTTGCCATCGCGCTCCTGCACGGCCACGCCGCCCAAAAGGGAACGGAACTGCACGGCGGAAGGAGCGACACCGGTGAGCTCGAGTATTATACGGTTCTTTTTCGATTTTAGTATCTCCAAAGCCTCCGGATCGTACGACGGAGCCGATATCACCTCGAAGAAGAGCTTGTCTATCTCCTTGGCCGTAGCCGCATCTACGCGACGGTTGCACACCATCACTCCTCCGAAAGCCGACACAGGGTCACCGGCCAAAGCGTCGGTCCACGCCTCGAGCAGGGTGGGACGCGTAGCCACGCCGCACGCGTTATTGTGCTTGATGATGGCGAACGTCGTATCGTCGAACTCCGATATGAGATTTATCGAAGCATCTATATCGAGCATGTTGTTATAAGAGATCTCCTTACCCCACAACTGCTTGAAAGTCTTAGACAGATCGCCGTAGAACGATGCGCTCTGATGCGGATTTTCGCCGTAACGCAAGTGAGAAGCTCCGTCGGCGCTGTAACGGAATGCGGGGATATGTTCCTCGCGGTTGAAATAGTCGAATATGGCTGTGTCGTAGTGCGAGCTTACCGAGAATGCGAGTGCTGCAAGACGTCTGCGATCGGCTTCGCTCAAAGCGCAACCGTTAGCGGACAACATCTCTTTCATCAACCCGTACTGACCGCGCGAAGCCACTATGGCAACGTCTTTATAGTTCTTGGCAGCGGCGCGTATGAGCGATATGCCGCCTATGTCGATCTTCTCTATGATCTGAGCGGGATCGTCGGTAGAAGCTACCGTCTCCTCGAACGGGTAGAGGTCTACTATGACGAGGTCTATCTCCGGTATGTCGTACTGCGCCAGTTGCTCACGGTCGGTGGCATTGTCGCGACGGGCGAGTATGCCGCCGAACACCTTGGGGTGCAATGTCTTGACACGTCCCCCGAGGATGGACGGATAACCCGTAAGCGACTCTACGGAGCTGACATCATGGCCGAGGCCCTCTATGAACGAGAGGGTGCCTCCGGTGGAATATATCTTTACTCCGGCATCTGCCAGCATGTTAACGATCTCGTCGAGCCCGTCTTTATAGTAAACGGATATAAGCGCGCTTTTTATCTTTTTCATTTTAGAACGGTTACATTACATTTTAGAAAGGAAGATCGCCGCCATCCGACGACGTGAGCTCTTCGCCCGACTGCTCCAACGGAGGCATGGCCGAAACCGGAGCCGACTGTTGCTGCGGCATGCTTTCGACCACAGGACGTACGCGCCATCCGCGGGCCTCGGTAAACCAACGGCCGTTATATTCGCGCGACGCTATATTGAACGACACTGTGACCTTGTCGCCCGGAGCGAGCGTAGCCACCTCGTTCATCTTGTCGCCGAAAAAGGTGACGCACAGTTTGGTATTATATTCGTCGAGCATGTCGAAAACGACGTCTCTCTTCTGCCACTGTCCGCGCACAGAGGTACCGCCGACAACATCCATTAGCTTGTATACGACTAAATCGAGTTCCATTTTAAAAACATTTTTCCAGCTACAAAAGTAGTTATTTTCCAAAAGATTTCAAACAAAACCGCAAAATGTTTCCGACAAAAAAACTACAGTATTTCGAGGAACGATCAACCCGTCATATCGACGGCTATTTCCATAAACTCCGACACATATCCCCACCCGCATACTATCGCCACAATAAGCTCGATATTCCACTGCATTTCCGCATATATCCCATAGCACCGACACCCCCCGCCACTATAAGCCAGAACGGATACCTATTCCACACAAAACAGCAAGAGATTTGCCGCACGCCATACCGCAGACATACCACAACCCTTATCCGAAAAATCTGCGCATTAACCGCCGGTAGTCTCGCTCCGTGTCAGGAGCGAGGCACAAACTTGCGCTTCGTCATAAGTGCAAGGAATCAGACACAATTCCGCTTGCGAAACGATAAGATACTATAAGACGCACTAACAGTATGCGCATTAGCCAAAGCCTATAATGCGGCACGAGGTGCCGCTCCGCGATACCCGCCACGAATTAACCGAACAGAGGTTGGGAAAGCCGCCGGCGAGCAGATCACATCACTCCACACCCAAAGAAATGCGCATTAACCGCAAGTCGCAGGCATGTTTGCCCACGTACACAACTGCAGACCGCAGGGCGCCGAGACTTTTTAGACCTCAAAAATCGTCGATCGCGGGCGTGCGCCTCCGGAGCGTACTTGGGTGTACGTGAGGATGGCTCACGAACGGGATCGGCGATTTTTGTGGCTAAAAAGCGACGGAAGCAGCCCCACGTTAACCAAACCCCGCGCACACAAACCGACAATTCATGCGTTCAGAGATCGCGTACATAACCACATATCACGAAAACTTCGCTCGCGTACGCACGGACCTATAAAATCCCTAACGCGTCCCCGAAGGGGATGCACCCGCACGAGCAATAC
>CAJURV010000022.1:0-16988 GCA_910588925.1 uncultured Rikenellaceae bacterium
AACATTTCTGCCATGTGATGGGTCGAAAGGCAGGACTGAATATTGCCGAGACACGAACAATCAACGGCGAAGATTATCATATCTTGCTTTCAAAACGCTTTGACAGAAACAGCGATGGGAGGCGAATACACTTCGCCTCCGCATTGACCCTTCTCGGATTAACTGATGGTGACAATGCTTCAACGGGCTACGGTTATACTGACATTGCCGATTTCATCATTCAGCACGGCAGCAATGTCGAGCAAAACTTAGAGGAACTATTTCGCCGCGTGGCATTCTATATCATCGTCGGTAACTCCGACGACCATTTCCGCAATCATGGTTTTCTCCTGACGCGCAAAGGTTGGGAACTCTCTCCGGCATACGACATCAACCCCACTCTCGCCGATTATCAGAGCTTGCTGATTAATCGCTCTACAAGCGAATCCGACCTCAATCTCCTATTGGCATCAGCCGGTGATTACATGCTTTCAGCGGAGAAAGCCAAAAGCATCATCTCCGAGGTAAAAATCGCCATGAAATCGTGGCGAACAGAAGCCCGCAGACTCGGTCTACCTCAGCGCGACATCGACATGTTCGCACCTCGATTTGATAAATGGATTGAATAACCAGTCTAAGGTGTGACGCAAAGTTAGAAGGAAACAAAATCGCGACAGAGACAAGTATTTTAAGCAAGAAATCTCGCCATGTTGTCGCGATTATTCAAGGTGTTTCCGTAAATTTGTCACGATAAATCGGCTCAAATCGGGTGCAAAAATGGCAAAAATCGGATCAAACTGGAATTATTTTCATAGATTTTGCTTAATATTTGAGCCGATAATCAGGATAAAATCTCTCTGTGGATAAGACATAGGCGACGTATCGAATGAGTAAAAATCAGTGGTTTTGTACGCGCATCTGTATGTCGCGAAAAGTTAAAGTTGACATACTCTTTTGATAATCGGATTATTATAGCTAATTTTGTGTTGAGTCACTGTTGTCGAATTGGCAAATGCGACTTGTAATGATTTAAGTAGCAGACGGTTATCAACTTACAACTATAGAAAATTCACGTCACTTGTACGGATTAGAGTTACACTTATCTGTATATCAACAAATTAACCGCTTCCGCATCGGCAAGTAAGTGTAATTTCCCCCCCCTAAAGCCCCCTAAAAACAATACACTCTTTCCCTCTCGCCAAATCATCCACCAGTTTATCGGCATAGCGTATTTCCCGCATCAACGGTTCGTCGATCGCCTCTATGCTCACGCCGCATATTTTCCCTTTAATCTCACGACGATGAGGATTAGGAGCGGGCGCATTCTGGAAGAAATCACCGTAGGTTACATCCGACGTTTCAAACGCACGTAACTCGTCGATGCTATATCCGGTCAGCCAACAGAAAATAGCCTCCACCTCCTCTTCGGTTCGCCCCTTATTCACCGCTTTATCGACAAGAAGCGGATAAACCTTGGCGAAACTCATCTGATACACCCTATCGTATCTACCCATATTTTACTCACATACAACAAAATAGACATTCTCCACCTCCCCGAGGCACCGAATCCACCCATAAACGCCCTTACGCCATCGGCATCCGTCTTTTGACCCTCTGTTTCAGACGCACGTTGAACAACACCGCCGCCGCAGTCACTCCCACGAAGAATCCCAGCCAAATACCCTCCTCCCCGAGACCTGCCGTGAAACCGAGCAGATAACCTATCGGTATGTTGAGAAAAAGGTATATGATTATGGCGTATATCATAGGTTTTGTAACGTCGGCCATGCCTCGTAAAGCACCCAGAGCCGTCACCTGTATACCGTCGCTTATCTCGAACAGGGCGGCAATTATGAACACCCGTGCCGATATGGCTATTACTTGCGGATCGTTGTTGAACAGGGTGGCTATGGGGCCGCCTGCAAAAATATAAAGGATGGAGGCGGCGAACATATATAACGCCGACATCTGCATACCTGCCTTGGCGTAGTTCATTATCTGTCTGGGGCTCGACGAGTGGCTCACCAACACCGTCACGGCTCCCGATATGCCGCTTGTCACCATGAACATAAAGCTCATCACGGTCAGCACTATCTGATTGGCAGCCAACGCTTCGGGACCTATCCACCCCATCATGACGGCCGTCACGCTCAAGGCGAACATCTCTATCACCATCTGCAACGATATGGGAGTACCTATCGCAAGCAACTGCCCGTGACACCTACGCGTAAAATTGCGCGTGCCGAACAACAGAAAATAACGTCTGTAACTGCGATGCCCGGCCAAATAGATGTAAAACGCAACAGGCATCACCGCTCTCGACAAGAGTGTCGACAACGCCGCGCCGTTAGCACCCATCTGCGGAGCGCCGAGTTTACCGAATATCAGCACCCAGTTGAGGAATATGTTGAGTATGTTGCAACCGACGGTTATAGCCATCGGCACGGTGGTGTTACCTATACCCTCCATGAACTGCTTGAAAGACAAAAAGATCATGTAAGGGAATATGGATGCGGCAATCAATATGTAGAACGGTTTGGCCGCCTCCACCACTGCGGCGTTCTGCCCCATGTGGCCGAGAAGCGGTGTGGCCGCTATCAGCCCGAGACTCAAAGCCAAGCCTATGATAGTATTGAGCGACAATGAGTTCTGAAACAGAAACGCTGCCCTACGATGATCGCCGGTGGAGTGCGCTTTGCCTACGAGCGGTGTCAGACCGTACGACATCCCCAGACCGAACACCAATACGTTCATTACCAGTACGCCTGCGAAAGCCGCTGCAGCGAGGGGTTCGGCCCCCAGACGTCCCACCATGGCGTTGTCTACCACGCTCACGAGCGACTGCCCCGCATTGGCCAGCACGATCGGTGTAGCCAAAACTATATTTTCCTTGTAGAAACTTTTGTCTACAAGGAGCTGTTTAAATGTCATTCCAAGTAGGTTATAGCGTCAAAAGATACTCTTTGAGGTCTCTTTTCATTATAGAGTCCAGCCGGACACCGTCCGTGCCGTGACCGCTATCTATTACCTCGTCGAGCGTGTACATGCTCCCCTTCATATATGGAGCGTTCAGCCACAGGGCGGAAAGCGACGTCTGACCCGAGTGGCACGACGCGCATCCGGCATCTTCGAATATCCGCCGGCCACTTTCTGCTCGTCGGGACGGCTTACCGTCCTTAAGATACGGCGACACCGCCGGCCTCAACGATCTTATATATGCGGCCAAATTACGGCTCTCGTTGGCAGTAGGTTCGGTGAACAGGAGCGAGCGTATGGCTTCGGCGCATCTATCCTCCAAACTGACTTTTATCTCCGGCTCTGCGCCGCCGCGGGTTTTCCTGACGTGTTTCAACTTCTCCGCTACCGCCATACGTGCTATTGCACCTTCGGACGGTCCTTCGGCCGATACCGATGCGAGCGACATCGTAGTACGCGGTGTGTAGAGGGTGTCGACCGGAAGCATGTGCGTCAATGCGTCTATGCCGCCGTCGCGTCCGTGACAAGAGGCGCAACTGAGCCTGTTCTGGAACGACAGTGCGGCGTCTGCGAACAGCGCTTCACCTGCCCCCGTCCGTCTGGTGGTTAAGGCACGGCCTATCTTCTTGAACCTCTCGGGGGTCGAAGTCACATCCGTTATGTCGCCGCTGTAGAGATTGGCTGCCAACAAACGGTCCTCTAAATAGAGCAACTTGTCGGTGCCGCGACCTCCGGAGGGTAGTATCTTCTTGATCCCGTGCATAAAACCGGCATCTTCGTATGCAGGTCGTCCGTCGGCGGTGGCGAGGGTGTCGAGAGCCTCTATTCTGCGTATCATGGCATCCAAATCCACTGTCATCACCTTACCCATCCCCGGCAACGCTATGGCAAGCTCCTCACCGTCGGGACTTACGGTCATGGCTCCACCGCCGCCAACGCCCCTTTCGGGCGAATCGAGCAAGACAGTGGCCGCCAAGCGCATAGAGTCCATGTCTATCACCGAGAGCGCGGATGAAGCTATCCATCCCTGTTCGGGACGTATTGCGGGTAAGTTATAGTGGCTGACAGTATGCGTAACGTATGCGTAACGCCCGTCGGAGGTTATGCCGCCCGTGAGCGTCGATCCGTTAGGCAGGGCTATCTTCTCTCTTAGGGCGCTCCGTCTCTTGTCGAATACGTAAACGAATGCCGACGATACGCTGTCCGTGGCGGCGCATTCGGGCAAGCCGCCGGCTATGTAGAGCAGGCCGCCGCGCATGGTTATGCCTACGGCACGTCGCGGAGTTTTGAGCTTGCCTACCACGCTCCAACGCATGATGTCTATCTCCCACAACTCGTCCTTATCGCGACAAGTGATCCACAGTCGTCCGTCGCCGGCGTCGTACGCTATAGACGAGGCTCCGCGACCTACCCTCATGCGGTTGGTCGTGTTCATACCGGGGTATTCCAGCTCGTAGACGTGACAGTCTCCGTTATCGTCGCTTCCGAGCACCCATACGCGATGTTTGCCGTCCGTGGCTATGTCGGTGACGGAACGGCACAACGAGGTGCTGCCTCTCTTCCATCCGTTACGGGTTATAGTCCACACCTTGCCGCTCTCTCTGTCGCCGACCAATACAGTCTCTTTGCCGTTGTCCGTAACGGTCACCAAAGAGTCGGGGACCCCGACGGGACGACACGATGCCGACAGCAACGCTATGGCAACGGTTATTATTATTTTTCGGAGTGACATCTTCATTACTTTAACGATTTTACGTAAGCCTCGACGCCTTTTTTGTCCTCGTCGTCGGCAACATTGCGTTTATGGCTGTAATAGTCCCAGTTACGCATCTCCTGTGCGTTCCAGTCGTTGGCCTCTGAATAGTTCCCCACGAACGGCACTCCCAAGTCTATCCATGCCGCTATGGTGGCTATCTCGCGGCGGGACAGCTTGCCGTGGCCGTCGCGCAGACGTCTTATAAGGCGGCTCGTGGCCGATCCTGCGCTATATGGCTCCATCACCTCAGGCTCCGACATGCTACCGGTCCAGTTGACTTCCGGATGGTCGGGGTTCCCCACGAGCGCTCCCGTACTATTACCGCTAAGTCGTGAATGGGTAAGCGCCAGGTACGACTCGCTGAAACGACGCTTCGACGAATGCTCTTTGGCAGTTAGGGTTCCGAGGAGGTTGGGCGTGTTGTCGCGTCCGTTATGACACCTCACGCAGTTGCGGTCGAGTATGGGTTGTATCACCTCCGTATAACTGAACCCCTTCTCGGGCATGAGGTGTGTCTCGGGCCTTACCGTATCGACCGGACGCATGACGGCGACAGGGCGAAGCGAAGCTGTCAGCGGAGTGGTATTGTGGCTCTCGTGACACCCCACGCAACCTTGCTCCTCTCCGGGTTGTAAGGTCGACCAGCTACGCATCGTCGCCACGACACGATCCAACGAGTCGAGCGCCTGAAAATAGAGAGGAGTGCGTGCCGGCACTTCGAAATAGGCGGAGCCGTCGGCCATCACCTCTACGGTGCCCAATACCCGTTTGACATCCCAGGACGCGCCGGCCGTACCCACGGGCGTGGTTACGACAGAGCTGCCCCCGGGACCGCTCGCCATCTGCTTTCCTATGCCGGTGTTGCGGAAAATAAGCTCCACTATGCGTAACTTCTTTACAGTGCCGCGCTCTATGCCTTTCAACGACGATCCGGCATATATGTCCTGCATCATATAGCGTCCCGTCTCCTTTTTATAGTCTACACGCGAACTTCTAAGCCTCGGCTTCTTACGCGAAGCTATCACCACCGGTTGGTTGCACGACAGCTCACGGTCGGATGCGAGCAATTCGCGGTCGCCGTCGGTATTCATCCAATATATACCGAAACGGGGCTCGCCTGTGTCGTAACCTAACGGCGAGTAAGATACCAGAAAGCTATCCTCGTCGAGCGGGAACGGGTGCTGGAACTGATCGCCGAACTGGCCGTAGGTGTCGGCACCGCGCCTGTCCGTGTCGCTCACTTTACGCATGGGCGCCGCGAGCATGATGCCTTCGTCGCCGTTACGTCCGCGCTCCACGTCTATTATCGCCAGCTTGCCGTGTTGGGGCGAGTGGTAACCGGTAAGCACGGCCATTACGCGCTCGGTACCCGGTATCTGACGCGAGTGTATCACGGTGGTGGGGAAACGTCCGTACATTCCGTAATAGGCGCTTTGCGAAGTGCCGTCGCAGTTCATGGTAAATAGCGGCTGGGCGAAGACGTTGCCTCTGTCGTTATGGTCGGCGCGCGTGTATATGACACGTCCGTCGTCCATTACGGAGGGCGACAGGGTGTGCGACTGATCGAAACCTACACGACGCATGTATCTGCCGTCGCCGTCGCAGATGAAAAAGTTGCTGACCTCGGCTGGGGCGTCGCCGGTGGAGATGGCGGCCCGGGTGGAGGCGAACAATATATTGCCGTCGGGAAGATAGCGGCCTTCATAGTCGGCATACCCGTCTTGTGAGGTTATCTTCCTGATGGCCTGCGTGTAAAGATCCATTTCATAGAGGTGGTAGTCGTCTTTCGACGACTTTTTCCAAGCGAAAAGCAATTTACTGCCTCCGTAGTCTATGTCGGGGTCTCTGACCATGCCGCTGTCGCTTCTTATCAACAGTTGTTCTTCGGCCCATTTGCCCCTCATGCGCAAAGTGGCCATCTCGCCGCCGTTGTAGAAGTTACGCTCCCCGCGGGCGTCGCTCAACCCCTCCGTGGCGGAGAATACCGACGGACGCAACGATTTGAACTTCGTGAAGACTATCTTGTCGGGCATATCTTTGAGCCTTATGCCGCGGCGTTTTATGCAAAGGTCGTGATATATGTCGAACAACTCTTCGTTGCTTTTGCCTCTCAACTCGGGAGTGGGTCTGTCGAGATCCTCGCATACGGCTCCTATGCGCGAAGCGATGGCGTCGCGTAAAGGCATCGTGAAAAGATCGTTCTTACCGCCGTCCTGCAACCACCAGTCGTAGAGTACGGGAAAACCTCTGAGCATGGAATCCTGCATGCGGTTGCGGAACATGGTGCTGTCGCCGGAGCGCGAAGCCACCGATATGACAGCGGAGACATACCCCTTCTCGTCAAGACGTGCGCGGGCGCATCCCACTGTCGATATTAACCCTATCGTCGATATTAATATACCCTTTATACTCATTTTATATAACAGTTAAAGTGCAAATATAGGGATTTTTATTTTTCCGGTAACAAGTCATCCCGTTCTACAACGGAAGCGATCCGCTCCCGGCTATTATGACTGGCTACGCTTTGAATTCTCCGACATAACGCGGTTAGCCGTTACCGGTGCCGGCAATACGTTTACGGAACCACAGCCTGCAGAGAAACGCACCCGGCAACGGACAGAGAGATATCAACCGCCGACGGAAATAAAGCTCTCACTATATATACTACTTACAAAAATGCCCCGTTTTTCACATAAACGGTAAAAATTGACATTATCCCGGTTATTTTATTTAAATTTGCCATCTAAAATCACTATATTCGCAATTAACTAAAAAGCAAGCCCATGATTCAGAGAATACAAAGCATATATCTTTTAGCGGTAGCCGTGTTATTGCTTCTGCTATTTTTCGTACCGACGGTAAGTGTGGATTTTTTCTTGGGGACGCAATCGAGTGGCATAGAGATGTTGCCTTTCGGAATCACCGAGACGGGCGGCGGCGAAAAAGCGGCGGCGGTAAGCACCGTATATTACGGCATACTGGTAGTGGTGGCCATGGCGTTGGCGTTAACCGTCATATTTCTGTTCAGGAACAGATTGTTGCAGATGCGTCTGGTAGTGGCGGGCATAGTGTTGCAGGCCGGCATTCTGGTCTTCATCGCCTACTATGTCTACAAGGCGTATTCGTTGGCCGACAGTATTGAAGCCGTGTCAATGGGAGCCAAGGCATACGTGAGCCTCTCTCCCGTATGCGCCGTTCCGGTGGCTACCATCATACTTTCGTGCCTTGCTTTCCGCGGCATATTACGCGACCACATACTGGTACGATCGCTCGACCGCATACGCTAACAACTGCACAGACAATAAAAATACGACAGATGAACGACGATTACAACTATGCCGCGTGGTTTTTAGGACCCAAAGCGGAACACTCGGACACATGGGAGAAAATGCTCGTGTACACTTTCCGAGACTACGTGCATTGGCGCCGTAACTACTTTCCGGAAGACAACGTTGTCATAAACTCGCAGCTAAGGCGTCAACACGAGCTCAGTCTAGACAGTCTGCGCGACGAGCTGACGAGGATTCTCGCCCTGTTCAAGGCCCAAAACCCCATATATTCGCCCCGTTACATAGCCCACATGGTATCGGAACAGACCATGCCCAGCGTGGTGGGCTACTTCGCCGGCATGCTCTACAACGCCAACAACATAAGCGGCGAGTCGTCTCCGATAGGCTTCCCTCTGGAGCTGGAGGTGGGCAAGATAGTGGCCGACATGCTCGGATTCGATCCGTCGCAGTCGTGGACCCATATTAGCTCCGGCGGCACCATAGCCAACATAGAGGCTTTGTGGATAGCCCGCACGGTTAAATTCGTGCCTTTCAGCGTACGCGAATATTGCCAGCAACAGGACATAGCATACGACATAACCCTGCCCGACGGTTCCGTGAGCGACATACGCGAGGCGGACGACCGCACGCTCCTGCATCTGGCTCCCGCCGAAGCGGTACGCATGACGCGTAGGTTGTTCTATCATCAGATAGAGGCCGGCCGCACTGCAGAGCATATCATGGACGACTATTCCGATTTCGTCAAGAAGAGCGACTACAACATATCCGAACGCGGCATATCGCACGTGCTCACCAAAGTAGGCGCGAGTCCGCGCGTGTATCTGTCGCCCTCGGCACACTACAGCCTCAAAAAGGCGGTCAACGTGCTCGGGTACGGCTCCGACGCCCTCGAGATAGTGGATGTGGACGAGAATTTCCGCATGAACACCTCGCTTTTGCGCGATAAACTCATGAACGCCTCCGACGACACCTACATAGCTGCGGTGCTCGGCATAGCGGGCACCACCGAGGAGGGAGCCGTGGACCCCATACACAAGATAACCGCTCTGCGAAACGAGCTGTCGGCCACGCTCAACCGGTCGTTCTGGCTCCATATCGACTCCGCATGGGGCGGATATGTACGTTCGCTGTTCAAAGGCTACGACCTTTCGTCCGGCAACATGGACGACAAGGTAGAGCGGTGCCGCGTCAACATCAACACCCAGACGGGCGAGTGCATCTGGAGCGGCGACGACAACAACTACAGGGCATATCTCAGCTTCCCCGAGGCCGATTCGGTGACCATAGACCCGCACAAACTCGGCTACATACCCTATCCGGCCGGCATGGTGTCGATACGTCACGGCCTGGTAACGGAGCTGATACGTCAGGATGCCGCATACGTCTTCGACAAACAGAGCGGTCTGCTCCCCGACTTCGGCTTCAAGATAGGCGACATAGGCAGCTACATACTCGAGGGTTCCAAACCGGGTGCCGCGGCAGCATCGTGCTACCTCGCGCACAAAACCATCCCGCTCGACATAGAGGGACACGGCGCCATAATAAAATCCACGCTCATAAGCACCCAGCGTCTGCAACGCCTCATGTTCGAGCACTTCAACCACTTCGCCGAATACGACAGGCTCGTATCGCGCAAGCACACCACCTCGTCGCAGGCCGATGGCGCCAAGCGAAAACTGTTCACGTTCAAGCCAATACACCGTCCCGACACCAACCTGATCTGCTACATGATGGTGCCCGTAACGGCCGAGAACGGCGGCGAATACACCATAGACAAGAGTTACTCGCTCGCGGAGATAAACGAGCTCAACACCCGTCTCTACGCCGCCATGTCGGTAGGCGAAGATTACAAGGGGCTGCAAAGCATAGACTTCTTCGTATCGCGCACACGTCTTACCGACGGACTCTACAACTACGACTCCATCGCCAAGATACTCAAACCGCTCGGTATCACCCGCAAGGCATATGTCAAAGAGGGGTTGTTCGTGTTGCGTTCCACTGTAATGAACCCGTTATACCAGTTGGCGGTACGCGAAGCCGAAAAAGATTATCTGTACGACTTCATCGTTGCACTTCACGGACACGCCTCGCGCATATTGCACGAGTTCGAAAGGTAGAACACATAAAAAAGCGGGCGGTAAAATCTACCGTCCGCTTTTTGCATTTTATAAAAACACCACGCACCATACACTACCTATTTTGCGCAATATACTCGTCATAAACTCGCATAATCATCGTAGGATCTTCGGCCAGCTCCTTGCGATGGGCCTTACCCTCTTTGCCCTTGGTGAAATATGTGAGAAGATAATCGCCCAGCTCGGGATCGCTCTTCTTGAAACGGATCTTGATATATCCCATATCGGGTCGACCGTCTTTCATGAACATATATACCGGGCCGTCGTTATCCAGACGTATGCCGTAATAGGACGATATGTACAGAAGCGTGCTTCCGTCGGCCATTCTGTCCGAGTCGGGAGCCTGCCACCAGTAGACGGTTGAGTTGTCGCCCGCCTTTTCCACGCACATAATGGTAGGTGTAGACCTATCCATATTGCCTATTATGGGATTGTACAGCCCCCGGCTCTCCCAGCGCGCACCCTCCGGGTTTCCCTCGGTGGGCTCTACGAACACAATGTTGTCGACCTGCTCGGCGGTGTACTTTACCGCCTCCTTGCTGTCGGGCGTAGGCACCAGCTTGAACGAGTAATTCGCCTTTTTCACGGAGAATACCGAAGTATTCCAGTCGCGGTGCACATATCCGTCCACCTTTTCCCCCGAAGCGAGCGTCACTATCACATGACGGAACTCCTGATCTTTCAGTTTCTTTTGGGCATACGCACCCGACGATGCCACGACGGCGCAACATAGAGCCACAGCGAATAACATCCTTTTCATAACGATCATTTATTAGAATTTCCGGAACGGTAACCGGCAAGCATAGACACGGTTTTACTACGCACGCTGCTCGAACGGCGCACTTTGTCGCACAACTCCGGGTCGTCCGCTATATAGTCGCATATTCTGTCTCGAAACGAATCGCCGGACCTTTTATATACGCCTCCGAGCGGGAATACATCGTCATCGCCGCTCTTACGAAGATAGAAAGCCACCCGCGACGAACGGCCCGACGGATAGACCACGGAGAGGGTAGACATCCCACCGTTAGCGGACACTCCGTAACCTTTTTTGGAGAAGATATAGGCCCGGATGCAGGGCGCATCGACATATACCCAGCACCAGCCCACCGAACGTACCGGCACCAACGTGCGCTTATATTCTGCGGCGGCCGGATGCCAGAATACGATGCTGTCGACAGAGGCGGTGGTGTAAACCATCTTTTCCTTGCTACTCGAATAGGCGTGGCGGTAGCACTTCACCGACGACGAACCCTTAGGAAGAACGATACGGTCCTTGCCGTCGTACCTTACGCTCGTGCCGTCCTTAAAGTATATAACGCCCTCCGCCATGGACGCGTACGACGAAAACGAGAGGATGACAAACAGAGCTATGAGCGATAATAGTTTCATACCCACATACATTTAGATTCACAAATATAACATTTTCCCCGACAATTAAAACGTCTGTCCGAAAAACGCCATGCCCAAAATTGCACAAACGGATCCTGTCCGAACAACCGTTATCGCCCATTTCGAACATTGCGGTTTAAAATCCGGAAGAGATATCCCGATAAAAATTACAAATAAAAAAGCTGCGAAACCGATAAATTTCCATTATATTCGCAAACAAATAGATCACCGATCTTGCAGCAATCAAAAGAACCGCACCGCTCAAAAATGTACGCATCTTTCGGCAACGCGGCTTACCGCCCGGCTTTTGCCTCTGTCGATCGAAGATACAAGGCGGAGAAAGGCGAACAGATTGCCGACAGGCTCAATTAACAATTCAAAAACCGTATCACTATGATGTCACTAAAAAAATCATCGGAACGGATTCAGACCAAAACGTTGTTTCTGACCGTCTTGACTCTTTTCACACTCACAGCATTCGCACAAACGGCCTCATACGCCGCCATCGCCGGTAACGGTTACGTAGGAACAATGCAGATACAGAACGACAGCACGCGAGTATATGTCAACGGCATACGCACCAATCGCCCGGACACCATCCGCCCCGAAACCATAGCTTCGGTATTTGTATTGAATAGAGAAACGGCGCTTGGCAGATATCCCGACCTTGGCGACAACGAGAAGGGGGTTATCGAGATAATGCTTCTGAAACCGGGACAGACACGGGCTAAAAACACAACCGAAGCCAAAGGCCCGGTGACAGTAGTAGGTGTCGGCTCCGAAAGCAAGGCCAAATAACTACGGCAAAGCCTCGCCTCAGGCAAAGGCCTCACAGCCACGCAATGCCGTCACCTATCAATCGTCCGGGCATGGGTTGAAGCACCGTTTAAACGGTACCGGCGCAGAAAAAATGCGGCGACGGAATATATGACGACAAGCCTAAAGACGTAGTAATAAAAACCGGCTTCGTAATGCCTGCAGGCATTACGAACAACAAAAAGGAGAGAGTGCTTGCCACTCTCTCCTTTTTGTAATCGTGGACGATGCCTCCGGCTACTCCTCCACTATGGTTATAGTCTCTATGACATCGCCGCGACGGATATTGTCGAGAACCTCTAAGCCGGCTTCGTCGCATATCTTGCCGAAACATGTGTGCACGCCGTCGAGATGAGCGGTATTTGTCCTGTTGTGGCAGATGAAGAACTGCGAGCCTCCGGTATCGCGTCCGGCATGGGCCATAGATAGAACGCCCCTGTCGTGATACTGGCGGCCGCCCGAGGTCTCGCATTTGATGGTGTAACCGGGGCCTCCGGTACCCGTGCCGTAAGGACATCCGCCCTGAACCACGAAGTCTGGAATGACACGGTGGAATATAAGCCCGTCGTAGAAGCCCTCTTTAGAGAGTTTCACGAAATTGGCAACCGTGCCGGGGGCATCGTCGGCGTACAGCTCTACTGTCATGTCGCCCTTCTCTGTCTTGATTATAGCTTTCATTGTTTAAGATGTTTTATGCGCATAAACGGGAGATTCCCGGTAGATGCGACGCATTATTTTAAAAGACCTGTCTGCCGCATACGGTAAGTAAACGTAACAGATCGCCCGAACGTCTGTCGTACGAGCTATCGCGGCGAAGTCGCTCTTCAATACAAATATAGTAATTTTTTACATTTGCATACGTTTCTTTTGTTGAGTATCTTTGCGGGGAGCGAAACAAGACCTCGGCAGTTTACGGTCGCTCCCGGCCGGATAATATCGACGGACTAAGCATCCGGGATGTCTCGCAGAATATATTTACAAAAATGGACGACATACTCAACAACAGAGATAGCGAATATAAGTACGGCTTCACCACGGAGATAGAGATGGAGGAGTTCCCCAAAGGGCTCTCCGAAGATGTGGTGAGACTGATCTCCGCCCGCAAGGAGGAGCCCGAATGGTTGCTCGATTTCCGGCTCAAGGCTTTCCGCATGTGGCAAGGCATGAAGATGCCCGACTGGGCTCACCTGAATGTCCCCGCTATCGACTTTCAGGATATAACCTACTACGCCGCTCCAAAAAAACGTGACAAAAAGAGCCTCGACGAGGTAGACCCGGAGTTGCTTAAAACATTCGACAAGCTGGGTATCCCGCTCGAGGAGCAGAAGGTGTTGTCCGGCGTAGCCGTCGATGCGGTCATAGACTCGGTGTCGGTCAAGACCACATTCCGCGAAGAGCTGTCAAAGTTGGGTATAGTATTCTGTTCGTTCTCGGAGGCGGTCAAGGAGTACCCCGATCTGGTGCGTAAATACATGGCGAAGGTGGTGCCCCCGAGCGACAACTACTTCGCCGCCCTCAACTCGGCGGTATTCTCCGACGGGTCGTTCTGCTACGTTCCCGAGGGGGTGAGGTGCCCGATGGAGCTGTCTACCTACTTCCGTATAAACGCAGCCGGTACGGGGCAGTTCGAACGCACGCTCATAGTGGCCGACAAAGGGGCCTACGTAAGCTATCTGGAGGGTTGCACCGCCCCTATGCGCGACGAGAACCAGCTCCACGCAGCCATAGTGGAGATTATAGCCGAAGACGATGCGGAGGTCAAATACTCCACGGTGCAAAACTGGTATCCCGGCGACAAAGATGGCAAAGGCGGCGTATTCAACTTCGTAACCAAGAGAGGTTTATGCCGCGGCCACAGGTCGAAGATATCATGGACGCAGGTAGAGACCGGTTCGGCCATAACATGGAAGTATCCCAGTTGCATACTGCAGGGCGACGAGAGCTACGGCGAATTCTACTCGGTAGCCATGACGGGAGGACGCCAACAGGCCGATACCGGCACCAAAATGATACACATAGGACGGGGAAGCCGTAGCCGCATAGTATCGAAAGGCATATCGGCCGGATTCAGTCAGAACAGCTACCGCGGCATGGTAAAGGTGATGCCTAAGGCCGAGGGGGTACGCAACTACTCGCAGTGCGACTCTCTGCTCATAGGCTCCGATTGCGGCGCCCACACATTTCCCGTGATAGAGGCCGGCAACGGCTCGGCGGTTATAGAACACGAAGCTACCACCTCCAAGATAGGCGAAGACCAGCTTTTCTACTGCAACCAGCGCGGCATATCCACTGAAGATGCCGTAGGGCTGATAGTGAACGGCTACGCCCGCGAGGTGCTCAGCAAGCTACCCATGGAGTTTGCCGTGGAGGCCCAGAAGCTATTGGCCATAAACCTCGAGGGTAGCGTAGGTTAACGAAAAACAAGTGCCATATGTTAGAGATAAAGAATCTGAGAGCCTCGGTAGAGGACAAAGAGATATTGAAAGGCATAAATCTCTCCGTCAAAGCCGGTGAGGTACACGCCATAATGGGGCCCAACGGCTCGGGCAAGAGCACGTTGGCATCGGTATTGGCCGGACGCGACAAATTCACGGTCACGGGCGGCAGCGTCACGTTCGAGGGGAAAAACCTTTTGGATATGACGGTGGAGAGGCGTGCATGCGAGGGGCTGTTCATCGGTTTCCAGTATCCGGTGGAGATTCCCGGCGTGAGCATGGCCTCGTTCATGAAACTCGCCGTTAACGAAAAGCGAAAATACAATGGGCTCGAACCTTTGTCGGCAGGCGAATTTCTCAAGCTGATGCGTACCAAGAGCGAAATAGTGGAGATCGACTCCAAGCTGACTTCGCGCAGTGTCAACGAGGGATTCTCCGGCGGCGAGAAGAAGCGCAACGAGATATTCCAGATGGCGATGCTGGAGCCCAAGCTGGCCATACTCGACGAAACTGACAGCGGCCTCGACATCGACGCCTTGCGGGTGGTGGCTACGGGTGTCACCAAGCTTAAGAGGCCCGACAACGCCACCATAGTGATAACGCACTACCAACGTCTGCTCGACTACATAGTGCCCGACTACGTGCATGTGCTCTACAAAGGACGCATAATACACAGCGGCACCAAGGAGCTGGCTCTCGAGCTGGAAGAACGCGGTTACGACTGGTTGATAAAAGATTACGACGATGAGCAGGATCGTTAAAGGCGCGCTTGCAGCTGAACGTGCCGGGGCGTTCGTAGGCTCGGTAGCCTCTTTCGCGGAGCGTTACCCCGATGCGGCGGTAGTGATGGGCTCGCTCGTGGAGGCCGAACGGAAAAAGACGGTATCGGGCGACAAGTTCAAAAGCATACCCACCTTTGCGTTCGACAAGCTCTACGGTTGTCCCGACAGGGAACGCGGATTGGTCGTATATGTGCCCGCCGGTATCGACGCCGGAAAGAAGATAACGATACACGTAGGCGGCGTTACTCCGGGCGAGGGACGCCATAACTGCCGTAACTACATAATATTGGAAGAGGGCGCTTCCGCTTTCGTGGAGATACGCTATGCCGGCGGATTATGCGCCTGCGGGCGTCTTGCCGAGATATGGGTGGGAAGAGGCGCCTCTTTGGAGACGGTTACATTCTTCGATGGCGACGACTCCTCTGCCGACATAGTGGGAACCACCGTAGCGGAGTGCGCCGAGGAGAGCCGCTTCCGCTCTACGCTCATAGCCTCAGGCACGCGTTCTTTCGTCGACAACACCAAGGTGATACTATCCGGTGCCGGCGCTTCCGCCCATGTTAACGGCATAGCGTTGGGACGCGGCGAAAGGCGTGTGGCGTGCAATACCGTAGTGGAACACTCCCGGCCCGACACCTCCAGCAGACAACTGTTCCGCATGGTGGCTGACGACAGCTCGCATCTCGCTTTCAACGGGTGCATATACGTGGCTCACGGTGCCGACCGCACCGAGGCATACCAACAAAACAACAACGTGGTACTCACCGACACAGCCCGCGCTACTGCGATGCCTCAACTCGAGATATACGCCGACGATGTCAAATGCTCTCACGGCTCCACCGTGGGTAAACTGTCGGAGGACGCCATATTCTACATGCGTCAGCGAGGCATACCCGAGAGCGAGGCGCGGCGGTTGCAGATAGAGGGCTTCGTTGGCGAAGTACTCGCCGGCATCGGCGATATGCGTCTTATCGACGAGATATCGGAGAAGACAGGGTTGCTAAGATAGCTACACACTATTTGCCTTGACATGCGTGGTTTCACCGAATTATACAAATGCTCACAAAGAGATGCGGAATTTAACCGAATACGAAGATATAGATAAGGATTCTGTTGCCATGTTCGACGTGGATAAGATAAGAGCCGACTTTCCGGTACTGTCTACGACCGTAAACGGCAAGCCGCTCGCCTATCTCGACAACGGAGCTACGGCACAGAAGCCGCTTGCCGTCATAGAGACGATGGACCGCATATACCGCGAGTGCAATTCCAACATCCACCGCGGCGCCCACCATCTGAGTAATGTCGTCACCACGTTATACGAGGAGGCCCGCGAAAGGGTGCGTCGCCATATCGGAGCCGCCGACACGGCAGAGATAATATTCACCTCGGGAGCCACGGCATCCATCAACTTAGTGGCCGCCACC
>CAJURV010000022.1:16998-27133 GCA_910588925.1 uncultured Rikenellaceae bacterium
TGGTTATAGTTACCTATTTGGAACATCACGCCGATATAGTGCCCTGGCAAATGCTATGCGCCCGCAAAGGGGCACGTCTGCGGGCGGTGCCTCTGACATCCGCCGGAGAGCTCGACATGGAGGCTTATATGTCGATGCTATCGGAGCGCACACGCATAGTGGCCGTCACGCAGGCATCCAATGTGCTGGGCACGCTGCCCGACCTGCCGCGCATAATAGATGCCGCGCACAAGGCAGGTGCCAAAGTGGTGGTAGACGGTTGTCAGGGTATCGTACACGGAAGCGTCAATGTCTCGGAGCTGGATTGCGACTTCTATGCCTTCTCGGGACACAAGCTGTACGGTCCCACGGGCATAGGGGTGCTCTACGGCAAACGCGATCTGTTAGAGTCCATGCCCCCATATATGGGCGGCGGCGACATGGTCGACAAGGTGACGATGGATAATACCACATACGCGGAATTACCTCTGAAATTCGAGGCGGGAACCACCAACTACATCGGCGCGATAGGACTCGGCGAAGCCATACGTTATTTAGACGGAACAGATATGACGGCGGCATGGGAGCACGAAAAGTCGCTTACACGCCATGCCTTGGAGAGCCTGTCGCAGGTGGACGGGCTGACGATATACGGCCCTGTGGAACGTTGCTCCATAGTGTCGTTCAATGTGGAGGGGGTACACCACATGGATATGGGCATGATACTCGACAAGATGGGTGTGGCCGTAAGGACAGGCACCCATTGCGCCCAGCCCCTCATGGCCTTTTACGGCGTCACAGGCATGGTACGCGCCTCCATGGCTTTCTATAACACACACGAGGAGATCGACAGATTGCGTGAGGCGGTGGACCGTGCGGTGTCGATGCTTAGATAAGGTTTATGGGAAAGAGACCGGAACAATACCGCATAGACAAAGAGAGCTTCGCAAAAGCTAAAGCTCTGTTCGAAACTGGTGCCATAGGCGATATCGAGATAGGCACTGCACGAGGATTGTGTCAGATTCACGGATATTTGTTTGACGGACTCTATGACTTTGCGGGTAAAATCCGTAACCGGAACATCTCCAAAGGCGGACTCCGTTTCGCCAACTCATTGTTCCTCGATGCGATACTTCCTGTGATAGAGAAGATGCCGGAGACCACTTTCGAGGAGATTATCGCCAAATACGTAGAGATGAACATCGCCCACCCGTTTATGGAGGGTAACGGACGATCGGCAAGAATATGGCTCGACATGATCTTGAAGAAAAATATAGGGAGAGTCGTAGATTGGCGAATGGTCGACAAAGACCTCTATTTGCAGGCTATGGAACGTAGCCCTGTAAATGACTTGGAGCTACGGTTTCTTTTACAGGCGGCTTTGACCGATAAAGTCGACGACAGAGAAGTTATATTCAAGGGCATAGAGCAATCGTATTATTACGAGGGATATACTGAATAACAGCCTTGTCTGTTTTTACAACGAGACTTATATACTGATAATATGTTTATTGTGATAGAGGGGCTGGACGGCGCCGGAAAATCGACGCAGGTAGCCATGATAAGAGAGGAGTTTGCCGTAAGGGGCATAGAGACGGAATACATCCACTTTCCCCGTTTCGACGCATCGGCATACGGCGAGACGATAGCCCGCTTTCTTCGCGGCGACTTCGGCGATGCAGAGACAGTAGATCCCCAGTTGGCGGCGTTGCTCTACGCCGGAGACCGGAAATGCGCCGCCCCCATGATAAAAAGTTGGCTATCCGAGGGCAAGGCGGTGATTATCGACCGTTATGTCGCCTCCAACATAGCCTATCAGTGCGCCAAGGTAGACGACCGTGACGAGAAACTACGCATGCGCGACTGGATTCTCCGGCGCGAATATTGCGACTATGCCATACCCCGGCCCGACATAACGCTATTCCTCGACGTGCCGTTCGATTTCACCGTAAGCCGCCTGACAAACGAACGTAGCGGCGACGACAGAGACTATCTCGAAGGGAAGAAAGACATACACGAAGCTTCTCTTTCATTGCAGGAGAGGGTGCGCAGGGAGTATCTCGACCTTGCCGCCTCGGATAAAGGAATGACCGTTATAGACTGCGCCGACGAAAACGGCAAGATGCTCCCCCCTGACAGGATATTCGACAAGATAGCCGAGGTTATATTCAGGGATTGAGGGATATAATATTCCATAAAAACAGATAGTCGGAATAAGTTATAGTTCCGACTATTTTTTTTGATATTCATGTTAGGGGCAATATGCGTTCGGAAGATGATCGGAGGTTGTCGTTCTGACGCATATATTTAAGGATCGTATTTGACGCCCTGTGTTTCAATTTATGTACCGATCCGTATAACATTCCCGCTAATTTTGCTATCTTTACGGCTGAATGTATCATCGGTCGTAGTATGTTAGTAAAATGTTACAGTAGCGCCCTGATAGGCATAGAGGCCATAACCATCACCATAGAGGTCAATGTCTCTCCGGGAGTACAGACCTACATAGTGGGATTGCCGGACAACGCCGTAAGGGAGAGCCAGCAACGCATATTCTCCGCTTTCGAGAATAACGGATTCAGGGTGCCTGCACAGAAGACGGTCATCAACATGGCCCCCGCCGACATCAAAAAAGAGGGTTCGCTCTACGACCTGCCCATTGCGCTCGGTATATTGGCAGCCACGGGACAGATGAGCGAAGCAGAAATAGACTCTTGCATAACGATGGGCGAGCTCTCGTTGGACGGCAATCTCAAGCCCATAGCCGGCGCCTTACCTATGGCCGTAAAGGCACGCAATGAAGGATTCAGAGCGGTTATAGTGCCGTGTGAGAACGCACGCGAGGCGGCTGTGGTGGAGGGGCTCACCGTCTACGGAGCACACTGTCTGCGCGATGTGGTAGACCATTTCGACGGTACCCGGCGCATGGAGGCCGTCACCGTCGACATGAACAAAGAGTTTTACGACGATGCCTGTCGTTACGACATAGACTTCAGCGACGTAAAAGGACAACAGATCACCAAGAGGGCTTTGGAGATAGCTGCGGCGGGAGGCCACAACATACTGATGATAGGCCCTCCCGGCGCAGGCAAGACGATGCTGGCAAGACGCATACCCACCATAATGCCTCCTCTGACCTTAGACGAAGCATTGGAGACGACCAAGATACACTCGGTGGCAGGAAAGACCGGCTCGGGATGCGGCCTTATGACCCGGCGTCCCTTTCGTTCGCCGCACCACACCATATCCAACGTGGCATTGGTGGGAGGGGGCACCAACCCTCAACCCGGCGAGATATCGCTATCGCACAACGGAGTGCTCTTTCTCGACGAGATGCCGGAATACAACCGCTCTGTGCTCGAGGTGATGCGTCAGCCGTTGGAGGACGGCGTAATAACCATATCGCGCGCCCGCTACAGCATCGAATACCCCGCCCGTTTCATGCTCGTGGCCTCCATGAACCCATGCCCCTGCGGCTACTACACCCACCCCGACAAAGAGTGCACATGCAAGATAGGCGACATCAAACGATACCGAAGCAAGATATCTGGCCCTCTGCTCGACCGTATAGACATACACATAGAGGTATTGCCCGTAAAAGTGTCGGAGCTGTCGCAGGCCGCACCCGCCGAACCGAGCTCGGCCATAAGAGCGAGAGTAGAGGCGGCGCGAGCCATACAGACGGAAAGATTCAAAGGCACTGGCGTACACACCAATGCCGGAATGAACTCACGCATGGTAGAGAAATACTGTACCCTCGACCGCGAAAGCCGCGACCTGCTCAACAACGCCATAGAGGCTATGGGGCTTAGCGCACGCGCCTATCACCGAATACTCAAGGTAGCCCGCACGATAGCCGACATAAGCGGCCATAAAGAGATAACTGCAGACCATATCGCAGAGGCGGTACAGTACCGTAGTTACGATCAGGAGGCTAACGCTATGTTATAGCTACTGTAGCTATAGGCAAAGGCTTTAAACGGGGAACTTTACGGATCTATACCGGCAGACCTTTCCGGGAAGGTCGCTTTTGTCTCCCGACAGATAAGGTTTCCGGTAAGCCGGAATCAATCGAACCTGAACGAAAAACAGATGTCCGGAGCACGAGCCTTTACAGGCCAGACGAGTTTTATACGGAATGATATAAAAAGCCACACTATTAACTGTTCACCTCATTGAAACCCGAGACATACGACATAGCGTGTAAAATAAGCGCCACAACGGTAGTGTGGGTCACCTGCAGCTTCATATTGGGCATAACGGCAGGGCTGTGGGCATTACTCGTCATACCGGTAGTGTTGTTCCGGCGGTTTAGGTCTTTATGGGTGTATCTCGTGCCGTGCATAGGAGGTATGGCAGCAGGGCTATCGACCATAGAGAACGACAGATTGCCGACGGAGGGATTGCACGAGGCCATAGCCATAGTAAGAAACGACATGGGCGACGGCTATTACGGCGTTACCATGCTCGGATTCTCCGACACCCTATCTGCCGAGCTGTCGCCATGTCGTGTCAGAACGGCGGCGATATTCGACAAGAAGCCCGACGCGACATTCTCACGTGGCGACACATTGATATTCACTGTAGGTGTCACGGACATAGAGAGTCTTAACGTATCTCCGCGCAGCCGCTTGGGTGTCGCCTACCGTAAGGGGTTACGTCAGGTGGCTACCGTCTACGACCGCGACTACGCCGTGATGTGTTCGCCGGTAAGCACCGGACTTGCGGGATGGGCCAAACGTGTGCGTAGCGCTACGGTATCGCACATAGACAGCCTGTCGATAAGCGACGACGACAAAAGCGTACTCGCCGCCATGACTGTCGGCACCAGAGGCGAAGTGAGCGCTTTCGCCGAAGGACGTTACAGACGCGGCGGCATATCGCATCTGATGGCCATATCGGGGATGCACATAGGCGTGCTCTATATTTTGTTATGCTTTCTGTTCCGACCTTTGAGGCGATCGTATCGCGGACGCATATCCGCCTCAGTTGCTATAGTTATGATACTGTGGGCGTATGCTCTCGTCAGCGGCATGTCGCCGTCGGTGTTGAGGGCCACTGTCATGTTCACGCTCATAGCCATGCGCGGCAATGTCCCGTCGGACAGCACATCTCGTTACAACGTGCTGTTCGGATCGGCTCTGTTACTACTCGTGGCAGACCCTACGCTAATATACGACACAGGCTTCCGGCTAAGCTATCTTTCCGTGCTGTCCATAATGTTCTTCATTCCCAAGATAGTATCATGTATACCCGATGAATCGCCTGTAAAACGGAACCTCTTGCTGAACACGATATTTATGGCCGCGGTCATCACCTCCGTGGTGCAGATATTCACAATGCCGCTTACGCTCTACGCGTTCGGACAGATATCGACGGTGTCGTTGCTCAACAATATGGCGGTAGCAATACTCGCGTCTCCGCTAATGATACTCACGGTAATATACCGTTTCTGTCCCATGCCGGTGATAGACCACTCCATAAGGTACATCTTCGACGTTATAAACGACACGCTCGACATGACATCGGGCATTCCCTACGCCTACATCCGCGACATAGAGTTTCCGGCGGGAGCCTGCATAGCCGCATTCGCAGCGCTGTTCATGATAATGGTGAAAACAGAGACGCTATATATACGTAGGTCGAAACGTGATCACGACTAACGCACCTTTGCGGCCTCGCGCATAATGTTGAGCAATATCGACCGTCTGCCCGCGATATTATCCGTCTCGTAAGGATCGACGAGAAGATTGTAAAGCTCCTCGCCACCGTTACGTGGCTGTATGTACTTGAAGCGTCCGTCGGTGACGGCTATATATTCGTCGTTCACGAAATAGACATAGTGTCGCCACGCTTTGGCCTTGCGCCTTATAAGCGGCAGCATGGACTCGCCATCCCCGCCGTTCCTCCTTATACCGGCCGCATGCAGAACGGTAGGAGGTATATCGGCCGTAGTCACGGGATCGGTAACGGAGCTTCCTCTCGGGAGAGTTGAGCGTCGGGATGACGGCAGCTTCACTATCATAGGTATGTGCCAGCTATCGTGATAAGGGGTGTCTCCGCTCTCCGACGTTAATATTATGAGGGCGTCGGCGTATAGTCCGCATTGTCTCAATACCGACACGGTATTATAGAGTGCATCGTGTGTCTCAACCCGTATCCTCGCAAACAACGGACGGGTTCCTTCATACGCCGAAAGCTCCGTTATCTCATACCCCTCGGACGACATCATGTCGCTCAATCCGTCGAGAGCGTCGGCAGAGCCGCCATAGGCATACACGAATCTGTATCCCTCGGGAAACAACTCCTCCTGCCAACTCCGTGACGTCATGGAGCTATCTGATGTAAGACCCGCACGGGTCTCTATTATAACTATATTGGGGCGATAAGTACGTGCCGACGCACTAAAGCCCAACGTCAGTGCGGCACACGCCAGAAATATTTTAAGTTTCATACGACTTCGTTTCAATCCGTAAATATACCGATTCATCGCGTCAATTCCAAAAGAGGCATGATATCCCGCCAGCTACGTAATTTTTAGTGCAAAATATACCATAACCCAAACGCTATGTTATTCTCAAATGACGGAACATGACCTACGGTGATATTTATTAGAATATAGCTACTACCACTCGAAAAAATATCGACCACTTCAGAATCCTCCCCCGCATGACGGCGTCTCCCTGCATATTCCATATATTTGACTTCTCCAGCATACTCCGTCCCGGCATAATCAAACAAAGTTTGCTTCTGCACTCTACTTTCCGTATATTTGCATGGAACGAACCGCCACAATGGTCGTTTACAGAAAACCTGCACTATGATAAGAGGCGTTATTTTCGACATGGACGGCGTACTCGTCGACAACAAAGATGTACACATAGAGGCATTCCTGATATTCTGCCGTCGCTACGGCCTGGATACAGACACCGAAAGGCTCATGCCACTTTTCGGCATGGGTAACGACGATATTATGAGGGCATTGTTCGGCCGCCCCCTCCCCGCCGAAGATGTAGACCGTTACTCCAAAGAGAAAGAGAAGATATACAGAGAGATATTCGCCGAACGCATAGCTCCGACACCGGGACTTGTAGATCTGCTCAAAGGGTTGAAAGAGCGAGGTATAAAGATAGCGGTGGGAAGCTCCGGCATGCGTGCCAACGTCGATTTCGTACTGGAGAGGTGCGGCATAAAGGAGTACTTCGACGCCGTAGCCGACGGAGATCAGGTGACCAAAGCCAAGCCCGACCCTGAAGTATTCCTACTTGCGGCATCGCTGATGGGATTGCCCAACGAGGAGTGTCTCGTATTCGAGGATTCGTTTGCAGGCGTAGCGGCGGCACGTGCGGCCGGATCGCCGGTTATAGCGCTCGCCACCACCTTTCCCCGCGAGAGACACGACGACTACGACATGATCATAGACGACTTCACCGATATAGACGCATCGGTACTCGACAGATTCTAAAAGCCAGTAACGAACAAACACACATATATATGAAAAAAGCCATATCGTACGCAAAACAGAACCACGACCGCTTCATAAACGATCTTTTCGCACTAATGCGAATCCCATCCATAAGCGCACTACCCTCTCACTCCGCCGACATGACGCGCTGTGCCGAGGCTATCCGCGAAAGACTCGCCAAGGCCGGTGCGGACCATGCCGAGGTGATGCCGACAACCGGAGCACCAGTGGTGTACGCCAGCAAAACGGTAGACCCTAAGGCCAAAACCGTCCTCATATACGGCCACTACGACGTAATGCCCGTAGAACCGTTGGAGCTATGGACCACACCGCCTTTCGAACCCGAGATACGCGATGGTAAGATATGGGGGCGCGGAGCCGACGACGACAAAGGACAAGGTTTCATGCACATAGCCGCTTTCGAGGCGTTGGTTGCCGGCGGAGAGCTTCCGTGCAACGTCAAATTCCTGTTCGAAGGCGAGGAGGAGATCGGCTCTCCGGCACTCAACGTATGGTGCGAGGAGCACAAGGAGCTATTGGCCGCCGACCTTATACTCGTATCGGACACCTCCATGGCCTCGCTCGACTGCCCCACTGTAACATGCGGATTGCGCGGACTCGCCTATCTCGACATGACCGTAACAGGGCCCGACCGCGACCTGCACTCCGGCCTGTTCGGAGGTGCGGTAGCCAACCCCATAGACGTACTCGCCAGACTGATTGCCGGACTGCACGACGACAACGGACGCGTCACCATAGAGGGCTTCTACGACGACGTAGTGGAGCTGACCGCAGAGGAGCGCGCCGAGATAGCCAAACGCCCGTTCGACGAGGAGGCCTACCGCAGCAGCCTCAAAGTGGGAGCCTTGCAAGGCGAGACCGGCTACACTACTCCCGAGCGTACCGGTGTACGTCCCGCATTGGATGTCAACGGAATATGGGGCGGACACATAGGCGAGGGCTCCAAAACAGTGATACCCTCACAGGCTCACGCCAAAGTGTCGATGCGTCTGGTTGCCAACCAAGACCACAACAAGATCGCCGAACTTTTCATAAAACACATCGAACGAGAGGCACCCGCTTCGGTAAAGGTAGAGGTTACGCCCTCGCACGGAGGCGCCCCATACATGATGTCGCCGTCGCACCCCGCATACAAAGCCGCCTCCAAAGCCATAGAAGACGTTCTCGGCAAACCGGCGCTACCTTTCTTCAGTGGCGGCAGCATACCCGTCATAAGCAAGATGTCGGCCCTGTTAGGCACCAAAGCCCTTCTGCTCGGCTTCGGACTCGGAAGCGACAACACCCACTCGCCGGACGAAAACTACCCGGTAGAGAACTTCGAGAAAGGCATAGAGACTATTATAAGGTTCTATTGTTACTATTTCGGACAGTAACGGTAAAACCGTGTGATATTTAGGGTACATTCAAGGCCTGCCGGCAGTTCTTTTACTTTCCGACAGGCCTTTTTTCATTCCGGTGAGACTTCAGACGGAGCCTTTAAGTGGATTCTCAGGGAAGGTACTTTCGTAACTCGACAAAAATAGCCAAAAAACAAGGAGGTACATTAAAAATGGTCACGATCCCTTTTTTACATCGATATTCAATGATGCTACATACATTATGGAAAGCACCTCATGTACATTATGCAACTCGTGGTAAGTTGATTCGGCTATTATTACTTTAGAGATAAAAATCAAACATTTACATTATATGTTGGCGAGACGATAAGATACCTATAAAACCCACTAAAAGTATGCGCATTAGCCGAACTACCCATGCGGCACGAGGTGCTGCTCCGCGATACCCTCCACGAATTAACCCGACAGAGGTTGGAATAGCCCCCGGCGAGCAAATACCATCACTCCACACCCAAAGACATGCGCATTAACCGCAAGTCGCAGGCATGCTTACCCGCGTACACAACCGCAGACCGCAGGGTGCCGAAGTTTTTTAGACCTCAAAAATCGTCGATCGCGGGCGTGTGCCACCGGAGCGAATGTGCTCACCGGAGGTTATTGAACTTAACTGAAACCGGAGTAAACAGAAGAGGCTGTGCCTCCGGCGATTTTTGCGGCTGAAAAGCGACGGAAGCAACCTCACGTTAACTGAAACCCACGCACACAAGCTAACAATTCATGCGTTCAGAGATCGCGTACATAACTAAACTTCACGAAAACTTCCTCCCCGTACGCCCATGACCTATAAAATCCCTAACGCGTCCCCGGAGGGGATGCACCCGCACGAGCAATACAAAAACGTCCCCAACAAAAACAAGCAACCTCTAATACCGAAAAAACACAAACTTCCAACTACACTAAACACAACCGCAAAAGACAAAGCACAAAACACTGCCTAACAACTACCGACCAAAACGCCGCAAGGCGTATTACAATAGAAAGAGCCACGAGCGAAGCGAGAGGCAATCAAACACAATTCCGCCGTCCCATCCCGAGGTACGAGGGATGAGCGGGCCGGAGCCTCCCCTCTCGGAGGCCCGCTTACACGGTCGGTTATTTATAGAAAGCATCGCTTTTAAAGATATTCCGTGTCTCTCGCAAAACCCACGCTTAAGCGGTCCCCCGCAGGCTCCGGCCCTATGAATCGCTTCAACTCCACGCAAACAGTCCACCTCCCGCAAAAAAGACCTTTTCATAAGGAATCCTTGTCTATGGCCCTCGCTCCGCTCGGGCC
>CAJURV010000023.1 GCA_910588925.1 uncultured Rikenellaceae bacterium
AACGGGATCGGCGATTTTTGTGGCTAAAAAGCGACGGAAGCAGCCCCACATTAACAGAAACCCGCGCACACAACCCGACAATTCATGCGTTCAGAGCCCGAGTACATAACCGAATATCACGAAAACTTCCTACACGTACGCCACTAACCTATAAAATCCCTAACGCGTCCCCGAAGGGGATGCAACCGCGCGAGCAACACAAAAACGTACCCAACAAAAACAAACGTAAACTAAAACGGAAACGCTAATAAATTTCCAACTACACTAAACACAACCGCAAAAGACAAGGCACAGAAAGCAGCCTAACAACGAACAATAAAGAACGCCGCAAGGCGTATGAAGCCTCGAGCGAAGCGAGGGCAATCAAACACAACTTCCGCCGTTAAATCCCGAGGCACGAGGGATGGCGGGCCGGAGCCTCCCCCAACGGAGGCCCGCGTAAGTTCCAGCAATCATTAGACCTTTCCGCTTAAATCACCGCTGGGAATCGAAAGAGCGTCACGTTTAAGCGGTCCCCCGCAGGCTCCGGCCCTGTGATGCCGTCAAAATAACGCTAAAAGAAACTTCCCAACGCACCATAATTATCATAAGGAATTGTCTTTATCCCATCCGGAAGAAAAGCACAATCCCTTCAAGACAAAACGAACCCGAATCGTCCCGCCAACCGCCAACACTATAACATACACTTATTCCGAACGAAGCAAAACCGTTGAACACTTCTCTCTTTCCCGCCCCCGAAAAATGAGAGGATCATCATACAATACAAACCTCTCCCGACGTAATCCCGCTTGCACAATTAGTTATCTGTTCGCCGCGAGACCCATCCTCCGCAACGACACCAAGCAAGATACCACACCCGATATAACCCCGAACAAACTCTATACGATAACAAACACCCGCATTAGAGTGAAAATAAAAAAGCGGCACCCCATATAGGATGCCGCCTTTCGCTTATCTCTTCTCCGGATTATTCAGCCAAAGGAAGAATAGATACGAATGATTTGCCGCCCGTCTTCTTCTTGAACGAGACGGTACCGTCGATAAGGGCGAAAAGAGTGTGATCCTTACCCATACCTACGTTTTCGCCGGGGTTATGAACAGTGCCGCGCTGACGCACTATAATGTTGCCAGCTTTAGCGAACTGACCGCCGAAAAGCTTGACACCCAGACGCTTGCTTTCAGACTCACGGCCGTTCTTTGAACTACCTACACCTTTCTTGTGTGCCATTTTCTAAAACTGTCTTTAAATTAACCTACGATTTCTTCAATGGCTATCTGAGTAAGATACTGGCGGTGGCCGTTCTTAACTTTGTAGCCTTTTCTCCTTTTCTTCTTGAAGACGATTACTTTATCGTCTTTAAGGTGACGGAGAATTTTCGCTTTTACCTGAGCACCTTCTACCACAGGTGTGCCCACTTTAACCTGACCGTCGTTGTCCACAAGCAGGATTTTATCGAAGCTCAAAGACGAACCTTCTTCGCCTTCAAGACGGTGAACATAGAGCTTACGATCTTTTTCAACCTTGAACTGTTGACCTGCAATTTCTACGATTGCGTACATTTAATCTATTTAAATGATTTTGTTTTCCAGACTGCAAAGATAGATATAATTTCGGAACCGCAAAACTTTTATCGCTTTTATTTCACGTAATTAATATCTACTTTTGAGGCCTGAACAGGTTAATTCACGTTATCTATGCTTTATCCTTTGAAGTTCAAGCCTCTTCTCAAAGAGAGGATATGGGGCGGTTCGCGTATGAGGTCCGTTTTGGGCAAGAGGCTTCCGTCCGGCAAGAAGATAGGCGAGAGCTGGGAGCTTTCGGGCGTCGAGGGCGATCTATCGGTAGTTGCCAACGGTTATCTGGCCGGCAACGACATAGAGGAGCTCATCGAGGTGTATATGGGCGACTTGGTCGGCGACACCGTCTATGAGAAGTTCGGCGTAGAGTTCCCGTTACTGATAAAATTCATAGATGCCGCCGAGGCTCTATCCATACAGGTACACCCTGACGATGCGTTGGCCGCCGAACGCCACAACGCCTACGGCAAGACGGAAATGTGGTACGTTATCGACAGCGACGCCGACGCAAACATATATCTCGGATTCAACCGCGATGTAAGCCGCGAGGAGTACCTCGATTCGGTAGAAGCCGGCACGCTTTCCGATATGCTTACCCGCGTAGACGTAAAACCCGGAAACACCTACTTCATCCCAGCGGGAACAATACATTCCATAGGCGGCGGAGTGATGGTCCTCGAGATACAGCAGACCTCCGACATAACCTACCGCGTATTCGACTGGAACCGTACAGACAAGGATGGCAACAGCCGCGAGCTCCATACCGATCTGGCCGTAGACGCTATGGATTTCCACCGCAGCGACGACCTCGACATCACCGTAGCCCCCAAACCGCACGAAGCCGTACCTATGCAGAGCTGCGACTATTTCGCCTCATCGCTTCTGTCGGTCGACGGAACGATGGTACGCCCGTACGTGGAGCTCGACTCGTTCGTCATATACGTATGTGTCGACGGCTCTGCCGATATGATATGGGACGGCGGTCGAGAAAAGATCGCAAAAGGCGAAACGGTGCTGATACCCGCCGAAATGGACGAGATAACTATAGAGGGCAAGGCCCGTATAATAGAGGTATATATCCCGGGAAAAGAGGAGTAAAAGAACCTCTGAATATATATAAGGCATACTGAAGAAATACTATTCAGTATGCCTTATCTATAAAAAGTAACGCCTAAACAGACAAAATATTTTACACGCTCCATTAGGGAGAATTTATTTCCCATTCCCATACATTTGCCGCCGAAATCAAATCAACCCCGATGATAATATACGTTCGATAGGCAGGTTTAAAGGAACCGATGCCGCAATAAAACAAGCATTCAGGTTTCCCCTATCCCTTTTGGGGGCACTTTCGATCGTTTATCATGAGTATTATAGCAAGCGGCATTTCGTACCGCTATCCCAACCGACAACCGTTATTCTCAGACTTAAATCTCTCCGTGCCGTTTCCTCCCCTCAAACATTCTCCGTACCTTTTATTGCCGTCGAGCGAATATAAGGCCCATGTGTCAGCCTTGCTTATAATCAGCAATGAGTCCAAAACCTTTACTTCTCTTATTCCTATCTCCTCGCAGTTGAAGTTCCCTATCTTCTGCAGCTCGCTGATAGTGGTCGGGAATCCTCTTACAAATTCGGGTTTTCCGATGCTCATGGTTTTGCCGTCACCCTTGCACGATGCAAGTATCGGCACTATGAACAATGCCGATACTATAGTTTTGATTGTTTTGTTCAGATATGTTTTCATCAGCTTTTCAGACATTTCACTATCTCTGTGGCATCGTAGGCTATCAGCTTGTCGTTCTGACTGTCGATGACATACATTATGTTGCTGACAAAGTCTATGTCGAACGAAGATATACGATAAGGAAGCTCTACCAGACATTTGGGATTGCCCTCCCAGTCGAAGAACTGTATCTGAATATCGTTGGATTGCAGTGTCTGGCGCTCAAATTCCGTGGCGCCGGAATATGCCGCGCCGAAGCCCTCGTCCCATGCCGATGCCGTTACATAACAATTTTTGAATTCAAAAAAGTCCTTTTTCTCAATCTTCGAGATATCGTCGAGCCGTTTGCCTACACATATCGTCTTGCCCTCGGTGCCGTCTCCTGAGATGATGTTTATCTGATTTAGAAAAACCATTGCCTCCATGAACTTGTCAGCGGCGGCGTTATAGTAGGTAATCCGCGAAAGAATATTCATATCCGCCTGTCGGCTGATGGTTATCTCGTCTATGCCTTTAGTCACCGACATCTGACGCAGAGAGTCCCCATCGTACAGCATTCTTTTGGTATTTGTACAGCTGTTGTCGTATTGATATGCGAAGATTTTCTCCTCCCCATAAACTATTGCCGGCATTGCCCCTATGATGAGGTTTGTCTCCATCAAAGGATAGGGATTGCGGTTGTTCCCGGCCAAAAAATCCGAGATATTGAACTCCAAAATAAGCCCTTTAAACGTATCTGCGGCATATACGAACAGAGAGTCGTTATCTTTGAAGAAGTAGCACCAGTTGATGTCTGGAAGATAGTGTGTAAACTCCCCCGGGCCGTTCCCTACCCTCAGGCATTCGCCGTACTTTTTCCTGCCGTCGAGCGAATATAAGGCCCATGTGTTGTTGGTTTTCTCTATAATCAATAGCGAATCTATAACCTTCACCTTTCTTATGCCCATATCGTCGCAGTTGAAACCTTCAACCGCTTTCAACTGTATCGTTCTGGGGAATCCGCTCACAAACTCAGGCTCTCCTATGCTAAGAACCTTACCGTCACCCGTGCACGATGCAAGTAACGGCATTATGAACAATGCCGTTACTATGGTTTTGATTGTTTTGTTCAGATATGTTTTCATCAGCTTTTCAGACATTTCACTATCTCTGTGGCATCGTAGGCTATCAGTTTGTCATCGGTAGTATTGAGCACGTACATCACTTTGTTTTCAAAGTCTATATCGAACGAGTATGTCTGATAAGGTAGTTCAACCAAGCATCTGGGGTTACCCTCCCAGTCGAAGAACTGGATTTGAAGTTCGTCGGAGATATGTAACCGGGGGTCATATTCCGTAGCGCCGGAATATACCGCACCGAAGCCCTCGTCCCAAGCCGAGACACATTTGTAGGCTCTTATCCATGAAGCGTAATCCTCTCCTTCGATCTTAGAGATATCGTCGAGCCGCTTGCCTACGCATATCGTCTTGCCCTCGGTGCCGTCCCCGGAGATGATGTTTATCTGGTTGAGATAGGCCATAACCTCCACGAACTTATCGGCGGCGGCATTATAACAAGTGCCTCGAGAGAGAATGTTCATGTCTATCTGTCTACCGAGGGTTGTCTTGTCTATGCCTTGTGTTACTGGCATCTGGCGCAGAGTGTCGCCCTCGTACATCATTCTTTTGATGTTGGTGTAGTTGTAGTTTGGCTGATAGACGAGAATCTTCTCTTTGCCGTAGATTATTGCCGGCAGTGCGCCAGAAATAAGGTCGGTCTCTATCACAGGATAGGGGGCGCGCCTGGCCCCGGATAAAAATTCCGATATATTAAGACCCAAAACATGGCCCTTTGATGCATTTGCTGCATATACGAAGAGGGAGTCGTTATCTTTGAAAAAATGGCACCAACTGGTATTCGGGATATATTGTACAAACTCTCCCGGGCCGTTGCCTATCCTTAAGAACTCGCCGTATTTATGTTTGCCGTCGAGCGAATATAAGGCCCATATGTCAGCCTTGCTTATAATCAGCAATGAGTCCAAAACCTTTACTTCTCTTATTCCTATCTCCTCGCAGTTGAAGTTCCCTATCTTCTGCAGCTCGCTGATAGTGGTCGGGAATCCTCTTACAAATTCGGGTTTTCCGATGCTCATGGTTTTGCCGTCACCCTTGCAGGATGCAAGTATCGGCATTATGAACAATGCCGATACTATGGTTTTAATGGTTTTATTCATATATGTTTTCATCAGCTTTTCAGACACTTCACTATCTCGGTGGCATCGTAGGCTATCAGCTTGTCATTTTGGCTGTCTACGACATACATTATGTTGTTTGTAAAATCGATGTCGAACGAGTCTGTATAATAAGGCAGCTCTACCAAGCACTTAGGGTTGCCCTCCCAGTCGAAGAATTGGATCTGAATACCTTTGTCCTTATTGTCAGGGGCCATATAATTGAATCCGAAGTAGACGGCACCGAAGCCATCCTCCCACGCTAAGGCTGTTATATAACATGCCTCGAACTCCAGCAAGCTCTTTTTCTCGAGAATTTCAATGTCGTCGAGTTTTTTCCCTACGCAAATAGTCTTACCCTCGATGCCGTCTCCGGAGATTATGTTCATCTGATTGAGAAAGGTCATGGCCTCAACAAACTTGTCGGCGGCGGCGTTATAGCATGTTCCCCGTGAAAGTATATTCATATCGGCCTGCCCGCTGAGAGTTATCCCGTCTATGCCTTTGGTTACTGGCATCTGACGCAGAGTATCACCCTCGTACAGCATCCTTTGAACGTTTGTATAATTGTGGTTATACTGATATACGAGAATTTTATCCTTGCCGTAGACTATTGCCGGCATTGCATCTTGTATGAGGTTGGTCTCCACAACAGAATGTGGGATACGACTGTTGCCAGACAAAATATCCGAGATGTTGAATTCCCAAACGAGCCCCTTATATGTATCTGCGGCATGCACGAACATAGAGTCGTTCTCGGTGAAGAAATGACATCGGCTCGGCAAAGGGATATCTGCAAACTCTCCCGGACCGTTTCCTACTCTCATGCACTCGCCGTACTTTTTACTTCCGTCGAGAGAATATACAGACCAAGTATCCGCCTTGCTTATAATAAGTAGAGAGTCTACAACTTTTAAATCTCTAAACCCTATCTCGTTGCAGTTAAAGCCATCTATTTCTTTTAACTGTATCGTTTTGGGAAATTCGCGAATGAATTCGGGTTTTCCTATGCTTAAGACCTTGCCATCCCCTTTGCAGGATACAAGTATCGGCATTATGAACAATGCCGATACTATGGTTTTGATTGTTTTGTTCAGATATGTTTTCATCAGCTTTTCAGACATTTCACTATCTCTGTGGCATCGTAGGCTATCAGTTTGTCGTTCTGACTGTCGATGACATACATTATGTTGCCGGCAAAGTCGATGTCGAAAGAGGATATCTGATAAGGTAACTCAACAAGACATTTTGGATTGCCCACCCAATCGAAGAATTGAATCTGGGTGTCGTTGGAGAGGTGTTGCTGGTACAATAATTCAATAGCGCCTGAATATGCCGCACCGAAGCCCTCATCCCATGCCGATGCCGTTACGTAGCAATTTCTTAACTCAAAATAGTCCTTTTTTTCAAGTTTAGAGATGTCGTCGAGCCGTTTGCCTACGCAGATAGTCTTGCCTTTGGAGCCATCTCCAGAGATTGTGTTTATTTGATTTAGGAAGACCATTGCTTCGACGAACTTGTCGGCGGCGGCGTTGTAGCATGTGATTCGCGAAAGGATGTTCATATCCGCCTGCCCGCTGAGGGTTATTTGGTCTATTCCGTGGGTTACTGGCATCTGACGCAGAGTGTCACCCTCATACATCATCCTTTTGATTTTGGTGTAGTTGTATTCCGGCTGATAGACGAGGATTTTATCTTTGCCGTAAGGGATTGCAGGTATCGCGTTCATAATAAGGTCGGTCTCTATCACAGGATGCGGTGTGTTATTTACACCTGCCAAAAGCTCCGAGACATTAAAGCCCAAAACATGTGCTCTGTATGTGTCTGAAGCATATACGAACAGAGAGTCGTTCTCTTTGAAGAAATAGCACCAGTTGGTGCTTGGAAGATAGTGTGTAAACTCTCCGGGACCGTTTCCTACCCTCATGCACTTGCCGTACTTTTTGTTGCCGTCGAGCGAATATACGGTCCAAGTATCTGCTTTACTTATAATGAGTAGTGAATCGACAACCTTTACATCACTCAAACCCATCTCGTCGCAGTTGAAGTTTTCAATCTCTTTCAGCTGTAGCGTTTTTGGAAATCCGCTTACAAACTCCGGCTCTCCTATGCTCAACACCTTGCCGTCCCCCTTGCACGATGCAAGTAACGGCATTATAAACAATGCCGTTACTATGATATTAATGAATTTTCTCATTAAGGTTACATTTAATTACATTTCCCGGTTCCACTGAAAAAACTAGGTTCCCCATTAACAATGGTACAATCACCACAATATCGAACCCACTTGCCCTTAGCAGTGGTGATTGAATTGTAGCAAGTTCCGTCATCAGTTCCCGGATCATCATCCGTCGAAAGCACCTCAATGGAAGCGAGCTGAATTTCGCTCAAACCTTTGTTCTGATTGCTTTTGCTGAACGCATAAGTCAAGCTGGCCATACCAACGGTTGCAACTAAAGTTGCGATAAAGAAGAGCTTCTTCATGGTTAAAAAATTTAGATGTTATTAATATGCCCGTAAACAGCGAGTCTTCGGGACGTTTATCTAAAAAATATTTCCGACAATAAATTCGGGTACCGTTAAAACTTACGCGTCTAAACTCTGTCGAATAACATCACTACAAATATAACATAAAAATTTAAAAAACAAAAGATAAAACCACAAATTTCATAAAAACCGATATAAATAGCCTGCATTTATTTACAGTATATTATCAACACATCTGTAACACAAATATAATATGTCCGCACACTTCCCCATCTTTATCCATGTAGCATAGGCCCATACGACGCTCCTCAAAAGGGTCCGCCCGTTTTTTGCTTGCTTTTCGGGTAACAAAAACAAGTCTCCACGAAGCGGCCCGGCGGGAGACCCATTGGGAGAGTCCGTCCGAAAGCCATATAGATACGGAAACGCCGCAACAGCCCTTCAACCGTACACACCTACAGAATATAACAAAAGAGGCTGACCCGTCATTGGGCCAGCCTCTTTTATTATATCCCTCTATCGTTATTTCCTAACGACAGCGATGAATTCTTCAGCTTCGAAGTAGGGAGCGAAGTCTATTTCGGTGAGGGCCTGTTTTGCATAGTCGGGGTTCTGTTTAACCGCTGCATCGAGGTTCGATACTACAGCTGCCTTGTTACCTTCTTTAGCTGCGATGAGAGCCTTGAGGTAGCAAGCCTTGGCGCTGTTGTCGCGAGAAAGGATGTTCTTAGCGTTAACGAGGTTGCCGTTGCAAGTTTCAGCCACTGCGAGGTTGTAACCGCGGAGAGCTTTGACAGCCGCTTCGTAGTTGCCTTCTTGAAGGTAAACCAGACCCATGTTGTATTTAGCCTCTTTGGTGTTGAGCGTAGAGAGGTACTTCTTGGCTTCTGCCTTGTTGCCTTCGTAGAGAGCTATCACACCGAGGTTGTTGGCAACTTCGGTAGAAGATGCGTTGAGGTTGGCAGCTTTAGCGATAGCGTTCTTAGCACCGTTGATGTTGCCTTCCTTAGCGAGTATCACGCCGAGGTTGTTCCAGCCGCGATAGCATTTGGGGAAGTTTTTAGTAACGGCGGTGTAGATCTTCTCTTTGGTAGCGTTGTCGTTGTAGAGGGTAGCAGCGTAAAGCATCTCTTCGAGCTTGAGGCTGTTGATGTCAGACGATACTGCCGCACGTATCTCATCGTCGGTAAGACCTTCGATATCTACGTTCATAATGAGCTTGCTACGACGGAGTTCGGGAAGGATCTTTTCTTTGAGGATAGAGAATACCTGAGACATGTTCTTGATCTCCTGGTCGCGTTTAACGGGATCAGAGTACATCTGAAGGATCTGGAGGATCACGTCTTTTTCGGGAATGTTAGATTCCGAAACGAGCTGCTGGAAACCGTCCCAGTCTTCACCGAGAGCGTCAACGTCGAACTTGGGAGCTATGGGCATCTTGTCTCTCTTGAGCTTACGGCTGAGAGCGGTGTGAGTGTTCTTACCGCGTTCGTTAGAGAGGCGGTTGTTGAGCGCTACGGGACCTTCGGGAGATGCGTATGCCTTGGTGTAAAGGTCGCTCAAGGTACGACGGTCTTTGTTCGCGTTGTCGGTGATGAATTTCTCGAGAGTCTTGATATCTTCCGAGTTGAGCTGGTTGTTGCGTACGTTAGACTGGTTTACGAGGAACATGATCTTAGCCTCTTCGGTCTCGGTAGTCACGCGTTTGAACTGGTCGGGAGCTATAACGAGCTCTGCGAAATCGTCTGCAAGAAGCTGAATAGTGCTGATACCTTCTGCGAGAACGTATGTTTCGTTGGCGTTCTTGAAGTCGGCGGTGTTCTTGCATTTACCTTCGAAACGAAGCTCGAGGGTAGCCATCTTAGCTTCCGGCTTGTAGGGGAAAGATACGGTGTGAGTAACGCTACCACCGTTAGCATAGCTGATAACCTGATAGTTGTCTTTCACCTTTTCGCCCTGAATGTACTTGGGAGTACCTACCATCTCGCCGCCGTCGTATTTGAGAACGGGAGTCACTTTGGCGATACCTTTTTTGGGGAAGAGTTTCGCGGGGAACTCTGCGGTGAAAGTAGCCGTCACCTGATCGCCCTTGAGGGTCAGAACGGTGGGTGTGCATGAAACAGCAACGGTATCTGCTTTCTTAGTGAACTTTTTAAAGCAGTCGCAGCTTGTAAGTACGAGCGCCATAGAGGCGAGTACCATACCAAGTTTAACAAACTTTTTCATAATTGATTGGATTAATGGTTTTTGTTGTTATTTCGTAATTTCTTCATCGAGCCGGATATGTGCCTGCAAATATAGGTATATCTTCAAACAATCGCAACTTTCAGAATATTCGTTTCTAATCTGTTTCGTCTTTCTAAAGCGACTTTTCCGTCCTCGGTTACGACTTGTTTTTGTCGTTCCTTTCCGGTTTGGGAAGCAGTGCCTTGTGAGAGAGTTTCAACTTGCCGTTCTTGGGGTCTATGTCGAGGAGTTTCACCTCTATCATGTCGCCCTCTTTCAGTCCCGTCTCCTCCATGGTCTCGAAACGACGATGCTCTATCTCGGAGATGTGCATCAGACCGTCCTTGCCGGGGATAATCTCGACGAATGCGCCGAAAGGCATTATCGAGCGTATCTTGCCCTTGTAGACCTCGCCCACTTCGGGAACGGTAGTCATGCCCTTTATGCGTGTCACCGCCGCATCCATCGACTCCTTGTTGGTAGCGAAGATGTCGACTATGCCGCGACCCTCCTCCTCGGTGATGGTGATGGTGCTACCGGTGGTTTTCTGTATCTCCTGTATCACCTTGCCGCCCGGGCCTATCACCGCTCCGATAAATTCGGTGGGGATATAGAGGCGTGTCACGCGGGGAACCTGAGGCTTGTAATCTTCTCTCGGTTCTGCAATCGTATCAATAATCTTGCCAAGAATGTGCATCCTGCCCTGACGAGCCTGCTCCAATGCTTTAGCGAGTACTTCGTAAGAGAGGCCGTCCACTTTTATATCCATCTGTGTGGCGGTGATCCCGTCTTTGGTACCGGTCACTTTGAAGTCCATATCGCCGAGGTGGTCTTCGTCGCCGAGAATGTCGGAGAGAACGGCGTATTTACCGCTCTCGGTGTCGGTAATGAGACCCATGGCTATACCCGAAACAGGTTTCTTGAGCTTGACGCCGGCATCCATGAGCGCGAGCGTTCCCGCACACACCGTAGCCATCGACGACGAGCCGTTAGACTCGAGAATGTCCGATACCACACGTACGGCGTAAGGGTTCTCCTCTCCCAGCGGCACCATGTTCTTTAATGCACGGAAAGCCAAGTTGCCATGACCGATCTCACGACGCGAAAGGCTACGTGCGGGACGCGCCTCGCCGGTAGAGAACGGAGGGAAATTATAGTGAAGCACGAACTGTTCCGAACCCTGGAACAACACCTCGTCTATCATCTTCTCGTCCATTTTGGTACCGAGGGTCACCGTGGTGAGCGACTGGGTCTCGCCGCGGGTGAATATGGCCGAACCGTGCGCCGAGGGCAGGTAGCCGACTTCGCACCATATCGGACGTATCTGGTCGGTAGCGCGGCCGTCGAGACGGATGCCCTCGTCGAGGATCATGTTGCGCATGGCCTTTTTGAGGACGAAATCGTGGAAATATCTCTTTACGAGAGGCTCTTTCTCGGCGCGTTCCTCCTCGCCGTACTGCGAAAGGAACTCCTCTTCGACGGCGTCGAACTTATCCGAACGTTCGTGTTTCGAACTGCCGTCGCGCGCTATGGCGTAGACCTTATCGTAGGTGTCGGCGATGACTTTCGCTTTGAGCTCTTCGTCGTTGACCTCGTGGCAATAGGTTCTTTTCACATCTTTGCCGAGCTCGCGGCTAAGCTCCATCTGCGCAAGACACTGTTTCTTGATAGCCTCGTGAGCGAACTTGATGGCTTCGAGCATATCGGCCTCGCTGACCTCTTTCATCTCGCCCTCTACCATCAGTATGTTATCGTAGGTGGCCCCTACCATTATGTCGATATCGGCACGTTCCATCTCCGAGAAACGGGGGTTGATCTTCAATGCGCCGTCTACACGTGCGACACGCACCTCCGATATGGGACCGCCGAAAGGTATGTCCGATACGGCCAACGCCGCCGATGCCGCCAGACCGGCCAATGCGTCGGGCTGGGTGTCGGCTTCGGCCGATATGAGGTTGACGGTGACGAACACATCCGCATGATAGTCCGACGGGAAAAGCGGACGCAATGCGCGGTCTATCAGACGAGAGACCAATATTTCGTAATCGGAGGGACGGGCCTCGCGTTTGAGGAACCCGCCGGGGAAACGACCCGCAGAGGCGTATTTCTCTTTGTATTCTACCTGCAAGGGCATGAAGTCGGTGCCCTCCTTGGCGTCTTTGGCCGCTACCACTGTGGCCAAAAGCATGGTGTTGCCCTGTTTTACCACGACGGAACCGTCCGCCTGTTTGGCCAGTTTACCTGTCTCGATCTCGATCTGACGACCGTCGCCCAAATCGATCACTTTTTGTGTCGCTGTGTACATTCTATATCCTTTATTACAATTTGAATTCAAGCTGTAAATATACGACTTTTTTAACTAAACAACCACTATTTGTGACAATTTAACTCGGGGAGAGAAAAAATAGGCGTTTTTAATGCTTTTTACAGGATATCCGGGGCGTACGTGGAGGAAGTTTTCGTGATATTCGGTTATGTACGCGGGCTCTGAACGCTCTCGTTGTGCGGTTGGCGCGAGGTGTTCGGTTAACGTGGGGCTGCTTCCGTCGCTTTTTAGCCACAAAAATCGCCGGAGGCACAGCCTCTTCTGTTTCCTCCATTTTCAGTTAAGTTCAATAACTTCCGGTGAGCACATTCGCTCCGGTGGCGCACGACCGCGATCGACGATTTTTGAGGTCTAAAAAACTTCGGCGCCCTGCGGTTGTGTACGAGGGCAAGCATGCCTGCGACTTGCGGTTAATGCGCATGCCTTTAAGCTCCAATGTCTTTTTTCGTCTCGCCTGCGGTTTTCCTAACCTCTGTAGAGTTAATTTGTTGTAGTTATTGCGGAGCGGCACCCCGTGCCGCATTAGTAGGTTCTAGCTAATGCACATATATTAAATGCGTTTTGTGGTGTCTTGCCGTATCGCAAACGGAATCGGAATTGTAATTGATTGCGTTTATCCGCACTTAAGAAAATCGGAAAACATATTTCTGGATGAACGGCATTAACGAGGAGTTCACACGATTACGGATATTGTAAACACAATTACCGTTTTCTCGGGTCATAAAATGACGGATAGAATTAAAATATCTATTTTTGAAGAAGATTGACTTATTTCGACGATAGTGTAACAGATTTACACTGACTCGCATCCTTGATGAAAAGCGACATCGTATGAAAGGTATCTTTTCGATAAATACCAAGATGAACTAACAGACCGGAATAAGGTTCACTTTAATATTCCAGCCGGCATAAGAGTTATGAAAAACAGAATAGTGAATATAGAGAGCGTATCGGAGTACAACGATATACTCGGAATAGAGACGCTTCATCCGCTCGTCAGCGTCATAGACATGTCGCAGGCATCCGCCATAAGACACATGCGTCACACGTTCGGCATGTACGTGATCTTCCTCAAGGATGTGAAGTGCGGCGACATGATCTACGGGCGCCACCGTTATTACTATCAGGAGGGCACGTTGGTATGCCTGGCCCCGGGGCAGGTAATAGGTTTCGAGGATAACGGCGAGACATTCCGGCCTAAAGGATGGGCGTTGGTGTTCCATCCTGACATTATCAGAGGCACGTCGTTAGGAAGACGCATAAGGGAGTACACGTTTTTCTCGTACGAGGTTAACGAGGCGTTGCATCTGTCGGAGAGCGAGCGTAACATGGTGATAGACTGCCTCAAACAGATACGCAACGAACTGGGGCACGCCATCGACCGGCACAGCAGAAAGATAATAAACGTCGGCATAGAGATGTTGCTCGACTATTGTATGCGTTTCTACGAACGTCAGTTCATAACGCGCTCCCATATCAACCGCGACATACTATCGCGATTCGACGCCCTTCTCGACGATTGCTTCTCCGGCGACTCCCGGGAACGCGACGGACTGCCGACAGTAAGATATTGCGCGGAGCAAGCAGTTGTGTTTGTCTCCCAACTATTTCGGCGACCTTATCAAAAAAGAGACTGGCAAGACGGCACAAGAATACATACGCATAAAACTGGTGGAGGCGGCGAAAAACCGCATACTCGACCCCGGCAAGACTATAAGTCAGGTGGCTTACGAGCTCGGATTCCAATACCCCCAACACTTCTCCCGACTGTTTAAAAAGACAGTAGGACATACTCCGAACGAATACCGGTCCTCCATGGAATAGCCTATTTGTTACGATAAAAGCCCGCCTCTCTCTGACTGTGATCTACATAATATGTGTACTTTGAGGATTTTCCCGGACAGTAATAGTTTCTTACAAATCTCTACCGCACCGCAAAAAAGACGGACCGCCCCCTCGGCAGCCCGTCACAATCCCCTGAAATTTATCTATTACCCGTTAATATATCACGCCATCCATTCGTAAAGAAAGGCGTTCGGTTGGTAAGACACCACGTCGGGGGTATCGTGGTTTTTGGTCCACAGGGTCTCTTTCATGGAGTATGCGATAACCTCTGCGGGTTTCTTGTCGCCGAAAAATTTAACGGCCTCGTCGAGCACGGCTTTTTCGGTGTCGGAAAATTCGTCGGCCACTATGGAGCACACGCTCTCTATGCCGGCCGTATAGCCTGACTCTTTGGAACAGCTCTCGTGCACGCACACCATTCGTAGCACGCTGAGCAATCCCAGCACGGTGTCCCATTGATACGCCCTCATTCCGCAATCGGGAGTAGCCTCGTAAGCCAGCCCGGTAACCGAACGGCAGGTAAGGCGATAGTGTGCGAAATCGACATAGAACAATATGCGGGCGAGCGATTCCACGGTCAGCCTCATGCGACTGCCGAGATACGACACCACGGCCGTCAGCCGGTTGAAGTCGAGATACCGGAAGCCGTTGAGATCGCACGGACGTTCGTACACAGGGCACAACGACGACAGGAACGCCCTGACACGCAGACACGGATCAGAAGCTACCGTCTCCACTGCATGACGCTTCAGCGACTCGTACTCACGGTCGCCGAGCCTGTCGCTGTCGTGGGCAAGATCGAGATAAAAAGCGAACACATGGTCGTCGTAAAGCGACAGTATCATGTGGCCCAGTGCGGGAGCCGGTATCTCGCCACGCTCGTATTTCTTTATGGTGTTAGGTCCCATGGCCAGTATCTCGCTCAAACGGTGCGAAGTGAGCCCATAACGCTCACGCAACATGGTGACCTCTTCCGGAAAAGGCAGGCCGTATTTCTGACGGTATAGGCTTTCGGCTTGTTTGAGATTGATGCCCTCAACCTTCTCGGGTAACGACGCGGAGTCGTAACAATGACATACTACATCGAACTTTTCGTTCTTGAATGAGACTGAATGGCGGACGCGCCTTAACACACGTCCGGCTTGGTTTTCTGATTTCATGTTAAGAATATTATCGATTAGCTCGTTAAAAGTATATACTTTCTTGGTAATTAACAACAATTTTTATTTTTTATTCTCCTTACGGTCCGATTTTTTCATTTACACAACCTACTCACGAGTGAACGCACAGCCATGCAAACACAACCTTCACCGGCCTGTACACCGCATCGTACAACGGATATGCACACGACCTGCACCGAATAAAAAGTGATTATCGCACTACCTGAAAATCGAGCTAAAATATCATATAAAATACTGTTTTTCTGTAACGGATTACGGGATTTATCACCAAAAAAAGATCCGTCACAGATAGTGACACACAAAATCGGAGACAATGACAAACAAAAAAACACTACCCATAACAAAACGATGTTTGATGTCTTACGGCCTTAAGACACGTTTTCCACATAAGAGAAGCGGGCCGCAGTCCGCTTTCCTGTCAGGTATCGCCAAACACCTCTACACGCACGAACAAGCGACCCACTGTCATAAGCGGTCACTCGTGCCACACGTGTAGTTAAATTTGGCGATTTAAACAGGAAAATACGGGCACTTCCGATATTTCATGCAAATATAAAACATTTCGTTTAACAATAATTTCGATTATTTTCAAAAGCAAGAAGCGTGGAACTGCAATGCCCACGTCTGAATTGAAGGTCCTGAGAAAACCTTTAGCACAAATATGGTAATAGCAGCCCACGCCATAACGTGAGAACCACTATGCCATCCCTTGTGCTACTTTTGAAAGTTTCTCAGGTTTTCAATTCACAAGATGCGCATAACGCTTCGAATATGTAGCGACGGATTATTTCCGTCAATGCAAAGGTAATTTTTTTACACAAAACTCTATCGAAAAACATAACAATGAAGTTCTTTAAACCACATGTTCTTGAATTGTCTTCAGCATATTCAATATAATAAAATGAAGAAGCGTGGAACTGCAATACCACGTCGTAGTTGAAGGTCCTGAGAAAACCCGAGATACAGATGTAATAGTAGCAGCCCACGCCATAGCGTGAGAACCACTATGCCATTCCTTGTATCTCGTTTTGAAAGTTTCTCAGGTTTTCAAACTACAAGATAAGCATAACGCTTCGAATATGTAGCGACGGATTATCCCCGTCACCGCAAAGATACGAATTTTTCGACACAACGCTATCGAGAACCATAACGCCGTCATTCGTAAAAACGACCGGATATTGTCGATTGTTTTCGGCATATTCAATATAATAAAATGAAGAAGCGTGGTACTACTATGCCACGTCTTAACCTGATGGTCGTAGGAAACCATTACACTCAGATATGGAGATAGCAGCCCACGCCAAAACGTGAGAGCCGCTATGCCATCTTAGAGTGTATGAAAATTTCCTACGTTTTCAAGTTAAAAGATACGCATAACGCTTCTAAATATGTATTGACGGATTTACCACCGTCACCGCAAAGATACGAATTTTTCCACACAACGCTATCGAAAACCATAACGTCGTCGTTCGTAAAAACGACCGGATATTGTCGATTGTTTTCGGCATATTCAATATAATAAAATGAAGAAGCGTGGTACTACTATGCCACGTCTTAACCTGATGGTCGTAGGAAACCATTACACTCAGATATGGAGATAGCAGCCCACGCCAAAACGTGAGAGCCGCTATGCCATCTTAGAGTGTATGAAAATTTCCTACGTTTTCAAGTTAAAAGATACGCATAACGCTTCTAAATATGTATTGACGGATTTACCACCGTCACCGCAAAGATACGAATTTTTCCACACAACGCTATCGAAAACCATAACGTCGTCGTTCGTAAAAACGACCGGATATTGTCGATTGTTTTCGGCATACTCAATATAATAAAATGAAGAAGCGTGGAACTGCAATGCCACGTCGTTAAAGGAGGCCCTGAGAAAGCCCAGTAAACAAACATAGTAATAACAGCCCACGCCATAAGCGCAAGTGTCATTATACCTGTTTTGTTTACTAATGGAAATTTCTCAGGTTCCCTTTAACAATAAAGCATAACGCTTCAAAATATGTATAGACGAATTATTTTCGTCTCACCGCAAAGATACGAATTTTTCGACACAACATTATCGAAAACATTACCTCGTACAAAAGATAAAAGTTTCTTTATATAACGCGAGAACCAACATACACACATACCCACCCCATCCGCCTAAACACGCATTACACGGCAAAACATCCGATAAATCCATCTATCTACCACAGAACATCGGTCATCATCCACATACGACAACCATACTAAAAATTAACCGCACTCACCGCAATCATTACGAAACGACATAACTTTTCCCTACCTTTGCGACATGTTGATCACCCGGTTATATAGCGGAGTCGTAGAGGCTGGACTCGACGAAGCGGGACGCGGTCCGCTGGCCGGTCCTGTCTTCGCGGCGGCGGTGATATTGCCGGACGATTTCGCCCACGATATGCTCGACGACTCCAAGAAGCTGACCGCCAAACGGAGGTACGCCCTGCGCGAAGTGATAATAAAAGAGGCGACGGCATGGGCGGTAGCCTCGGTATCGCCGTCGGAGATAGACCGCATAAACATACTCAACGCCTCCTACAAGGCTATGTGTATGGCAGTAAAGTCGCTATCCGCGAAGCCGGAGCTGTTGTTGGTGGACGGCAACCGTTTCCGAAGCGATCTCGACATTCCGTTCGAATGTATAGTAAAGGGCGACGGCAAGATCGCCAGTATAGCCGCCGCATCCGTACTGGCCAAGACATTCCGCGACGATTACATGACCGCTTTATCGAGAAAATATCCGCAATACGGATGGGAACGCAACAGCGGATATCCCACAGCCGAACATCTGCAGGCAATCGCCGAGCACGGCCTCACTCCGCACCACCGACGCTCCTATGGTCCCTGCGCCCCCACTATCCCCGGAATAACCGATTAACGCGAGCTCGGAATAATGAGCCTACTCTCATTATCATAACACTACCTCTTACTGCAATCACAAAAGCTAAGCGACAGACCTAACACAATCCCAGCAAGGCATAAAAAAGGGAGCGTCCGACACACAGACGCTCCCTTAATATATAGATACCTAAACTATCTATTGTTTGTCAGCCATATATTCGTCGGCCATCTCTTTGAGTTTCGCCGATCTTTTTTCGCTGTCGGGATGCGATGAGAACATCTTCTGTACGGCAGAGGCCTTGCTACCCTGCGACAACTCCACCAGCTTGGCTAAAGCCCGTGAAGAGCCGTAAGGATCGAAGCCCCGCTCCGTCGCGAACTCGAAACCGTATTTATCGGCCGCGTATTCCTGCTTCTGAGAGAACTGCGCATCGGTGAAAGCCGCGACCAAATCTCCGAGAGCCGATTCCGAAAGTTTGGCTGCGGTACCGCCGGCCGCACCGGCTGCATTGACGGCTGCCGAAGTCATATAGGCAGTCTTGATAGCAGCCTTGGCATCGCCGTGCACCACATGACCGATCTCGTGGCCTATTATACCCATGAGTTCGTCGTCGTCCATAATATCCATCAGAGAGCTGAATACGCGTATGCTTCCGTCGCCGCAAGCGAATGCGTTGATATCTATGACATGATACACCTTGAAGTTGAGTTTAAGACCGTTAACCTCCGTGATATTCTCGGTAAGACGTTTAAGACGAGCACCGTACTCGGTGGTCTCGTCGGCGATAGGATTGTGCTCGTCCATCCATACGACCGACTCGTGGCTAAGGCGTGCAATGTCGGCATCGGTGAGGCTGATAGCCGTCGCAACATCGGATGCGGCCTGAACCAATTTACCTGCGTTTAATGCCTTACCACCTATTCTGAGCTGGGCGGAAACCTCCGTCGCCGACACTACCAATGCCGCGACGGAAAAGAGAACCAATAATTTTTTCATCTCGATTAAAAAATTTATTCAATTACCGGACGGCAAATATAGCGATTTTATCGTGCGGATATAGCACTCTCCATACCTAAAATCCACAGATATTTTGTTGAAAAGCCGCCATAACATACCAATTCCCACAAAACAGTTGCGGGTTTTACCATAGAAGACACTGTATCTCCGATATTTGCACATTGAAATATTATTACTACATTTGCAAGTCCGTATAAATTAGGTACGGATATAAAATAATGTCTAACAACTAATTAAAATGACAGAAAGAACAAACGAGCAGATCAACGCATCGGCTAACATCGAGACTTTCGACTGGGATGCATTCGAAAGCGAAAAAGACCTTTACGGCACGGCGTCTAAAGACTCCATCTCGGAGAAGTACGACCAGACACTCTCTAACATCCAGACGGGCGAAGTGCTCGAAGGAACGGTTATAGCTATAACCAAACGCGAAGTGGTCGTAAACATCGGCTACAAATCGGAAGGTGTGATACCCGTGAGCGAATTCCGCTACAACCCCGAGCTCGCAGTGGGCGAAAAGGTTGAGGTGTACGTAGAAAACGCCGAAGACAAAAAGGGCCAGCTGGTGCTCTCTCATAAGAAAGCCCGTCAGCTCCGTTCTTGGGATCGTGTAAACGAGGCCCTCGAAAAAGACGAAATCATCAAGGGCTTCATCAAGTGCAGAACCAAAGGCGGTATGATCGTAGACGTGTTCGGCATAGAGGCGTTCCTCCCCGGCTCGCAGATCGACGTCAAACCCATCCGCGACTACGACGTTTACGTAGGCAAGACGATGGAATTCAAGGTGGTGAAGATCAACCAGGAGTACCGCAACGTGGTAGTGTCGCATAAGGCGCTCATAGAGGCGGAACTCGAACAACAGAAGAAAGACATCATCTCTAAACTCGAAAAAGGTCAGGTTCTCGAAGGTACCGTCAAGAACATCACCTCTTACGGCGTGTTCATCGACTTGGGCGGCGTAGACGGCCTTATACATATCACCGACCTCTCTTGGGGCCGTGTAAACCATCCTGAAGAGATCGTACATCTGGACGAAAAACTCAACGTCGTTATCCTCGACTTCGACGACGCCAAGAAACGTATCGCCCTCGGCCTCAAACAGCTCACCGCTCATCCTTGGGATGCCCTCAGCGCAGAACTCAAGATCGGCGACAAGGTGAAAGGCAAAGTGGTGGTTATGGCAGACTACGGTGCATTCATAGAGATAGCTCCCGGCGTAGAGGGTCTCATCCACGTGAGCGAAATGTCGTGGTCGCAGCACCTCCGCTCGGCTCAGGAGTTCATGAAAGTGGGCGACGAAGTGGAAGCGGTAGTGCTCACGCTCGACCGCGAAGAACGCAAGATGAGCCTCGGCATCAAACAGCTCACCAAAGATCCCTGGGAAGATGTAGAGACCAAATATGCGGTAGGTTCGCGCCACATGGCCAAAGTTCGCAACTTCACCAACTTCGGTGTATTCGTAGAGATAGAAGAGGGTGTAGACGGCCTCATACACATATCGGATCTTAGCTGGACCAAGAAGATCAAACATCCTGCAGAGTTCACCTCTAAAGGTGCCGACATCGAAGTGGTCGTTCTCGAGATCGACAAGGAAAACCGTCGTTTGAGCCTCGGTCACAAACAGCTCGAAGACAATCCCTGGGACGTATTCGAAACGCTCTTCACACTCGACTCTACCCACAAAGGTACCATCGCCGACATCAACGATAAGGGCGCTATCGTCACCCTCGAACACGGCGTAGAAGGCTTCGCTCCGGCAAAACAGCTCGTTAAAGAGGACGGCACCATGCCCGTAGCAGGCGAAACCTTGGACTTCAAGGTGATAGAGTTCGTAAAGGGCACCAAGCGCATAACCCTCTCTCACACCCGTGTGGCACAGGGCGACAACGCTCCCGCACTCGAGCCGTCAGAAAAAGCATCGTCTAAAGAGGGTAACTCTACCCAGAAAGCCGTGAAGATGATCAACTCGGCTGTAGAGAAAACCACTCTCGGCGACATTTCAGGCCTCGCAGAGCTCAAAGCTCAGCTCGAAAACGCTGAAAAATAATCCCATGAACTTCAGGCTGACTATATTGGGTAGTGCTTCGGCACTACCTGTAGTCGGCAAATATCCGACTGCTTGTGTACTCGACGTACACGAGCAGTTTTTTTTGATAGATGCCGGCGAGGGGGTGCAAAAGCAACTGATACGTTACGGCATACCGTTACACAAGCTCAATAACATATTCATAACCCATCTGCACGGGGACCATCTTTTCGGACTGTTCGGGCTGGTATCCACACTCGGACTGACGGGAAGAGAACACCCGTTGCATATATATGCCCCGGCTCCGTTGGAGCGTATAATGGACTCTATGGACCCGTTATTCAGCGATATGCCGTACCCTATCGAATATCACACGGTAGATACCGAACGTTGCGAACCTATATTCGAGAACAAGGCCATGACAGTAACCGCCATACCGCTCTCGCACAGAGTCCCGGCATGCGGCTATCTCTTCCGCGAGAAGATTCCGCCATTGAACGTAAGCAAGGACGCCATCACGGAGCTATCGCTTACACTCGAAGAGATATGCGCCGCAAAAAACGGACTCGACATAATACGAGACGGCAAAACCATTCCTAACGAACGTATCGCTTACCGCCCTTACGAGCCGCGCTCTTTCGCCTTCTGCAGCGACACCGCATATTCCGAGACGGTAGTAGATGCAGTACACGGCGTAGACCTGCTCTACCACGAGGCTACATTCGCATCGACGGAGGCAGAGCGAGCCGAACGTACCGGGCACTCCACCGCACGACAGGCCGCCACTGTGGCATCACAAGCCGGGGCGGAGCGTCTGGTTATAGGTCATTTCTCGTCGCGGTACAAAGACAACCACGAAATGCTGGTGCAAGAGGCGCGGGAGGTGTTCCCCGAGACATATCCGGGCGAACAAGGATGCGTTTTCGAAATAAAAGCGAAGTGTGTCAGACATTAATTCGCTATATTTGTAGGGTTATCCGTTTTAGAACGGATTTCTGCCGGATTGCAAGGACATTTCTCTTGTCGCATCTGTCAGTGACGGCAGGCTATATTTTCAAGGTATCGACACCGACGGCATACGATGCCACGTAAGGAGAACAACTGTTTACAAGGTTTCATCATGAAAAAGATCATTCTATTACTCTTAATATCGGCAGCGGCTATATCGGCGCATGCACAATCGTATGTAAAGCTGAACGGTGTTTACGCCCTTGTCGGCGTCATCAACCCATCGATAGAGATGCCGCTCTCTGACCGGTTCACATTCAACATGGAGGGCGTTTACTCTCCGTGGAAATCGGTAAACAACAAACCCATGCACTTAGGCATTTTCCTCAACGAAGCGAGGTTTCATTTCAAAGAGAACTACAAAGGGTGGTACGTAGGCGCCTCCGCCGGCATGCAAGGCTTCTACATGTCGAAAGACGAAACAAAAAACTGTAAAGGCTGGGGCATACTGCTCGGCGGCACGACAGGCTACCAATGGCGCATAGGCCGACGCATGCTCATAGAGGCCTTCGTAGGATATGGGTGGCAACACAGTTGGTATGTAGGTACCAACAGAATAACAGGGGAGGATATACCTTACAATATGTCGTCGGAATGGCTGCCGTATAAGCTGGGTGTGAATATCGGGTATAAGTTTTTTGACCCGGAGAAGAAAAGGAGAAGAGACAACAAATAGAAAATATCCAATAATTCAAGCCCAAAAACAATTGCAACAAAGCTCACACTTATGCCGGTACTAGATATAAGACAATCTCTTAACAATACTTATCGCCAGTATAAAATAGATAACGCCGATTTAATCTGCTTCAAAAATAATCTGAAACATCTATTTGCACAAATTAAAGGAGGCGAAACTGAGGAGATGTTGAAAGGTGACATCATGGACTTCTTAAAGATGTCGTTTTATGCCTCTTCTTACAAAGTATCGCCTAACGGAGATATCGATTGCGCAATTCATTTAGGAGACAACACCGAATATCCGGTGGGAGTTATCTTCGAGGTAAAGACACCCAACTCCTCGGGAATGATTACTATAGACAACATCAATAAAAAAGCGCTACAAGAACTAATATTATATTATTTAAGAGAACGAGTAGAGAAGAAAAACATACTATTAAAACATTTGATAATAACCAATGCCTTCGAATATTTCATATTCGACGCACACGAATTCGAGAAACTATTTGCTAACGATAAAAAGTTACGAAAAGAATTCAACGAATTCATCAATGGCGGCATGTCCGGAGATACGACAGACTTTTTTTACAAAGATGTCGCTTCCAGATATATAGATGCCGTCAAAGACAAGATCAATTACACCCATTTTGATATACGCGACTATATAAGCCATTTAGAAAAAGACAATGACAAAAAGTTGACCGAGCTCTATAAAATATTTAGCCCAACGCATCTATTGAAGATTCCGACACAAAACGACAGCAACACCCTAAATAAAAACTTCTATTCAGAATTACTGTACATAATGGGGTTAGAAGAGACTGGCGATAAAGGCAAACGAATTATCGCACGAAAAACCCCGAATGAACGTAACGAGGCATCCATTATAGAAAATACGATAACGGTACTTGATACCGAAGACAGATTACGTAATCTGCCCAATATTGCCTCATACGGTGCTGATAGGGAGACACAGCTATTCAATGTAGCATTAGAATTATCAATTAACTGGGTCAATCGTATACTTTTCCTGAAACTATTGGAAGCCCAGCTAATAAAATATCATAAAGGAGACAAATCGTATGCCTTTATGAGTTCCGAAAACATAGCCGATTACGATGAGTTAAACAGGCTGTTCTTTCAGGTGCTCGCTCGCAAAACAGACGCAAGAACAGAAACAATAAATAGGCATTACGGGAAAGTTCCGTATCTCAACAGCTCGTTATTCGAGATAAGCTCTTTAGAGAACCACACAATACGCATAAGCAATCTCGACAACTTCCAATTGCCAGTATGGTCAGGAACTGTACTTAAAGACAACAACAAACCTCGCTATAAAAAACTGCCGACCCTCAGCTATTTATTAGAATTTCTGGATGCTTACGATTTTGCCAGCGATGATGAGAAGACCTCTTCAGCGAAAACACTTATAAATGCTTCTGTTCTGGGCTTGATCTTCGAAAAAATCAACGGTCATCGCGATGGTTCCGTATTCACTCCCGGAGCCATAACCATGTATATGTGCAGAGAGGCTATCCGGAGAATAGTAGTCCATAAGTTTAACGAGTATTTCGGATGGAACTGCTCATGCTATGAGGATCTAAAAAACAAGAACATTGAAGATCTCCATACCGCCGACAGTATAATAAACACTATAAGACTCTGCGACCCGGCCGTAGGTTCAGGACATTTTTTAGTATCGGCTCTCAACGAAATCATCGCAATTAAATTCGACCTCGGAATACTTCTCGACTGCGACGGACACCGCATTAAAAAGCAAGACTATTGTATAAAAGTAGAAAATGACGAGTTAATCATCTCCGACTCAGACGGAATTCCTTTTTCTTATAACCCAGGAAACCCCGAGAGTCAAAGGATCCAAGAGGCTATATTCAAAGAAAAACGTGTAATTATAGAAAATTGTCTGTTCGGAGTGGATATCAATCCGAACTCGGTTAACATATGCCGATTGAGACTATGGATAGAGCTATTGAAAAACGCCTATTATACCCGTCAAAGCAACCTGTCGGAGTTAGAGACGCTTCCGAACATCGATATAAATATAAAATCCGGCAATTCATTGCTTCACCGATTCGACCTGCATCAAAATATATCCCAAATAATCCGAACATCGAAAATAACAATCAACGAATACAAGAAAGCCGTAATAGAATACAAAGAAGCACGCAGCAAGGATGACAAACATCATCTTGAAGATATAATTAAACAAATCAAATCGACACTCATAACCGAAATAAGCTATCGCGACCCCAGACACATACGCCTCAACAAATGTCGCGCAGAACTTAACGACCTGCAAAATCCGCAACTATTCGCATTCACCTCAACAGAAAAAGAGAAACGAGAACGAGGAAAAAAGATCAAAGAATTATCTATAGAGATAGATAAACTTAGCAACTATTTCGATGAAATAAAATCGAATAAAGCATATCTTGAAGCATTCGAGTGGCGTATTGAATTTCCTGAGATATTGGATGACGAAGGCAGCTTTATCGGATTCGATTGCATCATAGGCAATCCGCCTTATATACAGCTGCAATCAATGGGAAAAGACTCCGAAATACTCGGACGAATGGGATATAGAACCTATGAACGCACCGGCGACATATATTGTCTATTTTATGAGTTAGGAACGACTCTTTTGAAACCTGGCGGATTATTATCGTTCATTACCTCAAACAAATGGATGAGAGCCGGATATGGGAAATCATTGCGAAGTTATCTGATTGAACAGACAGATCCAATAAAACTAATAGATTTTGCCGGCACCCGTGTATTCGACTCAGCTACTGTGGATGTAAATATTTTAGATCTGTTAAAACGACAAAATAAATTCCAAACCATATCTTGTTCAATAAAAAACGAAAAATTTGATATAAATAAATTGAGCGATTATTTTTTACACAATTCGTCGGTTTGTGCCTTTACGGACACGGATAGTTGGGTGGTGTTATCGCCGATGGAGTTGGGTATCAAACGAAAGATTGAAGCGGTTGGGGTACCGCTGAGGGAGTGGGGGATTAACATTTATCGAGGCATATTAACAGGTTGTAATGATGCGTTCGTTATTGATGGGAATAAAAGAGAAGAGATATTAGCTAATTGCCAGACTGAAGATGAACGAATAAGAACTGACAAAATTATTAGGCCTATTTTACGTGGCAGAGATATAAAAAGATATAACTATGAGTTCGCTGATTTATGGTTGATTAATACGCATAATGGCATTAAAAAGGATGGCATAAGTCGAATAAATATAGATAATTACCCTTCTTTAAAATCACATCTTGATAAATACTGGGATGACCTATTTATTCGAGCTGACAAGGGAGACACTCCGTATAATTTACGTAACTGTGCATATATGGACGATTTTAATAGACAGAAAATTGTAT
>CAJURV010000024.1 GCA_910588925.1 uncultured Rikenellaceae bacterium
AATAACCCATGCGTCTGCTAATTATCGTAACGGCACAATGGAAAGTTCAATTTTAAAAAATTAGTGTCGTGAAAAAGATGATTTTCGGACTTACCGCATTGTTGGTGGCTGCGTCTGCGACCACGTATGTCTATTCCAAAAATGCGAGCGACGCGATAGCCTATATCGTTCAAAATAATATAGAGACGTTGTCGAGTGATGATATGGACGGTTCGTCTTGTTTTGCCGGAGGTCCGGGGGCTGTGTCATGTTCACTGAGTGCTGGCGTAGGCATAGGAGGAGCAACTGGCGATGCGAGTTGTACAGTTACATGTAGTGATGGATATTATGCTTGTTGCGGAGTAGGATGTAAATGCATAAAAAATTAGATATATCGTGATGCGGAAAATAATCTTTATCCTTATTGCGGCATCGCTTTGTGCCTGCAATAATATTCAGACACAACTATCAGACTCCGGAGATGTCGTTACCGTAGATTTCGACAATATAAAAACAGTTGACATAAACGACGGTGAGATCATAGAGCTCGAGGCGACGGACAAGTCGCTGTTGGCCTATATCGACGGATTCGTTATCGATGATGATAAGTTTTTCATCAGATCGAGAGGCGAGGTCTTTGCATTCGATAAGTCGGGGCACTATCTTTTCAACGTGGGAGCAAGAGGCCGGGCCGAGAACGAATATATGCAGGCCGATTGCCTCTTTATGAGGGGCGACACGTTGGCCGTTTTCGACTGGCAGTCGCACAAGGTGTTGTTTTACGATACGGATGGAGAATACCTGTCTGACAAAGCTATCGATAAAAGTGAGGATGGGCTGACAGTAAGTAGGATATATCCGCTCTCTTCCGATGGGTATATAGTGACCAATGTCTTTCAGGGTATTCCCGGGAAGACCCCTATGTTCGGCCGCACGAACGGGAATTTCGGGTATGAATACTCGTATTCGGGGTTATATCGTCAGAATGGATCGTCTTATAATGATATGTACGTAGGGGAGGCCAATACAATGTTGTACGGAGAGATGTTTTCCGACTCCGTTTATAGGGTTGCTCCCAGTAGCAGGGAGATAGAGTTCGCCTACTACATCGATTTCGGAAAGTATAAGTTCCCTGAATCGCTCAAATATGGCAAGGAGAGTTACCAGCTGGTCCAGATGCTGAATGACGATGAGTCGCTCGTTGAAAAAATCGCCACTTTCGTGATGTTCCGCAACGAGACTGCAGACAAGTTCCGGTTCACTTTCGCGTTCCGTGGGGATGCGCATTACGTACAGTACGACAGAAAGTCCGGCGATGTCAGTACAATCAGATTCGAAGACCCTGACGGTCGGCTGAAAGCGGGAACGGTGCTCTTCATATACTATTTGGAAGACGGTTTCTACATATCTGCCAAAAGCGACGATATCGACTCCAATCCCGTGTTGGTTAAGTTCGGTTACGATGTGTTTGAATAGACGGTGAGAAACAGGCGTGTCTTTTTTGCTTTTTTGTGTGTTATATGTGTTTACGTGCCACGTAGTCATGAGATTGATACGGTAAAGTCATGTTTTTTATTTATAAATTCATGAGAAAAGTCGTACCTTTATAACAAAAAAATAACCCATGCGTCTGCTAATTATCGTAACGGCACAGCGGAAAATTTAATTTTAAATTTAGTATCATGAAAAAGATGATTTTCGTACTTGCCGTATTGTTGGTGGCTGCGTCTGCGACCACGTATGTCTATTCCCAAAATGCGAGCGACGGGATAGCCTATATCGTTCAAAATAATATAGAGACGTTGTCGAGTGATGATATGGACGGTTCGTCTTGTTTTGCTGGAGGTCCGGGGGCTGTGTCTTGTTCACTGAGTGCTGGGGCCAGTGGAGGAGGGGTAGGTGGTTCTGCGGGGTGTACCGTTACATGTGGAGATGGATATTATGCATGTTGCGGAGTAGGATGTAAATGCATAAAACAATAGAAATATTTTAAGCTATGCGTAGAATAATCATTCTTATTATTGCAGCATCGCTTTCCGCCTGTAATAATATGCAGACACCGTTTTCTACATCCGGATTCGGTGTCGTTGTTGAAGTAGATCTTGATGATGTAAAAAACGTTAATATAAACGACGGCGAGATCATAGAACTCGAGGCTACAGACAAGTCGCTGCTAGCCTATGTAAATGATCTTATTATTGACGACGATAAAATCTTTATCATATCAAGAAGCGAGGTCTTTGCGTTCGACAAGTCGGGCCACTATCTTTTCAATGTAGGGACAAGAGGCCGGGCCGAGAACGAATATATGCAGGCCGACTGTATTTTTATGATGGGCGATTCGTTGGCTGTTTTCGACTGGCAGTCGCATAGGCTTCTATTTTACAATACGGATGGAGAATATCTATCGGACAGGAGTATCGACAAAAGCGAAGATGGGTTGACTGTCAGTAAAATATTCCCGCTTTCCTCGGACGGTTATATTGTAGAAAACGTATTTCAAGGCTTGCCTGGTGAGACGCCTATGTTTGGCCGTCTGAACGAAGATTTCGGGTATGAATACTCATATTCGGGCCTCTATAGGCAGGATGGGGCGTTCTATGGTAATTTATCCGTAGGTACGGCGAATACATTGTTGTACGGGGGATTATTCTCGGACTCCGTTTATAGGGCTGCTCCCGACAATAAGGCGATAGAATTTGCTTACTATATAGATTTTGGGAAATATAAATTTCCGGAATCGCTTAAGCGCGGAAAAGAGAATTATCAACTTATTCAGATGCTCAACGACGATGAGACGCTTACTGAAAAATTCGTGACTTTCTTGATGTATCGCAATGAGACCAAAGACAAGTTCCGGTTCCTTTTTGGTTTCCGGAAGGCGGCACATTATGTGGAATACGACAGGGAGTCGGGTGATGTCAAGACCATTAAAATAGAAGATCCTAACGGTAAGTTGAAGCCTCAGACAGAGCTGTTCGCCCATTATATGGAAGACGGTTTCTACATATTGGCCAAAAGCGACGATATCGACTCCAATCCCGTGTTGGTCAGGTTCGGTTACGATGTGTTTGAATAGACTATGAAAAAGCAGAATCTGTTTCTTTGCATAGCGATTGTTGTTTCGATCGTTATCGCGGTATTGCTTATCGTCAAAGTGAACCGTGACGATAAACGCAACAGGGAGGCTATTGCACAGTTGGGCAGAGAGAGCATGTTGTTGGCTCCCGTTCAGCATGAACAGTTGGAGTTGCTCGATTTCAATCTGATGAATATAGCCCGTTCCGAGGTGGGCGATGTCAACGGCGGACAGTTCATCCTTTCCGACTCGCTCGAAGCGGACAAAACCATCGTCATATACATCTCGGCATATTATTGCAAGGATTGCGTCGATTTCGTCTTGGGGCATATCGGCGCTCTTAACGAAAAGGCATCCTGCGACAAGGTGGTGGTGATGGCGGACAAATACCTCCCGCGTGATTTGCACGTATTCGCAAGGACTAACGGTATTGAAAACGATTTCTACCTTACGAAAGACGATAAGCTTAAGAATAAAATGGAGAAGGTAGGAATGCCCGTCGTGTTTGTCGTCGACAGAAATTCCGGCGACATCTCGCATGTTTTCGTGCCGCACAAGGAGGTGCCCGAATACTTTGCCGAATATATCGACATAGTGACCGGATATGTGTGCGACTAAACAACACTTTTGCCTATAATCGACATAAAGAACGGGAAGCATGACAGCCTCCCGTTTTTGTCTATTTTCATGCACCATTTCCCGCCTCAGTAATCAAGACCTCGTTTCGTAAGCCTTTCCCGCCTGTTTTCTTCTGCCTGCCGCTCGGCGCAATCCGCACGGACTCCGACCATTGCGAAGCCAGACAAAACACAACCTCACTGCGAGACAATGTATTAAAGGCACCTTATCACCCCTTACACTAAAGCCGCCCACTGTGAGGCAAACCAATTCACCGTCCCCACCACACGACATATATCTATATACCGGCAACACCAAATACATCAAACAAAAAAACAACCGACAAACAATTTGCCGGTTGCACAAACCCAAAGACAGATCCGCCACTATCTGGCTTTAGGATACACCGCCTTTATCTTGGCAATAAACTCCTCTGCCCCAGCGCCGCCTACGACACGTGCGAGCTCCTTGCCGTCAGAATCGAGAATCAGAAAAGTAGGATAAGCCTTTACTCCGTAATCGCTTCGTAACTGCGGACCCTCGCCTTTCTCCATATCGTATTTGACAGGGACGAAATTGTCATTGATGAACTTACCCACAGCTTTCTGCGTGAACACATTAGAGGTCATATACTTGCATGGCCCGCACCACGAAGCGTACGCATCCATGAAGATAGGCTTACCCTCGCTTGCGGCCGCTTTCTTAGCCGTAGCTAAATCGACATTTCTGAACGCCACACCATCGTTCTGAGCCATTGCCGACACAGAGACGAAAAAGGCGACAAGAATAAAAAGTAATTTTTTCATAAACACCTATTTAAAACAATATTACAATACCAAACGTTTACCTCCCCTAACGGAGGGGTGTCGATACTAACCGACCGTATAAATAACGGATAATCTCCGGCAAAATTACCCTTTCCCCACAGGCACGCCCTTTTTATCGGCGGTGGACAGCATCCCGCAAGCGGCGAATATATCCTCCCCGCGCGATGCCCTCACAGTGGTTACGATACCGTGTCGTTCGAGATACGACTTGAAACGTGCGATAGTCTCCTCGGACGACGGGGCCAGATCGCTGTCCGGTATGCGATGGAAACGTATCAGGTTGACCCGGGCCCCCATTCCGGCTATCAATACGGCCAAACGGTCGGCATCGCACTTGCGGTCGTTGACACCGTCGAAGAGGGTGTATTCGAAACTGATACGCCTTTGGTGTCTGAAGTCGTACCCGCGCAACATACGCACCACCTCCTCTATGGGATAACGCCGCTCCACGGGCATAAGAGTGCCGCGCACAGACGACTCCGGCGAGTGCAGGCTGACAGCCAAGTGCACCGACGTACGCTCCATGAAAGCGGGGATAGAACCCATCACCCCTATGGTGGAGAGGGTCACACGGGTAGGGCTCCATGCCATGCCCCACGGCGAGGTTATCACATCTATGGCCTTTATTACCTCCTCCGTATTGTCGAGCGGCTCGCCCATACCCATGAATACTATGTTGGTAAGACGCGAGCTCTCCTCTATTGAAAATATCTGATTGACTATCTCTCCGGCGGTAAGGCTACGGGTGAATCCGCCGCGCCCGGTCATGCAGAACCGGCATCCCATCCGACACCCCTCCTGCGACGAAACGCACAACGTGGCGCGATCGCCGTCGGGAATGTAGGCCGACTCCACGGCACCTCCTGCGAGGGTCGGGAACAGATATTTGCGCGTGCCGTCCACCGAGGTCTGCACGCGTGTAAAACCCATACGTCCCGTCTCGTAGCTCTCCGACAACGACCAGCGCATCCGTTTGCTAAGCGACGTCATATCGTCGATGTCAGCCACACGATGCACATAGAGCCACTCGGCCAGCTGACGCGCCGTAAAAGGCTTGCCCCCGGCCGCCGACACCACCTTCTGAAGTTCGTCCGGACCGAGTCCGAGCAAGATTTTCTTCTCCATGACACAAATGTAATATTTTGCGAGGTCTTCTCAAAACCCGGCACTGCAGAATATACGTCCGCATCGGACATGCCCCCGATATAGACGGGTTATAGTTTAATCGGAAAACGACGCGAAATATGCCGAAGATTAATAAATTTCTCAAAATTTGTTTGACACTCTTTTTTCTTTCAAATATTTTTTTCACATTTGTAGAATAATAGATGGACGCATAATCGTTCCCGGCAACAGCACTACGACCTTTTGCAGGGTGATTTACTGAACGTTGTATCGCGGCATCCCCCGGTATAATCAGGTATATGTCCGTCTTAAGGGAAAGGATATGGCTCCTTTCAGAACCATACCCAAAGGTGTAATAATTGAAAAAACGTTAAAAGATACTAACAATGGAAGTAAAAAAATCACCAAAAGCAGATCTTCAGAATAAAAGAAGTCTCTTTCTGCTTACAGGTCTGATTATCGCGCTTATCGCAGTCTACGGCATGTTCAACTGGAGCCAGAAAGAGGTAGGCGTAACCGTTCTCGAGCAAGAGACGGTGATAGTCGAACAAGAGGTGGTCGAACAGACCCGCCACGAAGAACCGCCCAAGGTGGAGGCACCCAAGGTGACGGCTCCCGTCGTTTCCGACATCCTCGAGATAACCGACAGCAAGATCAAGGCTAGCGAGGAGTTCAACTTCGACTCCGAATTCTCGGAAGACGCCCCCATCGTCATCAAACCGGTAGGCGGTGAAGAGGAGGAGCTGGTGAAAGAAGAGGTCCCCGTGCTCCGCGCCGAAACCATGCCCTCGTTCAACGGCAAGAAAGACGCCGCAGCTACAGCCGAATTCCGTACATGGGTGCTCAAAAACATACAGTATCCCCCCCTGGCCGAGGAGAATAACATCACCGGCCGCGTCATCATCAGGTTCGTCATAGAGCGCGACGGTACCGTCAGCAACGTAGAGGCGCTTTCGAGTCCCGACAAGCTCCTCACCGACGAAGCCGTACGCGTCGTTTCGAAATCGCCCAAGTGGACTCCCGGCGAACAACGAGGCAAGAAGGTGCGTGTGGCGGTTATCATCCCCATCGACTTCCAGCTGTAATCCCATCCCGGAGATCAGATACGAACCGCTTCCCGAATTGGTCGGGAGGCGGTTTTGTCATTGAAAATTTGTAAATATACACATAGAACCTTTGTTAATTATGAGCAAGAAATTAATCCTCACGGCAACTTTAGTCACGGTCATAAGTGCGGCAAGCATAACCTATGCTTTCAGCAACAACAGGAGTAAAAATCTAAAAGATCTCCAACTCGCCAGTGTCGAGGCTTTGACGGAAAACGAAATCTCGCCTGTCAAAGTTAAATGTGACGATAATCCTGTTATAATATGTAGAGTAACCTGTTCCAAATGCCACACCCGATACACTGCAATAAACGGCCATGGAAAGGCGTATAATTTCACAGGAGTTTGCTCATGCGGATCGTCAAGTTTTTACCTTTACTAAGCCTCGGCATAGCCCTGACGGCTACGTCGTGCTCGCAGAATGCGACTACGGGAGGCGAAGAGATGAGGCAGACAGACTCTATATCATGGAACATATTGACAGAGAGTGATGTGTTGCCCTTACCTTTCGGCATTACGGTCAACGACTCCGTAATGTCGGTCCTCGGTCTTTTCGACGATTGCTGGCTGCATAATTTCGACTTGGCGACAGGCGGACACTGCGGCGATTATATCTTCATGGGGCAAGGTCCCGGCGAGATAGTGAATGCGACCGGCATAGGCAAAGTGTCCGACAGCACCGTTTTCGTCTTCGACCCCAACACCAGCAAACTGCACTTTTACGACACCGAAAGCTACGACGAGACAGAGTGCTATTCGTTCATAGACAGCGGGCAGGTTACATGGCAGGCATGGGGGTTGCCCCGAAAACGGGGGCTCGTGTTGCGGCCGTCGGTTATGGATGACGGATCGACACTAAGGTGCTTCGCCATAACAGACCTTACTACCATGGAGGAGCTAAGCGTTTTCGACAAGGTGCAAGACGACTTTATCGACGAGCCGGAGATTCTGAAGATGCAATCCGAACTATCCGTCTCGCCGGACGGCAAGCACTTCGTTTCGGCCACTATAATAGGTGGGGCGTTGGAGCTTTTCAACATTGAAAACGACAGGATAATCCCCGCATACTCCAAACTGTTATACCCGTTGGAGTTCGTCAACAAGAACGGAATAAAGCAACCCGACCCGAACCCCACATACGGATTCACGAGCGTGTGCGCCACCGACAGCCTCGTTTTTGCGGCTTTTGCCGGCAGCAAAAACAATAAAGATGCCGACAAGGTAGCAATATGGGGATGGGACGGAGATTGCAAAGGCTTCATCAAGACCGACAGGCTCATACTTAAACTGGCGGTAAGCAAAGACCTATCGACCGCATACGCCATCGTCTACGGCGAAGATATCGGCCTCGCCATAGCGACAATGAAACTTCCACACATAGAAGCGGACATAAACCGACCATAGATTTCAACGACATTGCACGTAACCTGCAAAACGATGATAAACCGATAGCCTATAACGTAACGGGAAATATAAAAGCGTCTTCAAAACAGCACCACCTTTCCCACACCCGCATAACAATCCGCACAATTATAGGCACATTTTACAATAAAACACTTGTACTCCCATAATCTTTTCTTACCTTTACAAAAATACCATACCTATATGTACAAAATAATCAAACTCATCGTGCCGGCATTTTTCATAATGCTTACCCTTGTATCGTGTAAGGGTGACGGCAAGTACCTCAGCATCGGAGAACCTCATTTTGTAAACGACTTCCCGAACAGGGGAGAGTTGCGACAGATAGACGATTTCCACATCGACGAGATAGGGCTCAGGTCGGTTAAGGTTGTAGACACTCTGTTGTTCATATACCGGTCGGCAGGGCCTCTCGACGAGTCGGCCACATGGCTCATATACTCTCTCGACGGCAAGAAGAAATACGAAGAGTGCATGAAAGTGGGTCGGGGCCCGGGAGAGTTTACCTACATTCCGTGGGCAAATTCGTGCCATTTCTTTCACAAGAACGACTCTTTGTTTGTGCATATGCCAGAAAGACACAAAGGGTATCTTTATGAGATGAACATCACCAAACACCTGAAAGAGGGTGGCGAGGTTCCGTATCCTGTAGTAGAGACCGGCCATATCAACTCGAGTTGCTGGAGCACAACGCCATGCGGAGGCGGACGTGCGTTGCTCAACCGGGCCAATGACGACTTCACGGGCATTCAAAGACTGATGTATGAAAACGACACCGTGCGCCCGATGCCCATAACCCGGGATATAGACAACGCCACCATCGCTAAAAGCGACGACATCAGCGACCTCAACCTCCTCACCAAGAATATATGCTACAACGCTGCCGCCGACAAGTTTGTGGAGGCTATGTACTATTTCAACCAGATAAACATCTACTCCGCGGATGGCACCGAGGGCAGGACGATATGCGTAGGCAATAAACTCGACGACCTCTCTCTCATTGAGAATACGCCGAGATTCGTCCGCAAGAACAACTATGGCGCCCTATCTGCATGGGACGAGGGGTTCGGGGCCGCCTATCTGGGAGACTCCGAAATAAACCTGCAACAGCTTCTCTCCAACAAGAGTCAGATACAGTTCTTCGACTGGGAGGGCAACCCCAAATACCTTGTTGAGCTTCCTTATCAGATTGAAGAATTCGACATAGACTTCACCAACAACGTGCTTTATGTCATCAGCCAGAACAACGATAAGGTGATGGCTTACGATGCCACGGATATAATACGGCACCTGAAAAGCTGACAGAATCGTCGGTCTGTCAAGAAAGTACGGTTTCAACACAGACGTTTTACCGCCTCGGCAATCGAAACTCTGTTTCTTTGCTTTAAGTATTGACGAAAACAGTTTGAAACACAAAAACCGGAAGACACCAAACCTTATGCAACGATAAAAGGCCGACCCCTACCACAGGGGTCGGCACTTATTTTATCGTCAGACGACATGGGTGCCGGCATAACCGAATAAAACGTACATACCGGCAGATAAAGTTGACTCCGCATAGATGGTGGTGTGTCCTCCATTTTTCCTATATTTGACTTCGTCCGATATACTTCGTCTCGGTAAACGCAAATAAATTTGCTTTTACTCTCGGCTTATTAGTATATTTGTGGCAGACAAAAGCCGCCCGAGCAATATCGGAACCTTTTTTCCATTGCACCCGGGCTGCATCGCCACAGAATAAAAGAAACACGATGCGATTAAACAACGGAATAATACTCAACGATAACGAACGCGAGCGCGCCGTAGTGGTGGCCGTTCAACGCCCCACGGACAAGGAGTCGCAGACGGAGGAGTACCTCGACGAGCTGGAGATGCTCGCCGACACCGCCGGAGCGGCCGTCATGAAACGATTCGTACAGAAGTTGCCCGGAGCGAACAGCCGCACATACGTAGGACCTGGCAAACTGGAGGAGATAGCCGCCTACACGAAGGACAACGAAATAGACACCGTCATCTTCGACGACGAGCTATCGCCGGCCCAGCAACGCAACATAGAGGAACGGCTAAAGATAAAGATCCTCGACCGCACCTCGCTCATACTCGACATATTCGCCGGCCGTGCCCAAACGGCGTACGCCAAAACACAGGTGGAACTGGCCCAATACAAATATCTGCTGCCCCGTTTGGCCGGGATGTGGACGCACCTGGAGCGTCAGCGCGGCGGTATAGGCATGCGAGGGCCGGGCGAGCGTGAGATAGAGACCGACCGTCGTATCATACGCGACAAGATCAAACGTTTGGAGGGCGAGCTCAAGAGAATAGACCGTCAGATGGCGACCCAACGCAGCGGCCGCGACGCCATGGTGCGGGTGGCTCTGGTAGGCTACACCAACGTGGGCAAGTCCACCATCATGAACCTGCTCTCAAAAAGCGACGTCTTCGCCGAAGACAAACTGTTCGCCACGCTCGACACCACCGTACGCAAAGTGGTAATAGACAACATACCTTTCTTGCTCTCCGACACGGTAGGGTTCATCCGCAAGCTACCGCACCAGCTCATCGAGTCGTTCAAATCCACCCTCGACGAGGTACGCGAAGCCGATCTGCTCCTGCATGTGGTGGACGTATCGCACCCTAACTTCGAGGAGCAATACGAGGTCGTCAACAAGACCCTCGAGGAGCTTGGAGCCCTCGACAAACCCCTGTTCGTGGTCTTCAACAAGACGGACGCCTACCGCCACATACCCAAGGACGAGGACGACCTCACCGAAGCCACTCGCGAAAACATCCCTTTGGACGAACTGATAAACACATGGATGGGCAAGATGCACGACGCCTGCATCTTCATCTCGGCCAAAGAGCGCATCAACATCACTACATTCCGACGCGACCTATACGCCGTCATCAGAGGCATACACCACACGCGTTATCCTGAAAACAACTATCTGTTTTAGCCATGGGACGATACGAAGACGAAAAAAAGCACCAGTTAGACATGCGATACCTGCGCATGGCGCGTATATGGGCCGAGAACTCATACTGTGTACGTCGTCAGGTGGGTGCGCTTCTGGTTAAGGACAAGATGATAATATCGGACGGCTACAACGGCACTCCGCAAGGGTTCGAGAACGTATGCGAAGACGAAAACAACCGCACCAAACCATACGTGCTCCACGCCGAGGCCAACGCCATAACCAAGGTGGCGAAGAGCAACAACTGCAGCCTCGGAGCCACGCTCTACGTCACCGCATCGCCCTGTATAGAGTGCGCCAAGCTGATAATACAAGCCGGCATAGTGAGGGTGGTCTTCTGCGAGGACTACCACAGCGAGGAGGGGGTCGACCTGCTACGACGGGCGGGCATAGAGATCGTCAAATGTTCTATGCAATAAGGCCTCTCGGATAAATGTCTATCGTAAAGAAACTCGCCGGACAGACCGCCACCTACGGGCTGAGCACCATATTGGTGAAGTTCATCAACTATGTGCTCACCATCTACCTCACCCGTGTGCTGACCGATGCACAATACGGCGTGCAGAGCTATTACTACGCCTTTATCCCTTTCGGGCTTACCGTACTGACTATGGGATTGGAGACCGGTTACTTCCGGTTCGTCGGCAAAGCCGAAAACGCCGAGAGCAAAAACGCACTCTTCAACACCATAATGACGACCGTGTCGGCGGCGGCAACGCTCTTTTTCATCGCCGTGCTCCTCTTTCTGGAACCCATATACGACTACACCTCGTCGCTCGAAGCCGGCAGCCGCCCCATCATAATAATGTGCGGTGCCCTCATCTCAATAGACGCCGTATCGGCCATACCGTTCGCAAAACTAAGGGCTGAGAACAGGGTCAGACGGTTCGTCATGACAAAGGTCGCAAACGTCATCATCAACGTAGGGCTGTGCCTCTTTTTCTACTCCGTATTGCCTCGTGCGGCGCACCTGTCTGCTTTCGGATGGATGTGGATAGATGGGTTCGGCGTGGGATACATATTCGTGGCCAACCTGATAGCCAGCCTCGCCACCGTCGTGATGCTTCTGCCGCAGATGAGAGGCTTCAGACCCGGAATAGACCGCCGGCTGCTCGGCTCGCTGATTCTGTTCAGCGCACCGCTCCTGATAAGCGGACTTAGCGGCACAGCCAACGAATTCATAGACCGTCAGTTACTGGCTGCGCTACTGCCGCCCGATATCAAGATGAGCTCGGTGGGCATATACTCGGGGGTGATGAAGATAGCGGCGCTGATGTATCTTTTCATACAGATGTACCGTTTCGCCGCCGAACCGCTATTCCTTGCAAACGTCAAAAAAGAGGACTTCAAGACGGCGAATGCCGAGGCCATGAAATTTTTCATCATCGCGTCGGTAGCCATATTCCTCGTGATCACCCTGTACATAGACATCTTCAAATACTTCATCGGCCCCGAATTCCGCGCAGGCATAGGCATAGTGCCCATACTCGTGCTATCTAACATGATGATAGGCATATACGTAAACATGTCGTTCTGGTACAAGGTAACCGACAAAACCGTCTTCGCCGTGATAATATCGGCGGCGGGATTAGCTGTGACCATAGCCCTCAACCTGTTGCTGATACCACGTATGGGCTACGAAGGGTCGGCTTGGGCGCGCTTGGGGTGCGAGAGTGCAATGGTGGTGTTGAGCTACATTCTCAACCAGCGCTACTACCCTATCCGATACGATCTGCGTTCGGCCGCCTTCTACATGGCCACCGGAGGCGCGCTCTACGCCGTGTCGGTGCTGTTATCGCCGGATAACATGGCGATAAGACTGTTGTTCAACACCCTACTGATGGCCGTCTTCTTGCTGTTATTCTTAAAAAAGGAGCATATCGACGCCGCATCTCTGATAAAAACTATCGTAAACAAAATAAAAAGAAAGCGATGACACAACAAGTCAAGGTAATAAACCGTTCTGATAACAGGTTGCCCGAATACCAGACTCTCCAGTCGGCGGGTTTGGACGTAAGGGCTCATCTGGAGGCTCCCGTAGTAATAGCTCCCTTGAAAAGGGCGATGATACCTACAGGCCTCTATGTGGAGCTACCGGAGGGGTATGAGATGCAGGTGCGTCCCCGTAGCGGCCTCGCCGCCAAACACGGAGTGACCGTGCTCAACACCCCAGGTACCATAGACGCCGACTACCGAGGCGAGATAAAGATCATACTCGTAAACCTCTCCGACGAACCTTTCACCGTGGAGCCCGGCGAGCGAATAGCCCAACTGGTTGTGGCGCGTTACACCCGCATAGAGTGGATCGAATGCGACAGCCTCAGTGAAAGCGGACGTGGCGAAGGGGGCTTCGGCTCTACCGACACGAAATAGATTGATAATGACATTCCCGAAACATATAATAGCTACAATAGCGGCGGCGTTCGTTCTGGTTTGCGGAGGCTCCGAAGCCCATGCGGACGACGGCGAACGCGTGCGTGTGACGGCATCGCGTTTCGAAGACAGCTCGCAACGGGCCACCGACTACTATCTGCGCGGCATCAAAGCCATAGAAGACGGCGACGGACGCACGGCTCTGGCTCTATTCAGCGCAGCCCTCGACTGCGACTCGCTGCACGCCCCATCGTCGTACCGCATATCTACCATATTGGCCGACAAGGAGGAGGCTTTGCGTCACGCCCGCAGGGCATGGGACGCCGACACCTCCAACGTATGGTACGCCGCACAGGTAGGGGGGCTCCTGACACAGGCGGGCCGTTATCAGGAGGCATTGGAAGCGTGGAGGGCATGCCGACGCATAGACCCGGACGACATACAGACATACAAGTATATAGCCGCCCTCTTGGACGCCACAGGCCAGTCCGTCTCGGCCATAGCCACCATCGACACCGCCTTGACACGCTTCGCAGACGACCTCGAACTATTGGAATACCGTGGAGAGCTGCTCTCTGCGGCATACCGTCCGCGCGAAGCCATAGCCAACGCACAGCGCATGGTGGCGCTCGCCCCCGATAACGGCCGTTACATGGCTCTGTTGGCTAAAGCACATGCGGGAAATGGCTCCGACACTGTAGCCACAATGTGTTTCAAACGCGCCGTAGAGCAAGACAGCTCCGATTTGGAGGTGTTGATAGAGGCGGCCATGTTCTACGAGAGAACCAACAACGTAGCCGACTACCTCGACATTCTCAACCTGCTTTTCGCCTCCGGGGAGATAGCTCTCGACGACAAAGTGGAGTATTTCGAGGGGCTTATGGACAACATACCCCTATACAGGAAACATGTCTACGTAATAGAGCGCATGCTCAACACCCTGCGTCTCTACCACCCCGACAGCTACGAGGTAGACAAGCTCTACGCCCGGCATCTCATATACACCGGTGCGCAGGAGCAGGCCTTGGGAATATTCAAACGACGGTGCGCCGACAGTGCCGACAGCATCGCCATAGACGCCCTCATGAGCGTAATATCCATAGAGTCGTACCGCAACAACACCGACACTGTGGAGCACTACACCCGCGAGGCACTCGACCGCTTCCCCGACAACAACGACCTGCCCATGCTCTACGCCTCCACACTGTACGAACGCGGTGAGTACAAAGAGGCCGTAGGCATACTAAAGAAAAGACTGAAAAGGATAGACAACGACTCCATATCGAGCGTCTACTACGGATTCATAGGCGACATAGAGCAGCAGGCCGGACGCCCCAAACAGTGCTACAAAGCCTACGACAAAGCTCTCGCCTACGACGCCGACAACACAAACGTACTCAACAACTACAGCTATTTTCTGAGCGTGGAGGGACGCGATCTCGACCGCGCTTTGGTAATGGCCTCGCAGGTGTTGGAGAAGGAGCCGTCGAACCCCACATACATCGACACCTACGGATGGGTGCTCTACCGGCTGGGGCGCTACAAAGAGGCGCGCACCTATCTGCTCAAGGCCATAGCTCTCGACGAGAAGCCGTCGGCGGAGGTGCTCACGCACTACGGCGACGTCATGTACAAGCTGGGAGAGAAGAGCAACGCCGTCATATACTGGCAGAAAGCCATTAAGGCGGGCGGCGACGAAGAGACGCTCACCAAGCGTATCGAAGACGGCATCTGATTTTGGCACATTTTTAGCGTACCGCACAGGAATATGCACATTGACATTGGATGGACGAACCGATAGAACGGTCTGTTTGTCTTAAAACAAAGAAATAACGATGATAGAGCGCGAGTTAACCGACTTTCTGATCGCCGCAGCGACAGGAGCGGCCGTTACGGCGGGACGTAAGATAATGGAGATATACAACGACGATGGGATCATAGAAGCCAGCCTCAACTCCAACAACACCATCATAACCAAAGCCGACCGGCTCTCGCACGAAAGTATCAAATCGTCGCTCGCCCCTACGCGCATTCCCGTCATGAGCGAGGAGGGACGCAACATACTCTACGAGGAGCGTTTCCGTTGGGATCTGTACTGGCTCGTAGACCCATTGGACGGCACCCGGGAGTTCGTGGCTCACAATCCGGAATTCGTAGTCAGCATAGCCCTCATGGTAGAGAACAAACCGCTTTTCGGCGTGATATACATACCGGCCGAAGAACGTCTGTTCTTCTCTGACCCCGACCGCGGCGCTTTCGTCATGAACAACCCGATATGTTTCGCCGATGCCTCCACGCCTCCGTCGGTAAACCGCATATTCTCCGATGCCCGCCGGTTGGTGCGTCAGCCGTGGGAACCGTCGAAACCTCTGCGCGTAGCCATCACGCGCTCGCATATCAACCGCGACACGGAACATTTCGTAAACCTCATCAAGAAGCGTTACCCCCACAACGAGATCATAGAGTGCGGAAGCTCCAAGAAGTTCTGCCTCATAGCCGAGGATAAAGCCGACGTATATGTAAGGCTCACCGGCATGCTCGACTGGGACGTTGCGGCGGGACACGCCATCACCGAGGCCGTCGGGGCCAAAACCCACCATATAGACGGAAACCCCATAGTCTATAACGACGCCAGCCTGGAGATACCGCCGTTCATAACCCGTTACGACGCAATGCAATACGACTACGACATAGTATCGTTAGACGGCTTCGCCCCTTACGGGAACGGAGGACCTTCGCTCTCCAATGCGGGATTATAAAAGATATGCGGCAAAGAGTGTCGCCGGCACCTAGAGACATAACGTATGTATCGGAGCCGCATCAATCGCATCATTTACATTTTAATTAAAACAGGATAACACGATGAACAAAAAGAAACACATAGCCCTAGTGGCACACGACAGCATGAAGACAGAACTGGCCGAATGGGTCGACTGGAACTGGGAGATATTGGTAAAACACCACCTGATATGCACCGGTACCACCGGTAAGATGGTGGAAAAGACAATATCGGCGCATCACGGCTACGATGTAGACGAGTTCGACATAACATTGCTCAAATCGGGCCCTCTCGGAGGCGACCAGCAGTTGGGAGCCAAAATCAGCGAGGGAGACATAGACCTGCTCGTCTTCTTCTGGGACCCCATGACCGCCCAGCCGCACGACGTCGACGTCAAGGCGCTCATGCGTCTGGCCTCGGTCTACAACATACCTATGGCAATAAACCGCTCCACTGCCGACTTTCTGATATCGTCGCCGTTTTTCGAGGGCGACTACTGCCCGGCAATACGCGACTACACCGCCTACATAGAACGGCCGTTGCATCAGAAGTAACACACGGAAACGTTGACAGATATAAAAGCCCCCGCGCCTCGACAAAGGTGCGGGGGCTTCGGGTTCAGGGACATCGTCCCGGAGGTATCGACGTCCGACAAAAACATACCCACCCGCCCCGAAACAGAAGTTCCGCACCAAACTACCGCCCCGAACCCATCCGCACCAAATATTTTCAGAACGACGGAGGCATTACGGCATATCCGCCTAATTTACGTATATTCGGTTCCGCCCGACATACTCCGTCCCGACATAATCAAACAAAGTTTGCTTCTGCGCTCGACTTTGCGTATATTTGACTTCGCCCAATATACTCCGTCTCGGCATAATCAAACAAAGTTTGCTTCTGCGCTCGACTTTGCGTATATTTGTGAAATAAAAACCTTTTTTACATGTCGATAGAAAGCATACTGCCACCCCGTGCCGTTCCCTTCAGCCGCAAATGGATGATGCAATGGGGACAAATAATCGTAGGCTCGTTCGTTCTGGCCCTGTCGTTCGTACTGTTCATCAATCCGTACGACATAGTTCCCGGCGGGGTTTACGGCTTGGGCATCATATTGCACAGCATATTTCCCGACATACAGGTAGGTACGTTCGGTCTGGCGTTCGACATACCGCTTCTGATAACCGGTCTGATAATCTTCGGATCACGTTTCGGCGCCAAAACCATAGTGGCGGCTCTCATAACCCCGTTTTTCATGAACTTCCTGACCACGGTGTGCGGCGAAGAACCAGCCACCATGTTGGGCGGACACATAAACCTCAGCGGCGACATGGTGCTTGCTGCCCTGTTCGGAGGTGTAGGAGGCGGCGTAGGCTTAGGGCTGATATTAAAGACCAACGCCACCAGCGGAGGCACCGACATCATAGCGATGATAGTCTCCAAATACACCCATGCCCCCATTGCCAAAAGCATGATGTTCGTGGAGTCGACGATAGTGGTGATAGGTCTCATAGTCTTCGGCGACTGGAAACTGCCGCTCTACTCCATCATCACCATATTTCTGATGACAAAGACCTTGGACTACATCATAAGCGGCGGCTCCACCGACAAGTTGCTGTTCATAATATCCGAGAAACACGACGATATCCGCAAATATGTCATAGACAATCTGGAGCGCGGCGGCACCTACATAAAGGCCAGCGGCATGTACACACATTCCGACAAGAACATGATGTTCGTGGTGATATCGCGGCGTGAGCTCGCTTTGGTGCAATCCTACATAAAGGAGGTGGACCCGCTGGTGTTCATGGTGGTGGTCAACGCCCACGAAACGCTCGGAGACGGCTTCAAATCGCTGTCCGAAGAGAAAATAGTATCGTAAAAACAATGTGTATATGAATACGAAACTTAAGACTATAATAGCATTCGTAGCGGCGACCGTAGCCCTTGCAGCCATAATGCCGTTAGGGTCGGTATTCAAATACGACTATCACCGCGGCGACATGTGGAACTACGGCGACTTGGACGCCCCGTTCGACTTCCCCGTACTCAAGAGCAGCGCCGAGAGAGAGGCCGACCTCAAGCGCTTCAACGAGACATTCATACCCATATACGAATGCGACACCACGGTAGCGACCAGAATGTCGGTCTCTTTCGAGGAGAACATGCACCTGCCGGAGGTGGAGGCGTCGCGACGCGGCGATATAATGAACGCGCTCGGCAAAAGGCTCATGCAGATATACCGCGACGGCATAATAGCCGAAAGCGACAACGTATCGTCCGACGGACTTATAAGAGTGATACGCGACGGCAAGATATCGACGGTATCGAAAGCCAACCTATACACGCCCGACGAGGCCAAAGTCGCGCTGGCCGAGGTGGTGACCAATTTCGGCATAAGCCCTATCGGCATACGTTTCGACCGATATATCACCCCCGACATTGTCTACGACGAGGAGCTATCCACGGTATCGTTCGAGGAGGGACGGGCAGGATTGTCCGCATCGAAAGGGTTCGTCACCAAAGGAACTCCCATCATAAAAAAGGGCTCCATAATAGAGGGTTACACCGCCGATGTGCTCGACTCGTTCAAGAGCGAATACATGAACAACCACCGGCACGGCAGTTTCTTAGCCGCGGTAGCCGGCAACCTGCTCTACGTCTCCATAGTGATGGTGATGTCGTACGTGTTCCTGATATATTTCCGCAACGAGTTCTCGCTCAACTTCGGATACGTACTGCTTCTGCTTTTCATCTACCTGTTGATGATGATATTGACGGTGGCCGTAGAGAACATCCCCGCCCTGAGCATATATCTGATACCTTATGCCGTAGTGCCGTTCTTCATAGTAACGTTCTACGACATGCGCATGTCGATATTCGAATACGTATCGGTGCTACTGGTGTGCGCCATAGCGACGGAATCGCCTTTCGACACCTTCTTCATAAACCTCTTTTCGGGGTTGGCCGGCATATTCGTGTTGCAGAACGCCTACCACCGTGCGCGCATATTCATCGCCACGGCGGCGGTGCTGGTGTGTTACATGCTCACATACGTGGCAGTGTCGTTCTTCCATGAGCAGGGTTTCTCATCCATAGAATGGAGCAACCTGTTGTGGTTCTTCGGCAACGTGGTGTTGCTTTTAGCCCTCTACCAGCTCATATACCTATTTGAGAAGATATTCGGGTTCGTCACCAACATCACCTTGCTCGAGTTGTGCGACACCAACCAGTCGCTTCTGCGCGAGCTCTCGGAGAAGGCCCCCGGCACGTTCCAACACTCGTTGCAGGTGGCTTCGCTCGCAGAAGAAGCCGTAAAAGCGGTGGGCGGAGACCCTCTGCTGACCCGTACCGGAGCCTTGTATCACGATATAGGGAAAAGCCTCAACCCGGCGTACTTCACCGAGAACACAGCCGTAGGCGCGGAGAACCCGCACGATAACATAGAACCCGAGGAGAGCGCGCAGATAATAAAGCAACATGTGACCGACGGCTACAAGCTCGCCAAGAAATACAATCTTCCGGGCAAGATCATAGACTTCATAATGACACACCACGGAGACTCCCTCATATACTTCTTCTACCACAAATACAAGGAGGCTCACGGTAACGTCTACGACGAAAGCCTGTTCAGATACCCGGGCCCCAGACCCATAAGCAAGGAGACCAGTATATGTATGATGGCCGATGCCGTGGAGGCCGCCTCGCGCTCGCTCAGAAGCTACGACGAACAGAGCGTGACGGAGCTGATCGACAAGATTGTCTCCACCCAGATGTCGGAGGACCAATTCTCACAGTCGATGCTCTCCATTCAGGACATCAACACCGTAAAAGAGGTGTTCAGAAACAAACTCACCAACATGTACCACAAACGGATAGCCTATCCGGAAAGAGAGGCGATTACAAACCCTTAAACCTTACCGACATGAAACGTGCGATCGTAACGACAATATTGTGCTCGGCAGTATTGCTTTGGGGGTGCGACAAGATGCGTACTCCGAAGATAATGGACATCGACGTGGCAATAGATGAGACTGGAGGCATAATCTCTCATGAAAACACGTTCAACGCCATAATTCCTTTAGAGATAACTCCGGGAGTGACACTTACGAATAACGACGTATCGGTCGTATTCGCACAATCCGAAAAACCGGTACCGTTATTCGTAGCCGTCAAGACAGTAACGAAAGACTCGGAACGCGATAACGTATGGAACATCTCTACCGACTTCGAACTCGAGAAAGGCCTATACAAAATCAAAGTTATTGTCGACAAAAAGGGTTATTTGCCATCACATAGCAGAGACATAGAGTTAGAGGTCAGAGAGTGGCCCAGAATAAGAGCGAAAGGTCATGCTGTTTTCCACGTCAAAAGCCCCTATAACAACTACTACGAAAAGCTCGACCCGGTAACTATAAATATCGACAAAGAGCTGACATGGGCCGGTTATCCCGCAGGTAGCACAGTAAAGTGCTCCATATCCGTAATCTCTACCGGCTCTACCGGCAGCGACCGTAAATACAACGATATAAAGGTCGACACCGACAGACTCTCCGACAAAAGGGAGATAACGGTACATCCTGTAATTATGAGCCGTGCGATGAGCGAATTTTTCTATGTCGTATTAGAGCTCATCAATGACAATAATAAACGATACATATACGTATCGGCAGATATTTGGGATCGTCCCTGGAATTATGACCCACCCACATCATGGTAAGACAGGCTAACCGATAGAGACTAAAAAAAGCGGTAGGACATGAAATCCTACCGCTTTTTTTAAAGTCGGGGTGAGAAGACTCGAACTTCCGACCTCTACGTCCCGAACGTAGCGCGCTAACCAACTGTGCTACACCCCGTACTTTGCGGTGGCAAATTTACGTTTTTTTCACGACAATACAAATTTATTTCCCGTTTTTCTCATCGCGAACACCCTCGTGACCTACCTCCGGTACTGAACCCGATCGCTCCTCCGGATCGAAAAGCGCCGATTTGAGCTTCTGATACAGAAACGACAGCAACAACAACGCCACCCCCGACAACACGAATGTCAATACTTTACCCATAGTGGGCATAAGCCATATATCGCTTACGAACAGTTTGTAGACAACGATAGCGAACAGCCCGAGGCTAACCATACGCACAGCCTTGATATGGCGTATCATTCCGATCCACATCAGAACAAAGCCCGACACTACGAGCGATACGGAGAAAGCGGCACTCGACTCGTCGCCGACGGATAGCTGACATACCAGAATAGATGCCGCAGCCACCATAACAGCCGTAAACATCAACGACACCGCAACGACAAAGAACACCGGCCTACGACGGCTAAGACGCACGGTAAGCCACAACACGAACGCCGTAGAGGCCACAGCCACCCATTGAAGCAAGTTACCCGCCGGATAACCTACAGGAGGATATTCGCGTAAGGCCGACACCCAGCACAAACTCGTTATAACCGCAAGCGGCAACAACAGAGCGGCACTATTCGCACGACCGTCGAACAGGCTCCTGCGATAGCCAAGCTCCACAGCCGACGCCGCTACGGCAAAAGCCACAGGCACGAGCATGAGCCTTATGACAGGTGCGGCTATCATAGTCACGAACTCCAACACGAAAACTTGCAGACACAAGGCTATGGACAATATGAGAACACCCACCCATAAAGGCCGCATACCTGCACCGAAACATCCGCTCCGACGCATGAACCGTGAAAACAGGAACAACGATACCGAAACGACCGCTCCTCCGACGAACAACGGATTAAGGAATATGGTATCGCCGTAACGCGACACGAACGAGGCGTCGACGGCATCGAACAGGTAGGCGATAAGTGCGACAGGCACAAGCACCGTTGCGAATATACCCATAAGACGGCTTCCCATACGCATACATAGCCATGCCGCAACCGCCGCCTCCACGGCCCAGAACACCGTTATCAGATGTCCGTCCATACCCACCGGCACCGATAACACGGCAAAAAGCACCGCCATAGCCATAGAGAGACGATGCAGATCGCTCCCTTTCCCCTCCGAAGGCGACACCGAGCATATCGCTCCACTGACCAATGCCACCCAAAGGGTACACAAACCTTGCAGATTCTCCGACAGGCCGTAAGAACGCGCCGCCTCGCCTATGAAAAAGATACCGAAAGCGGCGAAAATGAAGTTATTGAGCACCGATACCATAACGAGCACACGCGACATACGCGAGCGACCGGAAGAGCGCATCAAAACGAACACCGACAGTACGAATATCGTATAAAACCCTATGGCAAAGAGCATAAGATGCACCGGGCGCGGGTCGAGATCGCCCACCCCACCGGCATTCATACGGTATATCAACATGGAAAGCCACGTTCCGGCAAAACAGACGGCCGTCAACTCGCCCCACCTTTTGCGCAACACCAACACGAACATTCCTATGTTCAACACCGTCAGGTAGGTGAACAAAACGCCGTAACTGCCGGTACCCGTACTTACCAGAAAAGGCGAGAACAGACCTCCGACCAAAGCTACGACCGCCAGCTCGCGTCTGTCGTATATGTGCGCGAGCATGGCCATACCTACAGTGAACGCCACCAACATAACGAACGCCGCCGACTGCGAGAATATGCCGTAATAATGAAATGCCACGGCCACGGTTACATAAAAGACCGCGAACCCGCCGCCTGCAAGAACGGAACTGAATGCTCTATAACGCCGACGCAGCCGGAACGACAACCCGAGAAGCCCGCCTCCTAACGCAAAACTGAGAACGGTGCGCAACGTCTGAGAGAACCACTTCTGCTCGAGCGCATAATATTTAATGAACAACCCCACGCCTATCACCAGCACCAGAATACCGATCTTACCCAACAGATTCTCGCCGATAAAACGTTCGTAATTTATCTTGCGTGAAGTACGGGTCTCTTTCTTAGTCGGGCAATACCGGGCATGCTTAGCAACCTTATCGCCGTCAAGAACCGTCGGCATACCGGCCACGGCTTCAGGCATCGCGGTTTCGGAATGCGTCCGGTCGACATGCGCACTCTCCGAGACACCACCGCACGTAAATCCGCCTATGCGCTCTGTTGTCGTCTCATCACGCACTACCGTCAACGACTCCGGACACTCGGTTTCACCGTACACACTCCCGCCCCGGCAACCGTCAGACGAATCGTCTCCACGGGCGGAACGAAGACGCTCCAACGCCTCGCCCATCTCACGGTTGCTCTTAAGCAAGGCTTCGAGCTCCATGCGGATAACGAGAAAATCGGTTTTGACACCCGACAATTTACGGATCACCACGATAAGGCAACCCAGTAAGGCTATGAATGCCAATACAATGAAAACATATTCCATATTGTCGAATATTAACGGTTATTCCCGCGCTTACGACCAACGCGGTAACGGGATCACCCCATAGTATTGTAGCGTACCGAGGCCTTTATTATGGCGAGCGCACGAATACTGTCCACGGGAATATCCTTTGGCGAGTGGTGCTGGTTGTGGCTTACCAGCCGCACATGCCTGTCGTCGTCTCCTTTCTGTATGTATTTGATAGACAGATACTCCTCACCGTCTATCTGAAACGAGATCAGATACATCTCGCCCCATAGTATGCCTACATTGAAGTTATGTATCTGCTTATACAGCACTATATCGCCGCTTTTGAGCAAGGGATACATCGAATCGCCGCGTACCGATACGGCACCGTCGCACGGCGGAAGATCGGGTATCTCGAGATAGCTCACCGGGATACGGCTGCTCACATCGGCAAACAACGACACTAACCCAGCCGTAGCATCTATCTCATATAGAGGGATTCTCTGTATATCGACATCCATATCGGTACGCAACCTGAAATCGTGAGACACCTTCACATCGGCCAACTGAATATCGTCCTGCCTCATCATATCGCCCCTGCCGGTCAACAACCAATCGAAGTCCACATGTTCACACTTTGAAAAGACAAGATCGTAATCGATACTACCCCGTGATTTCCAATTGGACAGTGTGGCGGGAGATATCCCGAGAAAGCGGGCCAGCCCGGCATCGGTAGAGGATTCGGCAACTAATTTAATGCGGTCCAATATATCTGCCTTAGATAATTTTGTTTTCAAAACGAAAATATTTTTTGATAAAAACTTGTTTTGTTTTCAAATTGTGTATATCTTTGCATTATACAAACGATACACCAACGCTTCAAAAATAAGAAAAAAACGACAATTATGGCAAAACAAATCCTATTACCTACCGAAGTTCGCACACAGATTGCGACAACTTTCAAGATCAGCCGCACCGCACTCGAACGGGCATTGAAGTACCAAGGCAACAGCTCGCGCGACAGGATGCTTCGTGCGGCGGCGCTCGAACGCGGCGGAGTGACCTATCTGGGCGAGAGCGTCTCCAACGGGTTCATGCCCAAGGTAGAGACCGTCGGCAACTACAGAGTGCTGACACAACGGCTGACCGACAGGGTGGCACTACGCATAAACAGAGAAACCGACACGGTGAGCCTGCTTATAGACGGCCAGGAGGCAATGACGCAAAAGGAGGTCACGCTCAAACAGTGGGGCGATATACTATACTCGCTCCGACACCTGTACGACAAACTGAACTCATAACCGATAATCTTAACGACAGAACACATGACTCGCGAACAATTCGACAAAGCAATGGAGATAATCGTCCGCTACAGCACTACCAGAATCGGCATCAACATGTCAGAAGAGGGTCCGGCAAACAACGTAGGGAAAGATGCATTGCGATTGCATATAACCGAATGCCGGCCATCCGTCATAAACAGACTCATAAGCGCCGACTACACACTGAGCATGACTCCGGAGGGACTATACGTCGACAAAACCGTATGACGGATATAAAATTCACTACTAACGACACAAACATAGCAGAAGACAATGGGCAGACATCACAAAAACACACTACAACGCATCAAGTTGGTTTGCGACATAGTGCAGCAACACTACGAACCGGGGAACTACGCAAAAAGCTATTTCAAGGTGTGGCAACAATATGTGAATCCGGTGTATCCGTGCTGTTACCGCACCATGTTGAACTACATAAACACACCGGTAGGCAAACTCAACGACACAAAAAAGACTGAAAAATCAATAGGAACTATCTAAACAGGAATAAAAATGACAAACATCGTAAAAATACTCTCGGATATACAGGAACGGTTGGTTTCCGCACTTCCCGAACTCGAATACGTCGACAAAGACAGAGGGCAACTCTCCGACGGAAACACGGAGATAAGATTCCCGTGCGCCTTGTTGGACGTTAAGAACATCGACTTCTCCTTAGAGGGCAAAGGCATACGTATGGCCGACATTCAGTTGGTAGTCACCATCGCATACCGCCACGACTCATCTACCGACACCGCCGACAATACCTACAAGGCAATAGAGTTGCTGGAACACGCCGACAAGGCATTGCATCTGTTCACCGCAAAAGAGTTCACACCGCTATTCTGCTCGGGAGTAAAGAAAACCGAAACGAACGGAGACAAAGAGTGTTACGAGATGACATACAGGACATTTATAGAAATCGCACACGATACGGGAGACAGTAGCATAATAGTGGATGACATAGAACTGAAGGTTAAATAATTTCACGAATTGCGAGACTAGAACGGTGACGGCTTCGCTTGAAGATATGCGCATTAACTGAAGCGCTCTCGCTCCGTGTCAGTAACGAGGCACAAACTTGCGCTTCGTCAGAAGTGCAAGAAATCGGACACAATTCCGCT
>CAJURV010000025.1 GCA_910588925.1 uncultured Rikenellaceae bacterium
CGGAGGAAACAGAAGAGGCTGTGCCTCCGGCGATTTTTGTGGCTAAAAAGCGACGGAAGCAGCCCCACAGTAACAGACACTCGCGCACACAAACCAACAATTCATGCGTTCAGATATCGCGTACATAACCAAATATCACGAAAACTTCCTCCCCGTATGACCCGAACCTATAAAATCCCTAACGCGTCCCCGAAGGGGATGCACCCACACGAGCAATACAAAAACGTCCCCAACAAAAAACAAACGGGACTAAAGCGGAACCGTTATAAACTTCCAACTACACTAAACACAACCGGAAAAGACAAGGCACAGAAAGCCACCTAACAACAGCAAACCAAAATGCCGTAAGGCGTATTCCCAACAGCAAAATTCCGAGCTAAGCGAGTAGCATAAATATGAACGAGTAGACTCAAATATGCCGTAAGGCATAGCCCGAGCGAAGCGAGAGGCATCAAACATAACTTCCGCCGTTAAATCCCGAGGCACGAGGGATGAGCGGGCCGGAGCCTCCCCACACGGAGGCCCGCATAAGTTCCGGCAATCATAGAGCCTTTCCGCTTAAATCACCGCCACGAACCGAAAGAGCTTTACGTTTAAGCGGTCCCCCGCAGGCTCCGCCCCTTGTGACGCTAGCGAGATATCGCTAAAACCTCCTCTCTCACCATGCGACATTATCATAAGGAATATTACGACTCTCCGAAAGGGTCAACCTCTTTTGTGCCTGTGTCGATGTTTGAAAGTGTTGTTTGTGTTGATAGTCAGGTGTTTGTCTTGTTGTATGGCTCCGATACAAAAAAACGTCCTAAAAATGAATATTCTCTGAAAATTTAGTTAATTTTGCGGCAGTAAAATTTTAAAATCATTCAACGATGAAAAACATATTGATCGTAGGTGCAGGCGGACAGATCGGTTCCGAACTCACCGCACATCTCCGCTCCATTTACGGCAACGATCACGTCATTGCTGCCGACATACGTAAAAGCGACAAGATAAGCGACGACGGTCCTTTCGAGCCTCTCGACGTTCTTGAGTGCGCTGCACTTGCATCGTTGGTGCATAAGTATAAGATCGACACCATCTTCAACCTCGTGGCGCTTCTGTCTGCTACCGGTGAGAAAAACCCCACGCTGGCATGGCGTATAAACATGGGTGCGCTTACCAACTGTCTCGAGGTGGCCCGTTGGTTCGGTTGTTCTATATTCACTCCCAGCTCTATAGGTGCGTTCGGTGAGAATACCCCTCACGACGACACCCCGCAGGACACCATTATGCGTCCCAATACCATCTACGGCGTCTGCAAGGTGAGCGGCGAGCTTCTTTCGGATTATTACCACAGTCGTTTCGGCGTAGACTCTCGTAGCGTACGTTTCCCCGGCATCATATCTAACGTCACTCTGCCCGGCGGCGGTACCACCGACTATGCGGTAGAGATATTCTACGAAGCCATAAAGAAAGGTTCGTTCGTGTGCCCCATCCCCTCGGATGTGTATATGGACATGATGTATATGCCCGATGCGCTTAACGCATGCGTACAGCTTATGGAGGCCGATCCTTCGCGTTTGGTGCACCGTAACAGTTTCAATATAGCGTCTATGAGCTTTACCCCCGAGATCATATACGATGCTATCAAGAAACGTATGCCCGACTTTACCATGACATACGATGTGGATCCCGTGAAGAAAGCCATTGCCGAAAGCTGGCCCAACAAGATGGACGACAGTTGCGCTCGTAAAGAGTGGGGCTGGGCTCCGCAGTGGGATCTCGATCGCATGGTCGACGATATGCTTGCTGTCATCAGGGAGAAAAACGAGAAAGGGCTTATCTAATTGCGTGACGACTGCCGAAAAGCAATCCGTTTCGTAAGCCGAAAGCAATTAAACGAGTTTCGGTTGCAAGGTGAGAAAACCACGTAAAGTGAACGTTTTCGGTAAGCCGAGAGCAGAAGCAAATGAAATTTGATTATGCCGAGGCGAGAAAACGTCTGCAATTAAGCGAACGTTTTCGGTAAGCCGAGAGCAGAAGCAAATGAAATTTGGTTATGCCGAGGCGAGAAAAGGTAGAATGAAATTCAACGATTTTTTCACGCAGCCATAATAAAAACCCGCCTTTATCGTTCTAATCGAAGAAACGGCCGGTAGGCCATGTAACAAACGATGACCCGCACGACCGTATTTATATCTACACTGTCTATCATAGTGCTCCTCACATTACGGAGCACTATGATTTTTGCTTCATACGCACCGCTATCCGGCATGGAATATGCGGAGCTCGATACGCTCGCCTCAACGGGTGTGGCCGACACCTCTGTATACGATAAGGCTAAGGTGTGGGTGCCACAGGTGGAGAGCGATCTCGACCGTATGAAACGTCGCTTTACCCATTTCATAGCTGCCGAAGCCTCGTTCGGGCGTGTTGCGTTAGGGCAGTCGAGTTTCATGAGGGGCGACAATTCCAAGGGTACGGCCATAACCAACCAGTCGTTATACGCTGTAAAATACGGGTTTCAGGCCCGTCGCGGTACCTCGCAGAGTATCTTATACGGTGCCCCCTATCAAGGGTTGGGTTTCTTCTCGTCTACATTCCACCATCCGCAGGATCTCGGTACCCCGTGGGGATTGTATCTTTTCCAAGGGGCGCGTATAGCCATCATAACCCCGCGTCTTAGCTTCAATTACGAGTGGAAGTTCGGTATGTCGGGTGGTTGGCACCACTACAGTTATCCCGATAATCCCGCTAACGATATAATCGGTTCGCCGCTTAACGCATACATCAACACCACGTTCTATATCAACTACATCATATCCAAGCACTGGGGCGTGAGTGCGGGCATATCGGCCACGCACTATTCCAACGGCAACACGCGCACGCCCAACCGCGGCATCAACGTGCTCTCCGGAACGATAGGCATGAGATACTATTTCAACCGCGACTTCGACCGCTATTTCTCTCCGCGTAACATAATAACGCGTCCGCCGTTCATGCGTAGCATGTCATACGAAATCATGGGTTACGCCTCATGGAAAGACGCCATACTCGACACATCCAATACCCCTGTAGAAAACCCGTATCTCAATAAGAAATTGCTGGTGGCAGGTTTCTCGTTCTCGCCTATGTATGTGTTGGGTAGAAAGGTGCGGGTGGGCGGTTCGCTCGACTTCAGTTACGATAAAAGTCGCGGACTGTCTTACGAACATACCCGTTACGGCATAAAATACGTACCGGCGGCTCCGCGCGACCGTATGGCATTGGGCCTGTCCGCCAAGGTCGATTTCGTGATGCCCTATTTCACTATTACCGGGTCGCTCGGTTACGACATAATAGAGGGTGCCGGCAATATGCCTCCGACATATCAGATAATAGCCCTCCGTTTCGATCTATCTTCGCATTTCTTCTTCTCTATAGGATATAAAGCCCGCCAGTTCCAGTACCCGGACAATCTTATGTGGGGTATGGGATTCCGTTTCGGTAGAGGTACGAGGTATCAGTTATAGTTCCGGAGTCACTGTATGATGTGAATTAGATACAGTTACTACATATCAATGGTTTATCGCTTTGATGAATGGTGGCTGGAGCGAAGCTGAACATATTTCGCATGGACGGCCATGAGCGTAGCGAAGGCCGTGCGGGCAGCGCCTCGCGGTGGGCATAAATTCCCACAATGTAGCGGAGGGGCGATAAACTATAGCGGTGTTCGCTTGATTTAAACAAAAATACTCTCTTTAATGCCACGCCTAAGCGGTCCCCTGCACACCTTTTTTTTATTGAAATGAGGGGAAGATAAAGGCTATGCCTGTCGTGTCTCCTGAGTGGTTCTCGAACTCTTTATCCATAAAGAACATACTGAAAAATAGAGCCGTAACGGATTTTCCGTTACGGCTCGTTTATGCAATGGTATAAAGTATCTATTCTTGTCCGCCGCCCAAAGCCTTATAAAGGTTTATAACGCTTTGTATCTCTGTGAAACGGTTGGCCGTCTGCGCCAGTTGCGCGCTTAGTAAAGACTGGCGAGCCGTAAGCACTTCCAGATAGTTGGTCGTGCCGTATTCCATCAGGAGCGTGGTGCTCTTGAGAGCCTTTTCTAACGATACTATCTGTTTGTCCAACAGCCCCGTTTTATCATGGCTCGTCTGGTAAGCGGAAAGGGCGTCGTTGACCTCGCTGCCGGCTGCAAGCAGAGCTTGTCTGAAAGCTATCTCCGCCTCTTCCTGTTGTGCCTGTGCTATGCGATATTGCGCTTTGATCTGACCGCGTGCGAACAGGGGTTGCGTGAGCGATGCCACCGCCGATACCAAGAACTTGCCCGGGTTGACAATCATGCCGCCAGCCGAATTGGTCCATCCTGCGCTACCGCTCAACACTATGGTGGGGTAGAATGCGGAACGGGCGTAATTGGTGCCGTAGAATGCGGCCTCCAACGAGCGTTCTGCGGCGCGCACGTCGGGACGTGCGGATAGCATACTTAGCGGTACGCCTATAGCGAAGTCGTCGGGGAACGACTGCCCGGCCAATGTGCCGCGTTCATAGTGATGCGGTGTCTCGGCCAGAAGCAGGGCGAGGCTGTTCTCCACTTGGTTGATCTGCTCTTTGAGGTCGAGAGCGGAGGTTTGCACGCTGTAGTAGGTGGCCTCCATCTGCGATACTCCCGCCTCGTTGTACTGGCCGGCGTTCATAAGCGCACGTGCCGAACGTACCGTCTCGGCCCACGCCTGCTCCGTCTCCTGTGTGAGTATGAGCTGCTCGTCGAGCATCAACAGAGTGTAGTATATGTTCGCTATGCCCGATACTATCTGGCTGCGTACGGCCTGTTTGTAGTCTTGAGACTGGGCGTATGCCGCCTTGGTCTGTAACTTGGCGTTACGCATCTTGCCGAATATATCTACCTCCCAACTGGCAGTGATGGGTACGGAGTAGCTCTTGGTGGCATTGCCGCCGTCGAACGAGCTTATGGTGCCCTGCGGAGAGAAGGCGAACGACGGCAGGAACGACAACCGTGCGGCACGCAACGAGGCTTCGGCCTCCTCTACGCGAAGCTGTGCCGTCAGGTAGTCGGCGTTGTTCTCCAAGCCTCGTTCTATCAGCTCTGCAAGGTAAGGATCGGTGAATAGCTCCTGCCACTCCATGCCTCCGAAGCCGACGCTATCCTGCGGAAACTCCGCCGCCTCCGCACCGTACAGATCGGCGGGAACCTCCTCCGAGGAGCGGTATTTGCCGTATATGCCGCAACCGCTCAACAATAACGAGGCGATAATAAATGATGCTATCTTATTTTTTTTCATTCGTCAATTCTTTATGAATTTTCCTGTTGTTTTACGGAACCTCGGGCCGTAGGGGTCATCCGCCGTCGTATGTCGGGATACGGAAAGCCCCTACGCCCGTGCACTAATCCTCGATGCCTTCGCGTGCGTTGCGTTCCCTCTCCGATATCACCTGCATATCGGCGTCCAGTTGCATGGGCGGACGTAACTTCTCCTGCAGGTATTCGAATATGATGTAGAACACGGGCACTACGAACAGAAGCGCCAACGTACCTACGAGCAAGCCGCCCACCACGCCGGTACCCAACGAGCTGTTGCCGTTGGCGCCCGCGCCTGTGGAGAACATGAGCGGGATCATACCGAAGATCATAGTCAGCACCGTCATGAGAATGGGACGGAAACGGGCCTGCGCCGCAGAGTAAGCGGATTCCACTATGCCCATGCCCTTGCGTCGGCGTTCTATGGCGTACTCGGTGATAAGTATGGCCGTCTTGGAGAGAAGACCTATCAACATTATGACACCGGTCTGCAGATAGATGTTATTTTCGAGTCCGAATAACTTGGCGAACAGGAAAGAACCCAACAACCCGAACGGCACCGAGAAGATGACCGCGAACGGAACGAGGAAACTTTCGTAGAGACACGCCAGTATCAGGAATATGAGCACCACGCATATGGAGTATATTATGAGCGTTTTGGCACCGCCGCTGCTGGCCTCCTCGCGTGCCATGCCGCCGTATTCGTAGCCGTAGCCCGAAGGTAGCGTCTGTGCGGCCACCTCGTCTATGGCTTTCTGCACCTGGCCGGTGGAGTAGCCGTCGGCACCGTTGATGTTGACCGTTATACAGCTATAGAGGTTGAAACGGTTGGCTATCTCGGAGCCCAATACCCTTTTGAGGGTTACGAACTGGCTTATGGGCGCCATTTCGTTGCCGTTACGCACGAACATGTTGTTGAGTGAGTGTTCGTCGAGCCTGTACTCCGGAGAGGCCTGCATCATCACGCGGTAGACCTTGCCGAACTCGTTGTAGTTCGATATATATGCGCCGCCGCAATAGTTGCCCAGCACCTCGAGCACCGAGGCGGGCGATATGCCGGCGCGTTTGCATTTGGCCGCGTCTACCTCCACGGCCACTTGCGGGAAGTTCATGGCATAGGAGGTGTAGGCCATTGATACCTCGGGACGCTGGTTGAGGGCCCCTATGAACTGCATGGCCGAATTGTAGAACGTAGTCATGTCGCCGCCGCTACGGTCCTGAAGGTTGAGCTCTATGGTGTTACCCATACCGTAGCCGGGTATCATGGCGGGTTGGAAGCAGAATATCTGCGCCTCCTTTATGCCGTAGAATTGGGCGTTCAGACGCGCCATCACGGCATCGGCCTTATGCTCGGCGCCCTTACGTTCGCTCCAATCCTTCAGACGTACGATAGCCGTACCGTAAGAGGAGCCTTGGCCGGATATGAGGCCGTAACCGGTCACTTTGGAGTAATGCTCTATCTCGGGGGTAGCGGCCAGTATGGCCTCCACCTTATCCATAACCTTGCCGGTCTCCTCCAGGGTGCTACCCGGCGAGACGCTTACGTTCACCATCATGACGCCCTGGTCCTCCTGAGGCACCAGACCGGTCTTGGTGGTTATCATAAGGTACGACAGCAGTGCCACGGTGACGGCCAGCAGAGTCCATACAAGCCAGCGGTTGCGGCCTTTGATGAAGAACACTATGCCCGTCTTGTATTTTCTCAACATGGCATTGTAAGAGGCGTTGTAGGCTGCACGCACGCGGCCGTTGATGCTCTTGGCGCTCTTTGTGCCGTCGGATGGACGCATGAGCATGGCGCAGAGCGCGGGACACAGAGTGAGCGCGCAGATGCACGACAACCCCACCGAGGTGGCCATGGTGATACCGAACTGGGTGTAGAATATACCCGACGTACCGCCCATGAACGTCACGGGGATGAACACCGCCATGAACACGCACGTACACGATATGACCGCCATGGTAACATCCCTTACCGCATCTTTGGTCGCCAAATAGGGCGATTTGTAGCCGGCGTCGAACTTGGACTGCACCGCTTCCACCACCACTATGGCGTCGTCCACGACAGTACCTATGGCCAACACCAATGCGAACATCGTAAGTATGTTGATGGTGAAGCCGGCCGCTGTAAGGCATGCGAACGTACCCACCAGCGATACTATTATGGATATGGATGGGATGAGTGTACTCTTGAAGTCCTGCAGGAAGAAGTAGACCACCAATATGACTAGGATGATGGCTATTATTAGCGTCTCCACTACATTATGGATAGATGCGAAGAGGAAGTCGTTGGAGCTCATCATGTTGACGAACTCGCAGCCCTCAGGCAGGTCGTCCGACAGTTGTTCCAGCAGGGCGGTGATCTTTTCGTTGACCTCGGTGGCATTGGCTCCGGCCACCTGAAAGGCGAGGAATGTTACGCCCGGTTTGCCGTCGAGGTCGCCGTGAAACGAGTAAGAGAGTGCGCCGAGCTCTATGTCGGCCACGTCCTTGAGGCGCAATACCGAGCCGTCGTCACCGGCGCGTACCACTATGTTCTCGAACTCCTCTACGCTTTTGAGACGTCCGCGATACTTCATGGTGTATTGGAAGACATTGGGCGAGTTGGCGCCCAAAGAGCCGGTGGGAGCCTCTATGTTCTGCTCGCCGAGCACTGCCGATAGGTCGGAGGGTATGAGGCCGTATTGGGCCATAAGCTCGGGTTTGAGCCATATACGCATACTGTAGGTGTCGCCCCACTCCATCACGTCGCCGACACCCTCTATACGTTTGATCTCGGGGATTACGCTGATGTCGAGGTAGTTGGCGAGGAACGTCTCGTCGTAACGGCCGTTGTTGCACACGAGCGAGTTGATCTGCAGGAAGCTGGTCTGGCGTTTCTGGACGCTGACACCTATCCTAGTAACCTCGGCGGGGAGCAGACCTAACGCTTGGGATACCCGGTTCTGCACGTTCACCGCCGCCATATCGGGGTCGGTGCCCTGCTCGAAATATACCTCTATGGTAGCCGTACCGGAGTTGGTGGCCGTGGAGGTTATGTACATCATGTTCTCCACGCCGTTGATGCTCTCCTCCAGCGGCATTATCACGCTGTTCATCACCGCGTCGGCGCTTGCACCCGTATAGGTGGCGCTTACGTTGACCGTGGGGGGGGCTATGTCGGGATATTGCTCCACCGGCAGGGTAAAGAGCGATATTACCCCTATGATCATTATGAGCACGGAGATGGATATCGCCATCACCGGCCTGTTTATGAATATGTTTTTCTTCATCCCTTTGGTTCTTATTTCATTACAACCTGCATCCCTTCACGCACCAGTCCGGCGCCGGCCGACACGATGGTATCGCCGGGCACGAGACCGCCGAGGACGATGTAGTCGCGGCCGTCGTCTATGTCGGCCACCTCTATGAGAGTGGAAACTGCCTTGCCGTCTACCACCTTATACGCTATGGTCTTGTTTTGCATGCGTACGGTGGCGCCTTGCGGTATAATCATGCAATCTTCGTACACGCTGGGTATGATTACGCTTCCGGAAGCGCCGCTGTGGAGTATGCGGTTGTCGTTGGGGAATACGGCGCGCACGCCTACGGTACCTGTCTGACGGTCGATAACGCCGCTGATGGATTCTATCTTGCCGGCCTGTTCGTATTCGGAGCCGTCGCTAAGACGTAACCTTACTTCGGGCATGTTCTCCAGCGCTTTGTCCATAGATCCCCACTGGCGGGCCAACGACAGCAGCTGGTTCTCTGTCATGGAGAAGTAGATGTACATGTCGGTATTGTCCGAAACGGTAGTCAGTGGCTGGGGCAGACTGGGGCTTACCAGCGCGCCTACCCTGTAGGGCAACATGCCCACCACGCCGTCCGACGGGCTCTTCACCTCGGTGTACGACAGGTTGTTGCGGGCGTTGATCTCCTGCGCTTTGGCCTGCGACAACTGCGCTTTGGCGGTGAGGTAGTTGTTCTGCGAAGTTTTGAGCGTGAACTCCGACACCACCTTCTGGTCGTATAGCTCCTTGTTGCTATCGTAGCTAAGCTCGGCCGTAGCCAATCCGGCCTTGGCCGCCTCCACGTTAGCCAAAGCGGTGTTCAATGCCGCCCTGTAAGGTACCTGGTCTATTACGAAGAGAGTTTGTCCTTTACGCACTTTCTCACCCTCCGAAACGCATACTTTGACTATAGTTCCGGAAACTTGGGGGAAGATGTCTATATCCTGACGTCCGCGGATAGTCGCCGAGTAGGGGGTGGAGAGTTCCTTATCTGTAGTGGATACCGTCATTGTGGCATAATCGGGACCCATGGGAGCCTGTTGAGGTTGTCCGCATGAAATCGTCAATACCATGAGGCCGAGGATCCCTGTCAGCCGCATCGGTTTTCTATTCGCTTTTACCATATCTCGTATTATATTAAAAACGGCGTAAAATTAGACATCTAAATCGGAAATGAGGTAGCCCAAAATGCTATAAAAATGTTCTATTTTCCATAAAATAGCATTATCTTTGAAAATCGGGAAATTTTGGCGACTAATGGCGTAAAATAGATTATGGATACAGCCCTTTTATCGCCCTGCTTTAACGTATCAATAGTGACAGGTCATGAAAAATATTGTGGAGACTATCGAGATCAGTGACATGAAAAAGGAGGGTCCGACGGTGGATTATGCCGACAACGACATAATAGTCACCGGCAACATGGAGGATATCATGTGCGGGCACGACGATGTGAGGCTCGGTCTGGTGCTCGTGGTGTTTTGTATGGAGGGGCGTATGCAGTTGGAGATGAACGACCGCACCTGTACGCTTCATGGGAACGATATGATGATATGTCTGCCCCACCACATAATAGGCGGAATATTGTTGAGCAACAACCTTAAGATAAAAGCGATAGGATTTTCTCCCTCTTTCGTGCACGACACTATAAGAGGGGAGCGGGAGTTCGGCTCGGTATTCGAGAACATACATGCCGACCCGGTGCGACGCTTAAGAAAGGACAGAAACGAACAGAGGGCTGTGAATCTGTTCGGAAAGCTCATCGCCGCCAAGATGAACGACGTCAGCGATTGCGGACGGAGGCGTATTCTGCACCACATGTTCGCGGCGTTTCTGTGTCAGGTGATGGTCTCTTTCGGTGCATCTCCGGAGAGCAGACGTGCCATAGGCGGAGAGAGGAAGAGCGTGACCCTCGTATTCAAGAATTTCATGAAAGAGCTGAACAAAGACGACGGCAGACACCGTTCCGTGAGTTACTACGCCGACAGGCTATGCTATTCGCCCAAATACGTGTCGTATGCCGTAAAGCTCGTAAGCGGCCGTACGGCAATGAGCTGGATAAACGAACATGCCATAGGTCAGATAAAGTATCAGCTCAGAAATTCGGATAAGAGTATAAAGGAGATCGCCGAGATCTTCGAGTTTCCGAACATATCGTTTTTCGGGAAATACGTTAAGCGTAATTTGGGCGTATCGCCGCTGAAATATAGAAACGGTCAATAGCTGCAGGCTTCGTTCGATGGTCCCACGCTCGCGGTTGGAGTGTCTTTCGCCGGTATGAGAAAGGAGCGGATGTGCGTTCGGTGTCTCTCGCTTTGTACGGGGACGTAACCGGTATTTTTCGTGGAATGGCCCGCCAGTCGTGACGGGTGTTTGTTTTTTAACTTAACTGGGCCAATGTGTAAATAAATGTCGATATTTGTTGGTGTTTTATGAAAAATGCGTACATTTATGAGCGATAAATTTATAAATTGAAACGGATTGCACGTGATATATCGCTGGTCCTTTTCATATTGAGATAGGAGCGCGGCTCTTGTTGCAAGGAAGGAACAGACGAAAATTATCCCGATAATCAAATTAAAAACAGAGTGAATATGAAGAAAGTTTTTCTACTCTTGACTCTTGGGCTGTCGGTATTGTCGTTTAATAACGAGGCCACCGCACAGCAAAAGAAACCGCGCATAGGTATTGCCGGTATTTATGTCGAGAACAGTGTTTTTATGCCTAACAGGCAGGAGTTGATGGATCGTCCCATCAATATGCCTGATTTTCTGCATCAGGATTCCGTTTTGGGTCAGGCTGCCGAGTGGATACCTACTCTGAGAGGGTTCGGAAACGGCCGCGGGCTTATCACCAAAGAGTCTTACGATGCTTTCGTGGAGAAGACGCTGGAGATGATAAAGGAGAACATGCCTTACGATGCCTTTTGGTTTTATAACCACGGGGCATGCAGTGTGGAGGGCGTGGACGACCCCGAGGGCGATTTCATGGAAAAAATACGCGGCGTTATAGGAAACGACGTGCTCACCACCACTACCATGGACCTTCACGGCAATGCTTCATGGAAAGTGGCGCTCTATTCCGACCTGATTACCACGTTCCGTAAAGCTCCGCACGACGATAGCCGTGAGTCTATACGTCGCGGTGTGGCCAATCTCATAGAACGTATCGAGTCTGGTAAAGGCCGTCCGGCATATAAGGCCTGGGTGCCCGTTCCCGTATTGCTTTCGGGAGAGTGGTCGAGCACACGTGCGGAACCTGCCAAGTCGCTATACGCTTTGGTTCCCGAGGTTGAGGCTATGCCGGGCGTAGTCGATGCCGGCATCTGGATCGGTTATGTGTGGGGAGACAACCAACGTAACTCGGGTGTCGTTATGGTCGTAGGCGACGACAAGGAACAGGTCGGCGCCGGAGCTAAGAAGCTCGCTCAGAAATTCTGGGATGTACGCCGTGAGTTCACTTTGGAAGCACCGGGCTATCCTCTCGAAAAGTGTCTTGATATAGCTATAGCCAGCGATAAGAAGCCGTTCCTTATCAGCGACATGGGTGATAACCCCGGTGGCGGAGGTTCCGGCGAAGTCACTTGGACATTGGCGCGTGTGCTGAAGCGTCCGGAGTTTCAGTCTCCCGACGGAAAGAGCCTGCTTTATTGCTCCATACCGGGCGACGAAATGGTCGAAGCGGCGCGTAAAGCCGGTGTCGGCGGCCATGCCGAAGGTTATGTGGGCGCTATGACCGACAATGCTTACGAGCCGCCCATCTTACTCTCCGGCGAAGTGGTATATGTCAGCCCCGCGCCGGAAGATCAACCGGAAGCCAACGCTCAGTTCCCCGGTCGCAGATTCAACAATATAGCCGTTATCAAAACCGGTAGCGTATATGTGGTGGTAGGGACCTCTTCTCCCACCCCCAATCTGAAAGACACCGGCATAGATCCCAGCAAGATGGATATAGTGATGGTTAAACAGGGCTATCTGGTTAATCAATGGTATAACATGAAAGCGGATTGGGTGATGGCTTTCACTCGCGGTAGCGTCGATCAGGACTTCCAGAAACTTCCGTATAAGAATATCGTAAGACCGATGTTCCCGTTGGATCCCGATATGGCCGATCCCGAGCTGAATGTAATATTCGTTCCTTCGGCAAAATATTTCTACGGCAGATAATACTTTATATACTTAAATGTGAATAGACGGCATCCGACTGAGATGCCGTCTATGTTTTTTATGTGTGTGGGCTGGAGGCTTTATTGTAATGGAGGCTTGTTTGAGAACTGCGTATTGAAAGCGGGCTTATTTTAAGTGATGAAAATTGTAATGCCGGTTTTCGTGGAGGCAGGTGTTTTTGTCGCTGCATTGGTTTCGCTTTTCCGGCTTTGGGAAACGGGATTGTGTTCGATTCCTTTAGTTTCGTTCGTTTTTTGCCTGTGCGTGGTAAGTCTTTCGGTATTTGCGGTTGGCGGAACGATGGTTTCCTTTTTGGTTGGTGGTATGCGCATTGGCAGAACGTTTTTACGGATAGGGTAAACAAGACTCCTTAATATTTATATGTCGCGTGGTGAATATGCTTTTGGTGGTATTTTACCCGGCGTCACAAGGGCCGGAGCCTGCGGGGGACCGCGCCTCGCGGCGGGTGGAGAGGGTACCCGGATATTCGGGAAGCGATAAATACTATAAATAACCAGCCGTGCAAGCGGGCCTCCGATGGGAGAGATTTCTGCCCGCCGCGAGGTGCGGCCCGCTCATCCCTCGTGCCTCGGGATTTAACGGCGGAATTGTGTCTGACTGCCATCGCTTCGCTCGGGACGGTAATGCGATTGGCCGTATATCTCCCATTTGTCGCGTAATTTGACTATATTTGCATCGATAGCTGTCGTGCGTGAAGTACGATGTTTTGTTGCCGAGAATCCATATACACATGAACAGATTTTCCAGTTTCTTTCGAAAACCCCTATGGCGCGATAACCGTCTCTTGCTTGCATTGTGGCTAGCGGTGGCTGTGGCTGGCAGTCTTATAAAGGGGTTGCGCGGTTCGTACAATAACTATCTCATATTCAAAGGCACTTTCTTCCATGCCTTGGACGGGCTAACGCTCTTCGGGTCCTATCCTGCGGAGTATGCCGACTCCAACCACTACGGTCCGTTGTTCAGCCTGTTCATCGCTCCGTTCGCCCTTGTGCCCGATGTGGTCGGGATAACGGCCCTTATGGTGTTGTGTACTTTGGCCCTCTATTTTTCGGTGCGTTCGTTGCCGCTCGATGACGGAAAAAAAGCGTTCGTGTTGTGGTTCACCCTCAACGAGCTTTTTACCGCCGTGGCTATGCAACAGCTCAATATACTGGTGGCGGCCGGTATAATATTGTCTTTCTCGCTGATAGAACGGGAACGCGATTTCTGGGCCGCATTCTTCATTGCGCTCATGACGCTTGTAAAGCTGTACGGTATAGTGGGTCTCGCCTTTTTCTTCTTCTCGCGCCACAAGATGCGTTTGGTGTTGTCGGTGTTATTCTGGGGCGTAGCTCTTTTTGTCGCACCTATGGCTATAAGTTCGCCCGGTTACGTGGTGTCGCAATATGCGGCATGGATCGCCGATATAGGGTCTAAGAACGGCGATAACCTGATGAGCCTCTATCAGAACATATCGTTGCTCGGTATCGTTCGCAAGGTGTCAGGCGGTACATATTCCGATCTGTGGGTGATAATACCCGGTCTTGTGCTCTTTGCGGGGCCATATTTTCGCGTGTCGGCATGGCGTAGTCTCAGTTTCAGATTGTCGATGCTCGCGTCGGTGTTGTTGTTCGTGGTGCTTTTCAGTACGGGGAGCGAGTCGAGCTCCTATATAATAGCTCTCACGGGCGCGGCTCTTTGGTGGACCATAACCCCCACAGGCCACACCCCGTTAAACAACGCCCTTATCATATTCGCATTCGTCCTCACCTCGCTGTCGCCCACCGACATATTTCCGCGGGCCATACGCGAGGGCTACATTCTTCCCTACGCGCTCAAGGCTCTGCCGTGCGCGCTGATATGGCTGAAACTTACATGGGAGATGTGGCGGTGCAGGTACGAGAGCGGCCATTCGTCCGCATATCTCCAAGGTTTTACACCCGTGCCCTGACCATGTGGCGTTTGCCCGGAGCTCCCGGCAGACGCTCTACCGTGAACCCTGCTTCGCGCAGGGCGTTCTTTACCGTCCCTTTAGAGCAGTAGGTCACAAAGATACCGTCGTCCGACATGCTGTCGTGCAGGCGTCCGAATATCTCAGTGCTCCATTGTCCGTCGGCACTGTCGGGGGCGAACGCGTCCCAATAGGCTATGTCGTAGGTGTCGTCGAAGTGATACTCCTCTATGGCGCAATGCGTCTTACGGAGCGTGAAGCGGTCGGTGATGTCCACGGTCTCTCCCCACGGCGCCTCATGCAGGGCGGCGAACAGTTCCGGGGGGCACCCCGTGGCTTTGTCGTAGCCGAAAAGAGGTGAGTAAGATGGTTTTATAGGGTATAGCTCTACGGCGTGATATACTATGCGCATGTCGTGCTCTGCACCGTAAAGCAGCGACAACAAGGCATTGAGTCCGCTTCCGAACCCCATCTCGAATATAGTCGCGCTCTGTTTGCGGCATTCGGCCAGCCCTGCGTTTATGAACGTATGGAGGCTTTCCGTGACCGCTCCGTGGGTTGAGTGGTAATATTCGCCCGTAAGAGGATGCAGTAGGGTGGCGCTTCCGTCTTCGGTAATTCTTATCTCGGGCTCTATGTACATGGTCTCTACCGTCGTTTCAGGAGCACTACGTTCTCCACATGGTGGGTGTGCGGGAACATATCTACCGGTTGTATGCTCTCGCATGCGTAGTGGCTGTCGAGAATGGCTATGTCGCGCGCTTGGGTGGCGGGGTTGCAGCTTACGTACACTATCCTGTCGGGGGCGGCGCGTAGTATTACGGCGGCCACATCTTCGTGAATGCCCGCACGTGGCGGGTCGAGTATTATAACGTCGGGGCGGCCGTGGCGTTCTATGAAGTCGTCGGTGAGCACGTCTTTCATGTCGCCGGCGAAGAACTCGGTGTTGTCTATGCCGTTTATCTTTGAGTTGACCTTGGCGTCTTCTATCGCCTCCGGCACATACTCTATGCCTATCACCTTGGCGGCTTGCGAGGCTACGAAGTTGGCGATGGTGCCGGTGCCTGTGTAGAGGTCGTAGACTGTTTCGCCGCCGCTGAGGCCGGCCATGCGACGCACCGCCTTGTACAGCTCGTAGGCTTGTTCGGAGTTGGTCTGGTAGAACGATTTTGGGCCTACCCTGAAACTCAACCCCTCCATACGCTCTATGATGTGGTCCTTGCCGCTGAATAGCACGGCGTCGAGGTCGGTGTACGAGTCGTTGAGCTTGGTGTTGACGATATACATAAGAGAGGTGATCTCGGGGAAGCTCTCTTTCAGGTGTGCGAGTAGCTCGGTCCGCGATTCGGGGGCATCCTCGCCGAATATCACTATCACCATTGTTTCGCCCGTGGAGGCTGTGCGTATCACTATGCCGCGCAGAAGTCCGGTATTGGCACGCATGTCGTAAAAACTCATGCCCCTCTGACGGGCGAAGCGGGCGGTCTCCGTGCGTATGGCGTTGGAGGGGTCGCACTGCAGATAGCATTTATCTATGTCGAGTATCTTGTCGAACATGCCGGTTATGTGGAAGCCGAGCGCACCGCCAGTGGCGTCGACACCCGATGCCATCTCCTCGTATGTGAGCCATCGTTTGTTGCAGAACGTGAACTCTAATTTGTTGCGGTAGAATGTGGTCTTTTCGGATCCTATTATCGGGCTTATCTCCGGTAGTGCCACCTTGCCTATGCGGCTTAACTGGTCGCTTACCTGTCTCTGTTTGAATTCGAGCTGGCTTTCGTAGGGCAGATTCTGCCATTTGCACCCTCCGCATGTGCCGTAATGGCGGCAGAAAGGTTCCGCACGACGGGGCGACTTTTTGATGTATTCGACCACGTAACCCTCCATAAACCGGCGGTGCAGCTTGTTTACCTGCACTTTTACCACGTCTCCCGGTACAGTCATCGGTACGAATACCACTATGTCGTTGTAGCGTCCCAGTGCCTTGCCCTCGGCCGCTATGTCCGTTATCTCGAGCTCCTCTATGAGCGGGCGGATCTTCTTTTTTCTTGCCACAGTAATAGATGTTTTGGCCGCTAAGATAGCGTTTTTTAAGGTTACAGCCCTCTCCATAGTCAACTTTATATGAGTACGGCCCGCTTTTGAGTCTACATTAATATACCGGTTGTTTTATCGGACACAGATAAAATAGAACAGCGTTTGATCTTGCCGGACGAAAAAATTATATTCGTATCTTTGGCTTCGTCTCAGATACTTCGTCTTTGGCAAAACCAAAAGAGTTTGCTTTTGTGTTCGGCTTATTCGTATCTTTGACTTCGTCTTAGATACTGCGCCTCGACAAAACCAAACGAGTTTGTTTTTGTGCTCGGCTTATTCGTATCTTTGTCCCCGGAATCGCCGAAGATAGGCGTTTATGAAATATAAATATGATAACAGTAAAAATTTTCCCCTGCAATCCGTTTCGTGAGCTGTGTTACGTAGTTTCGGACGAGAGCGGCGAGGCTATAATTGTCGATTGCGGCGCCTGCGACGAGAGCGAGCGCGGCCGTATAGAGGAGTATATCGCCGGCAAAGGTCTCAGGCCTGTGATGCTCGTCAACACTCACGGCCATATAGACCATATAATCGCCGTCAATCGTTTCAAGAGCCTCTACGGCATACCTTTCGCCATAGATGAGCGCGAAAGCGGTGTGTTGGCTTCGGCACCCGCGAGCGCGGCCATGTTCGGTCTGCCGGTGGAAGACGATATAGTGCCCTCGGTAGACATGGATTTGTCGAAAGAGAGCGAGATACGTTTCGGCGATACGGTGCTGCAAGTGCTTTATACTCCCGGTCATACTCCCGGCGGGGTGTCGTTGTATCATAGCGAAAGCAAGACACTTTTTACCGGCGATACGCTCTTTGCCGGAAGCATAGGACGCACCGACCTGCCCGGCGGCGATTACGATACCCTTATGGATAGCATAATAAAACGGATATTGCCGTTAGGCGGCGATGTCAAGATATATCCCGGCCACGGCAACAGCTCCACTTTGGCTCACGAGGCTGCCTATAACCCGTTTGTAGCGGAGGTGTTGCAAGGTACTGTCGATACACCCGAGAGGATATGAGGATAGACATAATAACCGTGTTGCCCGAGTTGTTGGAGAGTCCCTTGGGGCACTCCATAATAAAGCGTGCCCAGAGCAAGGGGCTCGTGGATATAGCGGTGCATAATCTGCGCGACTATACCGACGACAGCCGTCGCACCGTCGACGACTATCCGTTCGGAGGCGAGGCAGGCATGGTGATGAAGATAGAGCCTATATGGCGTTGCATAAGCAAATTGCAGTCTGAGCGTAGCTATGACGAGGTGATCTACACCTCTCCGGACGGCGAACGGTTAGACCAGCGTTGCGCCAACAGCTTGTCGTTGCTCGGGAATATCATCATTCTGTGCGGCCATTACAAGGGGGTCGATCATCGTGTACGTGAGCATCTCATCACTCGCGAAATATCCATAGGCGATTACGTGCTGACGGGCGGAGAGCTGGCCGCGGCGGTGATAGTCGACAGCGTGGTTAGGGTGGTGCCGGGTGCGATAGGAGACGAGGCCTCGGCCCTGACCGACACCTTTCAGGACGATCTGTTGGCCCCGCCGGTATATACCCGTCCGGCAGAGTTCAACGGTTGGCGTGTGCCCGACGTATTGCTGTCTGGAAATTTCAAGGAGATATCGTTATGGCAGGAGCGTCAGGCTATGGAGCGTACCGAGCGTTTGCGCCCGGACTTACTTAAAAAAGGTCTTGAATAGGGTAGGCCGGCTCCCATTTTTCGGTCGACAGTATTAACCGGCCCGACATGCGGTTTACTTTGAAGCCTCGAAAGCAAAAGGCAACAGTTCTGCGGCGGAATCGACCGTGACATATTCTCCGTTATAACGGAAAATGACTGCGAACGGGTGTCTCTGCATGTTCTGGGCATCGAGTAACGATTGCCGGCATATCCCGCACGGCGATATATCCACCTGAACGCCCTCTTTCGACGCGGTCACGGCGACCGCCTCTATCGTTTCGGAGCCGTGCGATGAAAACAACGCCGAGAGCATGGCTCTTTCGGCACATACCCCTGCCGGATAAGAGGGGCTTTCCCAGTTGGCCCCCTCTACCACTGCTCCGGAGCTCATGAGTGCGGCGGCTCCCACTTTTATGCAGGAATATGGAGAACGGCTCGCGCTTTGCGCCTTTATAGAAGCCTCCACGAGTTTACGATACTTTTCGGGAGGGGTGACACTTTTTTTCATAACGGTGCTGTAGCGTTAACGATAATAAGAATATTCGTTTTGTATTACGTCTCGTTTTATTGCCTCGGCGAATTCTCCCGGTTTGTCGGGAACGTTGAATCTCATCCGGTCTTTTCTCGTCCCGGCAATTAAAACTTCGTCTGATTGCGCCCGGCTTATAGAAAACGTCAGTTGCTATCCGCGTAAAAGCTCCACCATCTTGGCGGCCACACGTTCCGAGGCGCCTTTTTCACCCATGGCGCCGGTAAGCTCTGCGAAGTCGGCCATCATGGCTTCGTGCTTGGCGCCTCCGGGCATTATGGCTTTCAGCTCCGCGACAGCTTCGCTCACTACCATATCTTTGTACAGGAGTTCACGGACCACCTCGCGTCCCATTATTATATTCACCAAAGATACCCACTTCAGCTTGAGGAACACTTTGGCTACCGCCGCCGATATATGGTTGCACCAATAGCATACCAGCTCAGGAGTGCCGAGCAGAGCGGTCTCTAAGGTGGCCGTGCCGCTGGTGACTATGGCGGCTGAGGCATGGGAGAGGATTTCGTATGTCTTGTCGCACAGGTAGACCACATTGCCGATACTGTTTTTCATGCAGCTTTCGTACAGTTCTCTTTTGAGCCACGGTACTCCCGCCAGAACGAACTGATACTCGGCTAAATGCGATGCCACCTCTACCATGAAGGGCAGATTGTACAATATTTCGTTGCGACGACTGCCGGCCAGCAAAGCCACTATGGGACGGTCGTCGAGGTTGTTGTCTTTGCGGAAACGCTCCGGGGTGGAGAGCACGCGGTTGCGCTCCTCTATGGCATCCATTACAGGGTTGCCGAAATAGTAGGTCTCTATTCCGCGACGAGTGAAATAGTCGACCTCGAACGGGAATATCACGAACAGCTTGTCTACGTAACGCTGTATCTTCTTTATACGCGACTCCTTCCACGCCCACACCTTGGGTGCTATGTAGTAATAGGTGCGTATGCCGCGTTTTTTTGCGAACCGTGCCATGCGCAGATTGAAACCCGCATAGTCTATAAGAATGAGTACGTCGGGAGCGAACTCGGCAATGTCGCGTCGGCACAATGACATTAACTTCAGTATCTTGCGTGCACCGGCAACAACTTCCCAAAAGCCCATCACGGAGTTCTCCCTATAGTGTTTCACCATGTTTTCGGCTCCCGCCACCGCAGACATGCGGTCGCCGCCCCAAAAGCGGATAACGGCCTGCGGATCGTTGTGCTTTATGCCGGCCAAAAGGTTTGCCCCGTGCAGGTCGCCCGAGGCTTCACCGGCTATTACGTAATATCTCATAGTTTGAATATCATTCGATGTTTTCTCGCTTTGGCAGTCCGTCGTTTTATTGCGTTTGCCGAAAACGTCCGGTTTGTTTCGGGCCTTCCCGCCTCATCGTTCAGAGCCCGGTTCTGTCGCTCTCGTTCCGGCGATACGGCCGTTACGGCAGTTCACTCCGTTTATGTTAACGCCTCAGGTAGTTTATCATCATGACGGCCCCGAGTATAAGCAACACTCCGGGGGTGCCTATTATGCCCAGAAGGTCGAATACGTCGAACATGGCTATTACGCCGAGTGCCGCAGTGACTATCCCTATCACCACCTCTTTGGTGCATAGCAGGAATATGCCTGTGGCTATGGCTAACGACTGCCATGTCATCAGTCGGGAATATACGTCGGACGGAACGAGTCCGGCGGTTTTAAGTATCACTAATATGCCTATGGCGAAGAAAAGAAGCGCCAGATACAGGAATACGGACCCTCTGCGGGCAGCGGATGTTGCCATACGTGTAGCTTTTCGGTTCGACTTCAAAAGAGGTTTCCCGGTCTCAATAATCCGGGCGGGTACTATCCTCCGGCTTAAAGAAACGGTTAGTGTGGCAAAGTTAATATTTTAGACATTCATATATGTTGCCGCCCGATAAAAATTTTGCCGGTGGGCGGCGCACATCTCTGTTTATATGCTTTAAAAGCAGGGAGAATGCAAGGCGTATCGGGAATAATGTTATACGCACGCCATATTTTAGTTATCTTTGTTACCCGATAAATAAGACGATGCAATATAACGAAAAAGATATCGACATTTACGTAAGAGGCCACTCTACGCCCGAGAGCGACGTATTGCGGGAGCTCGACCGTCAGACCCACCTTCGTGCGGTTCAGCCCCGAATGCTTTCAGGGCACATACAAGGCAAGACGATGGAGATGATGGTGAGGATGTTGCGTCCGAGGCGTGTTCTCGAGATAGGTACGTTCACGGGTTATTCGGCCATAGCCATGGCCCAGGGGCTTGCGGAGGACGCCTACATCGACACCGTAGATCCTGACGACGAGCTCGAATATCTGTGCGCTTCATTTGCCGAGCGTGCGGGGTTGAGCGACAGGATAAGGATACATACGGGCAGTGCGCTCGATGTGGTTCCGCGTTTGGGTACGTGCTACGATCTCGTATATATCGACGGAGACAAACGCGAATATCCGGAATATTACGATATGCTGATGCAAGGCGGGCATGTGCGCGGCGGTTCGTTCATACTCGCCGACAATACCCTTTGGGACGGTAAGGTGGCGGTGCCTCCCGACAAACGTGACGATCATACCGAGGCGTTGAGACGCTTCAACGATACGGTAGCGTCGGACGATCGTGTAGAGGTGGTGATATTGCCGCTAAGGGACGGTTTGAGTATAATACGCGTTAAATGAGTGTGGATATGGACGATAAAGGTAGTATCCCCGTCGATGGCGTAAGCGGGGAGTCGTCGGCGACGGAGATATTCGATGCCGGAGCCGCGGCGGTGATGTCGGGAGTGCTGCCGGGAGAGTCGGATGCCGTAAAGACCGATGTGGGACTACAGGCGCCGGTGTTATGGAATCGCAATTTCATACAGTGTTGCGTCTCCTACTTCCTGATGAATTTCGCTTTCTATCTGTTGATGCCCTCCATGCCGCTCTATCTGGTAGAGCAGTTGGGGGTGGACGCTTCGCGGGTGGGCATGGTGCTTTCGAGCTACACCATAGGGCTTTTGTGCGTGCGTCCGCTTTCGGGATACATAGTGGACTGTTTCTCTCGCAAGAGGCTCTATTTGCTGTCGTTCGCCGCTTTCGCCGCCATGTTCGCCGGTTATCTTTTCGCTGCCGCTGTCGTAACGCTTATGTTGGTGCGTTTCGTGCAGGGCGGTTTCATGGGGTTGACATCCGTCTCCGGCAATACCATAGCCATAGATGTGATACCGTCTCCTAGGCGTGGAGAGGGTATGGGGTTTTACGGTCTTACCATCAATCTGGCCATGTCGCTCTCTCCTCTTATCTCGGTGTGGATATACGACTCTTACGGGTTCGGTCCGCTGGTGTTGTCGGGTATGGCGACGGCTTGCGCCGGGGTTTTGTCGGTTAGTCTGATACGCTATCCAGCAAGGGCCAAGGTGCCGAAGCCCAAATTTTCGCTCGACCGTTTCGTGCTCGTCAAGGCGTTGCCCTCCGCATTGGCCTATATGCTGGTAGCCATACCTTACGGCATGGTGGTGTCGTTCGTGGTGCTGTACGGCAGGGAGATAGGCGTGGCCGATGCCGGCTACTTCTTCATATTCATGGCTGTAGGTGTGGGGATGGCGCGTCTTGTGTCGGGACGGCTGGTCGACCGGGGCAAGATACACCATGTGTCGCTATGCGCCCTTGCGGTGCTGGCGGTCTCGTACGCCGTGTTCGGTACGGTGCACGCCGCGACGGCCTTTTTCGCGTGTGCTTTCGCCATAGGCGTAGGCTTCGGCGTATCGGTACCCGCTTTCCAATGCCTGTTCGTCAATGTGGCTCCTCACCACATGCGCGGTACCGCCACATCCACATATCTCACCTCGTTCGACTTAGGGGTGGGGGCCGGGATGCTTGTGGCGGGATTCATCGCCCAAAGGTTCGGTCTGGCTACGGCCTACATGTCGTGTACGTTGTTTTGTCTGCTATCGCTTTTGGTGTACGTACGCATGGTGATTCCCTCGTACAGACGCAATAAGCTGGATGTCTAGCCTGTGCCGGTAAGCGGGATATGTCAGCAGAAGTCGCCATTGAGCCACCTTTTGCGTCGCGACGGCTCCATGCGTTCTATGGCATATCGCAAGGCGGTGCGGGGCATGCGGCGGTAGTGCTCCTCCAGAAAGCGTGTCATGGCCGTTTCGTCTTTTTTGCCCACTTCGCGCAACATCCATCCTATGGCTTTGTGTATCAGGTCGTGTCTGTGGCCCAAATGTCTCTCTGCGATGCGGAATATGTCGTCGAAATCGCCTTTGCGTATGAATGCGAGGCATGTGACTATGGCTATTCTCTCATGCCACAGGTGGCCGCTCTCCGATAGTTCGTAGAGCAATCCCCGGTCTCTGTTTTCAAGCCACGGAGCCAATATCTTGGGGGCGGTGAGGTCTACCAGATCCCAGTTGTTTATGTGGTCGAGCGAGGCGAGATACAGTCCTACGGCTGTTTTGCGAAGCGCCTCGTTGCGACGGCTCTTTTGATACATGCACACCATCATGAGCAATGCCGCGAGACGGTGTTCGTGCACGGGCGAGGCCGCCAACGTTTTTATGCGTTCCGGAGCGAGCTTGTCGTAATACTCCGTAGCCACCTTGCGTACCGCCGGTACCGTGACGCCTATGAATATGTCTCCCTCGCCGTACTCTCCCGGTCCTGTCTTGAAAAAACGGCTTAGAATCTTTGCCTTGTCGTTGTCGGCGAACTCTTCGAGTTTTTCAATGACTGTCTTTTCGGTAGGTTCCATGCGGTCGGTTCTTTTTTACGGCGATAAAGATAATTAAATATGTATGACAGTGCGTCGTTTTGTATGTTTGCGATAAATCGCATATATTTGCATAAGGCGGTCCGTAAATAATTAGTGTCCGGTCGCAGTATCTTATCTCGCTTTTATGCGTCTGTTTTTGTTCATATTGTTTTCGGCATTCGTTGTAGGATGCGATTCTCCGGAGGTGACGCACACTTGGTCCACACTCTACGGCGACAGCGGCCGTAAGGCTACGGTCAAGGCTTCCGGGCGTTCGGCGGATCCCGATTGCGAGGTTGTCATGTCTGAATATTGTCAGCAGATAGACGGTTTCGGGTACACGTTGACTTCACGCGAGGCCAATATGCTTGCGCACATGCCGTTGGAGGAGCAGCACCGTCTGATATACGCCCTGCACGGTGTAGACGGTGCGGCGGGCGACATAATACAGTTGGCTATAAAGGCGAACGGTTACGAGAGATACATGGAGGGTGCCATAGACAAGGAGACCGCCGCGCGTTCAATACACTCATCGGTAGCCGCCGACAGTCTGTCGTTCGTGCCTTATCTGCGCAATGTGCTCGATTTCACCGGCGACAAGCTGATATGGGCCATGCCCATGCGTCCCTCGGCCGACGAGAGCGTTTACAAAAACGATGGCGAGGCCATGTCGCTTTATAAGGATTATCAGTATCTCTTTTTGCGTAATATGTTGGATGCCGGTGTAAAGATAGATATGACATCGCCGCAGAGCGATCTCGACCTTTCGCGTCGGCCGCTCGTAGACGAGCTAAGCGCAGGCCGTTTCATAAGCGGTTATCTGGGGCCCGCCATGGACGATATAAACGTGAATATATGTCTCGGAAGCGTCTCTTCGGTCTCGTATGACATAGACGCTATTCTGGACGACGACAAGGTGCGCGGATATGTCTCCTCCGTAGCGTTCTGCGATACGGTGAACTGTAAGTGGATAGCGGACAAGTGCTACGGTTACGGGATAGGCAAGATCATAGCCGTACAGGACCGCACCGCCGAGAAGGGTTCGTTCAAGACGTGGGAGCGTATTCGCAGGATGATACGCGACGGTGCTACGGGATATGTATTCTCCGGGTTGTGCGATACTACAGATATTCCCTCGACGCTGGTAGTGGTGGATCCCGACGGTAATGTGGACTATAACAGCGATTATTTCCTGTTCAGACAGATGGGCCGAAATATATCTCCCGGGGCTTTGAGGATCAGGACTCGTGGCCGTTTCTCCGATCTGCTGGCTTTCATGAATCGCGACAATAGCGTGGTGATAGTGGCGGTTAACCGTTCGGAGAACCTCAAACCGTTGGTGATAAATATCAACGACTACTCGTTGAATCCTGTTTTGCCTCCGGAGTCTATCAATACATTCGTAATAAAGGGAGATAACGGGTTCTTTAAATAGGGAGCACGGACCCCTTTTGGATATGTGTGATATTCAGTGATTCTATATACGTTGTGGTGAGCACTTCATGTGCATTCTGCTATTAGGGTGAGTTGATTCATCTATTATCGCTTTGGAGGTAAAAAAAATCAAGCGGTTACATTATAGGTGGCGAGACGGTAAGATGCTGTAAAGCACACTGTATGTATGCGCATTAGCCAAAGCATATAATGCGGCACGGGGTGCCGCTCCGCGATAACTACACCAAATTAACCCTACGGAGGTTGGGAAAACCGCAGGCGAGCAAATTACATCACTCCACACCTAAAGAAACGCGCATTAACTAAAAGTCGCAGGCATGCTTGCCCGCGTACACAACTGAATACCGCAGGGCGCCGAACTTTTTCGGTAAGCCGAGCGCAATGAAACGAAGTTTCGATTGCCGAGGCGAGAAAAAGTGCGCGAAGCGAAGGTTTTTAGACCTCAAAAATCGTCGATCGCGGTCGTGCGCCTCCGGAGCGTACTTTGGTGTACGTGAGGATGGCTCACGAACGGGATCGGCGATTTT
>CAJURV010000026.1 GCA_910588925.1 uncultured Rikenellaceae bacterium
AGATATTCTTTGAGTTATTATCATAATTTTGCACTTGCTTGTTGAGTCTGCAAAATCGAAAAACTATTCTTTTTTCTTGCATGTTTATATAACTTGACATAAATTTGCGCGTTCAAAACGGATAAGGACATTTTTAATTATTTACAAGAGATATGAAAAAGATCTTTACTTTAGCAACTATTTGCTCGGCATTCGTTCTCGCTTCTTGCGCCGGCAACTCTGCCAACAACGCCGCTAACGAAGCAGAAGCAGAAGTAGAAGTAACCGAAGCCGTAGAAATCGTAGAAGTCGCAGACTCAACCGTAGCAACAGCTACCGATTCTACCACCGTTGCAATCGACACCACCGCTACCAAGTAACAGTAGCCTGCAGTGTTGAAAAAAGGCGTTTGTCTTCGAGACAAACGCCTTTTTCGTTTTCCATATGCAAAAGACACTAACACCGGCAAGGAGACCGAACTCCGATTTATTGGTACGGTATGTGCATGATAGCCGTCCGACCAACGGCTATTTTTATTATATTTGCTTGAATCAAAAAACCTCGTCTATGAAAAACGCACTTTACACCTTATTGTATATAGGTTTGGCCATACCGGGCGCCCTCAACGCACAGGTGTACGCCGACAGCGACCGTAAAACGGAGATAGCATTCGAGGCGGGGGAGAGACTCGAGTATGCGGTAAGCTACAAGGTTGGCATCTTGAACGTGGACGTGGCTACCGTCAAGTTCGCGGTATCGTCGGCCAAGGTCAACGGCACCGACTGCTTCCACATCAAAGCCACCGGCGACGTCAGCCCCCGTTACACATGGTTCTACAACCTGCACGACGTCTACAACACATGGCTCGACAAGAGCGACCTGCGCCCCGTCTACTTCTCCAACGACCTCTCCGAGGGCGACTACCGCTTCCGCAGCAGCTACAACTACGACTGGAACACCATGACGGTATTCACCAAAGCGCACAACCTCGGCCGCAACGAGATACGCGAAAAGCGCTACCCCATTTCGGGCAACAGCTACGACGCCGTATCGCTCTTTTTCAACATACGGTCGCTCGACGTAAGCAAGATGGTTCCGGACAGACCCTATCCCATAGAGGTGGTCTTCGCCGACACCGTGCGCAACCTCAGTTACCGATACATAGGCAACGAAAAGCTGAACATAAAGGGTGTGGGCGCCATAAACACATTGGTATTCAAATGCCAGCTGGCCGACGCCTCGGGCAACGCTTTCGAGGACGGGAGCGAATTTACGATATGGATTTCGGACGACAAGAACAGGATACCCATCGCCGTCGACTCGCCCATAAAGGTGGGCTCGGTAAAGGTACGGCTGACATCGTACAAGGGGTTGCGCTTCCCGTTGACGGTGAAGTGACGTGACTGCGACACACTTCGTTTATATCTAATGCGTCGACTCAACTGCAAAGAGCTTTACAACGGTCTGCACGCAATTATTGTTTCTCAAGCTTAAAATAAAGGAAAATGAACAGATCTATTTTCATCTTGATTGCATTACTGACAATGTCTTTCACTATCGGCGGTTGCCGCAATTCAAATCATGTCAGCCAAAGCGTCCAGCGACTGATGGATACCGAGCTCAACACCGACTTGGAGATAGACACCACCCACGGACACTACACCGTATTGAGATACGTAAAGCCGTTGTCGTGCACCTCTTGCCAACTCAAAATGGACATTTGGAAAAGATATAGGGACAGAACCGCCGACAGGTTCGGCGACAAGGTGAACATACTGTTCGTAGTGGAGGCCGAATCTCCGTCCGAGGTAAAAACCCTGATGAGGGTCCACGGGTTCGAGGCGCAAACCCATGTAGATACGGCAGGGGTATTTATACGCGACAACGAAGATGTCGAACCTTTGGGAAGAGACGTAGTGATGTTGCTCGATTCCGACAAGAAAGTCAAGTTTATCGGAGACCCGAGCAAATCGTACAAGGCCGACTCAGTCTACAACGAGATAATATCGGGCAGACTTTAACGCCTACGCTCCGACATAGCTATCGCATACGAGATACGACAACGCCGAACGCATCTTATACGATACGTTCGGCGTTGTTTTAAATCATACATTCCGGACTCTTTTAAAATATACCATTCACCCGCCCCCAATTTTATTAACAATTTATTTGTTTTTTATATTATAAAATATTATATTTGTCACATAAGCAATCATACAACTTAAAACGTCAACTCAAACACCCGTAATTAACTACAATTTTTCAAACAGACACATAAAGCCCCATGAGAGGGGGTCAAATAAATTTATTAACCTTTAAATTTTTTGACTATGAAAAGATTTGCTTTTATCGCGACTTTAGTTGCAGTCGTCGGCGCAGCGAGCGTCACCTACGCTTTCAGCCAGAAAAACCAGAAAGATTTGAGCGATCTTCAGCTCACTGCTATCGAAGTGCTCTCGGACACGGAAGGGGTAAAGGAAGGAGATAAAGGAAGCGGGCTTTGCTATAAAGACATCCACACCGAAGACGGAAGTCTTGTATTATATTGTGGCTCTTGTACTTATCTTTCAGGGACGCATGATACTTTCGCTGGAACAGGAACATGCTTCTAATCGATTATTCCATGAACAAAATCATCAAAACAATGGTATCGGCACTTTTCATAGTGCCGGTACTTGTTTCCTGCAAAGGAAACGGCAATATCCTCAGCATAGGGAAACCCGAATTTGTCAGTGAATTTCCCCGAACAGGGCAGCTAAAAGAGATCGAAAGTTTCAACCTCAACGAAATCGGACTCAGGTCGGTTAAAGTTGTAGACACGCTGTTGTTTGTCGACAAAGCGGGGGTATTCGGCAACATAGGGAACGCGTGGGTCATATACTCTCTCGACGGCAAGAAAGAATATGGCGGGTGCATGAGGACGGGCAACGGTCCGGGAGAGTTCCCCTATAGTGCGCCGTACGTAAGTTCGTGCTATTTCTTCAATGACAACGACTCGCTTTTTGTGCATGCACCCAATAGAAACAAAGGTCAAATATTGGAGCTGAATATCACAAGGCATTTGCAGGACAGCAGCCAGGCACCGCACCCAGTGATAGAGACCGGCTATATGCAAAGCAACAGTTGGGCGGTAAACCCATGCGGAAAGGGGAAAGTGCTCATCACGCAACCTAACGACTATCTCACCGGTTTCCAAAGGCTCATGTACGAAAACGACACCGTGCGTCAGTTAGCTGTCACACGTGACATAGACAAAGCGACTATTAGTCCGGGCGGTGACGTAAACCTTATCGCCAAAGTGGTACGCTATGATGCCGCCGCCGACATGTTCGTAGAGGCGATGCTCTATCTCAACCAGATAAACATCTACTCGGCAGACGGCACCGAGGGAAAGACGATATGCGTGGGCAAAAAGTTGGATGATGTGTCGGTAGTGGAAAAAACGCCCGAAGCCGAACGTGGAAGAGACTATATATCGGTATCAGCATGGGAGGAGGGCTTTGGTGCCATATATTTCGGCGGCACAATCTTGGAATACCAGCAACGCCTCGTAAACGACACCCAAATACAGTTCTTCGACTGGGAGGGCAATCCAAAATACCTAGTAGAGTTACCCTATCAGGCCTCGGCGTTCGACATCGACTTCAAAAACAACGTGATGTATGTAATCAACAAGGCCGAAGACACGCTTACTGCCTACGATGCAACAGAAATTGTGCAGAGTATGAGGAACTGACAGCATAATGACAATCTCCCGTACTTGACTCTCGAAAACATAATTGAAAATGTATAGAAAAATCATCAAAACCATAGTATCGGCACTCTTCATAGCGCCGGTACTTTTCTCCTGCAAGGATAACGGCAAGTACCTCAGCATAGGCAAACCCATTTTCATACGCGAATTTCCTGCCACAGGAGAGCTGCGTGAGATAGAGGATTTCCACCTCGACGAGTTTAGTTTGAGGGCTATAAAGGTGGTTGACACACTTTTGTTTGTCGACAAATGGAACTTTGTCAACACCGAAAAAGGATGGGCCGTCTACTCGCTCGACGGCAAGCGGAAATACGGCGAGTGCATGAGAGTGGGCCAAGGTCCGGGGGAGTTCATCTCCTATGTCCCTTATGTCAATGACTGTTTCTTCACTCACGAGAACGATTCCCTGTTCGTCTACGCACCGTCCGATCCCAGAAACACCGTTTTCAAGCTGAATATCACCCGTTTTTTGAGTAACAATAGCACCGTGCCGTATCCTGCGATAGAGTCCAAACATATAGGCTCAGATAACTGGGCTACGATACCTTGCGGAGACGGGCGTGTATTGCTCAATCGGGCAAACGACTATTTCACCGGGCTTAATCATTTGATGTACGAAAACGACACCGTACACCAACTGCCCATAACAAGAGAGATTGATGAAATAACCGTAGGCAAAGGGGGTAATCTCGAAGACGTAAACATACTTGGCAGTGTAATACATTACAACGCCGCCGCCGACAAATTCGTCGAAACGATGGTTAACTTCAACCAAATAAACATCTATTCGGCGGACGGCACCGAAGGCAAGACGATATGCGTAGGTAAAAAGCTCGACAACATCAGACAAGTAGAGCAGACGCCACGAGACTTACGCCAAACGGCCTACATGACATCCGCGGCATGGGACGAGGGTTTCGGCGCCATATATATCGGAGACATCTGGCCATTGGAAGATCAACCGGGCAAAAGCCAAATACAGTTCTTCGACTGGGAGGGCAACCCCAAATACATAGTCGAGCTTCCCTATCAGGCATTTGCGTTCGACATAGACTTCACGAACAAAGTGATGTATGTAATCAACGAGGCCGAAGACAAAATGACTGCCTACGACGCAACGGAGATAGTGCGGAGCCTGAGAAACTAAATCGATATATCAAAAAACTGATAAATCACATAAAAAAATTTGCATTTGCGGCAGCTTCAATAGCTGTCATTGGCGCAGCAAGCGTAACTTACGCTTTCAGTCAAAAAAACCAGAAAGATTTGAGCGATATTCAACTCACCGCTATCGAAGTGCTTTCGGAAGATGATGATCCTGGAACGGGAAACAGGGTATGCTATAATTTCATTTGGCACAAACCTGGGCTTATGGTGAGACATTGCCCGGTTTGTGGTTTGATACCCGGTAACGGAGACATTAGCGCATTCTGTATGTGATAGGTAATACATCATTATGAACAAATTAACCAAAACAATCGTATCGGCACTCTTCATAGTGCCGGTACTCTTCTCCTGCAAGGATAACGGCAAGTACCTAAGCATCGGGAAGCCTGAATTTATTAGTGAATTTCCCCGAACAGGACAGCTGAAAGAGATTGAAAGTTTCAACCTCGACGAGGTCGGACTAAGAGACATAAAGGTTGTAGACACGCTGTTGTTTGTCGACAAAGCGGGGGTATTAGGTACCATAGGGAACGCGTGGGTCATATACTCTCTCGACGGCAAGAAGGAATACGGCGGGTGCATGAGAACCGGCAACGGCCCCGGAGAGTTCATCTATAGTCCGCCGTACGTAAGTTCGTGCTATTTCTTCAATGACAACGACTCGCTTTTTGTGCATGCGCCCAACGAATCCAAGAGCCAGATATTGGAGCTGAACATCACAAGGCACCTGCAGGACAGTAGCCGGACACCGCACCCCGTGATAGAGACCGACTATTTGAAAAACATGAGCTGGGCGGTAACCCCATGCGGAAACGACAGAATGCTCATCACGCAACCTTACGACAATTTCACCGGCTTCCAAAGGCTCATGTACGAAAACGACACCGTACACCAACTGCCCATAACAAAGAAGATTGATGAAATAACCATCGATAACAACAACGATCCCAACGAAATAAACATACTTGGCAAAGTAGTACACTACAACGCCGCCGCCGACAAATTTATCGAAAGCATGGCTTATTTCAACCAGATAAACATCTACTCGGCAGACGGCACCGAGGGAAAGACGATATGCGTAGGTAAAAAGCTCGACGACATCAGACAGGTAGAACAGACACCACGGGAATCGCGCCGAAGAGCCTACATGACATCCGCGGCATGGGACGAGGGTTTCGCCGCTATCTACTATGGGACTCCTTGGACATCGGACAATCAATCCTACAATAGTCAGATACAGTTCTTCGACTGGGAGGGCAATCCCAAATACCTCGTAGAGCTTCCTTATCAAGCTTCGGCATGCGACATAGACTTCATCAACAACGTGCTTTATGTCATCCACCAAAGCGAAGACAGACTCATAGCCTACGACGCCACGGAGATAGTGCAGAGCCTGAGAAACCTATGATATCATTATCGGGAGGCAGGAAGCTGTAACCCGAAACAACAAGGGCCGTACTACTATTACCTCGCCCGATAAATAACAGGCGATTCTAGCGAGAGCGAAAGGCCGAAGTCTCACCCATTCTGACGATCGGCCCCACTCTTTTTCCTGCGGCCTTTCCCGGCACTTTTCCTGCCCCTCTTACCAGTGGACGCATCGCCGTCGTCTTCCGGAGAATATTCATACTCCGATTGTACGTCTTCAATCTTTTCGGGCAACATACGTATCTCTTTTACCGAATAGTCTACCTCTCCCGAAAGCTCCGCCACATATCGGGCCACCCTGTCGCGCAACTTCAAGAAAGGTTCGGAACGACGATACTCCACCGAATCGGTAAGCACCTCCTCGGGAGCTCTGAGCGTGTTTTTATAATTGCTCAACTCATTGGCCAGAGTGATGCCCTCTCGGGAACTGTTGCGTATGGAATCGATGCTCATCTGTTTGAGCACCTCGCACACGGTATCGAGCACCACCGACACCACATTATCGAGCAATGTATGGCCGTGCATGTAAAGGAACACGTTATCCTCGCGCACACCGCGCCTGCGCAGCCTCGGCTCGAATTTACGCACCGCGTCCTTGAACCGGTGATACTTATCTTCGAGATATTTCAGCTTACGCTCGCAATTACGATGCACCCAAGCGAGCGTATTGGCACCGTTACCCTCTATATCCAAGAAATGGAGACTCACCGTATTGCGGAAATCGCTCAAGGGAAACATCTTCACCTTTCCCGAATATGCGGAATAGACATACCACAGAAACAGATCGTACACGGCGCGCGAATAACCGACCATAAAGGCCTCGAAGTCGAATATGAACATGTCGTTTTTCGTGGCGCGCACGCATGCCGACCGGAGAGCCGGAGGATAGCAGAAATAGTTCTCTATGGCATATACGTACGTCTGGAAGATATATTTATTGCTGTTGATAGCTTGAGACTGGGCGTTGGAATTCTCGAACAGGTAGTCGAAATCGCTGTCCATGCAGAGGATCATATCGTCGCCGCACCCGTCTACCATTGAGAGAAGCACCTTTTTGCCTTTGGCGAGATCGTCGCGGGATGGCACATTCACCTCGAACCGCAAAGCCTCGTTCTCGAACTCGGAGAGTACGCTACGCCAAAAAGCGATATCGTCGTAGCCCTCCACATAGACATGGACCACACGCACGTCGCGACCGAGCCGACCGGCCATGGCTCGGGCCTTGGCCATATAGTCGGAATTGAGATTCTTTACCAATTTACTCATCGTTCCCGAAGCTCGTTTTATTCCGCGACTATCAGATCTGCCATATCGGACACTCTGTCTATCCATCCCTCCATTATCATGGCCGGAGAGTGGGTCGAGACTATCAACTGCACGTTGGGGTTGAGGCTCATTATCGAACCTATCAGCTTCTTCTGCCAGTCGAAGTGGAGCGATATCTCAGGCTCGTCCATGATAAGCACGTAGGGTTTGAAATCCTGCGTGAGCACCGTAGTCAGTATTATTATCAACTGCTTTTCTCCCGAAGAGAGCTGGTAAGCCGACAATGTGGTGTGCCCGAACGTAAAGCTGATCTCGTCGCTTCCGCGCACTATGCGCTTGCCCGACTGACCGAGCAACGAATCGACTATATCGAAAAACCGCTCCTTGCCTTTCATCATCTCGCGGACGCTTTGGCTGTCGCCGCCGTTCATCATTATGTCGAGCGCCTGTTTGCCTATACGGAGCTGATAACGTATGAACCGCTCGCACGCCACGTAGAGCTGCCAGTCGAGATCGGAACGGACACGATCGTCGGAGAGCTTCTGTAACGCCTCGAGCATCTTCAGCTTATTATCGAACGTGCTGACAATATCGACGTTGCATACCCTGCCGCCGACAGACGCCGGATCCGCCGAATCGACAACCGTTCCGTTGTCGAACGTAACCCTTATACGGTCGATAGGCTTGACGGGATTGGGTCTGTAACCGCTGTCGCGCAACAGAACGGAAAGCGCCTGCAACAACGTGCTCTTACCGCTACCGTTGATGCCTGACAATATATTGACCCCGTGGCTGAGCTCCCACACTATATTCTGACTACCGCGAAGACCGGTGACCTCTATCTGCTTTATGTAAGGCGACGAATCCATTTCAACATCCATTAGAATATACGAAGACAACCGAGCCGAAGACAACGACGAACCCGTCCGGCATTGCCAAGACGGAACTTCCCGAAGCAAAAACGCATCTCGCATCGATTTATCCTATGCAAATATAAATAATTTCCCGGAATGCACGGTGACAAACACTGCATAACGAACCTCATACCCAAAACCATCCGGTTACCCGCATACGAAAGACACCCGCCGGATGATCCGGCGGGTGTCTGTGGGCCCAACAGGGCTTGAACCTGTGACCCCCTGATTATGAGTCAGGTGCTACTAACCAACTGAGCTATGGGCCCTACGATTTTCTATCGTTAGTGGTGCAAAGATATGATTTTATCCATACACTTGCAAACATTATATTAAATTTGTGGATAAAAATATTTCACATGAAACTAAAAGAAGCTGTTTCACAACAATTTGAGGCCGAAATAAAAAATATCGTTTTCGACTTGGGAGGGGTGTTGCTCGACATAGATGTATCGCGTACCTTGGCTGCCTTCGAGCGGTTAGATATAGACGGCTTCTCCGTAGACGACATAATATCGTGCCGCAAAGACATATTCTTCCGGTTGGAGACGGGGGCTCTATCCCCGGAAGGCTTCATGGCCGCCATAAGGGAGACATGGCCCGCATCACGTAATATTCCCGACAACGACATATGGCAGGCGTGGAACGCAGTGCTTCTCGACTTCGACATGTCGCGTTTCGATATGCTCGACAGACTGAAAGACAACTACCGCATATTCCTACTGAGCAACACCAACCTGCCGCACCGCATCGAATATACCGGCCGTTTCGCCGCCCGAAGCGGAGGACGTCCGTTCGAGAGCTATTTCGAAAAATGCTACTACTCCGACGAGATGGGGCTACGCAAACCCGACCCTGCCATATTCAGAGAGGTAATGCACCGAAGCGGCCTCGTCCCGTCGCAGACGCTATTCATAGACGACAACGCCGACAACACTGCCGGAGCGAAAACTACGGGACTGAACGTCTTCCGCATTACGGAAGGCGTCGAGGTAACCGATCTGTTCGGATAGGCAGGCTTTTAGAACTGGAAATAGATAAACGGCTGTATATCCCCGCTTTTGATCTGCATGACGAGCCATATCAACAACGATATGACTACCGCCTGCAACACTATGGGCATGGAGGTGACTATACGTTTGGCGCGCGCTTCGAGACTATCGGGCATGAAATGGAGCGCATATCCCACAAGCATGAGTATCATTATGCCTTTGTAACCGGCAATGAACTGCGGGAGGATGGAGATATCGAAAGAGGTGAATATCTGAGAGAATATATCGCCCACCGTTTTCATGTCTTCGGCGCGGAAAAATATCCAGCCCACGCACACCACATGAAACGTTATAAGCGTACCTATCAGCCTGCGCACGGGGCTTTTCATGTCTATGCCCTGTGCCTTGAACGACGGGAACATAGCCATCGCCACCTTATGCACGGCCAACGCCGTACCGTGTATGGCACCCCATATTACGAAGCGCAACGAGGCTCCGTGCCACAGCCCCCCCAACACCATAGTCACCATAAGGTTGAGGTATGTTCTTATCCTCCCTTTGCGATTGCCTCCCAAAGATATGTAGAGATAGTCTTTGAGCCATGACGACAGCGAGATGTGCCATCTGCGCCAGAACTCCGTTATGGTGGCCGACTTATATGGCGAATCGAAGTTCTTGTTGAAACGGAACCCGAGCAACAAGGCTATGCCTATGGCCATATCGGAGTAGCCAGAGAAGTCGCAATATATCTGAAGCGCATAACCGTAGACCCCGAAAAGATTCTCGAGACCGGTATAAAGGAGAGGGTCGTCGAAAACGCGGTCTACGAAGTTGATGCTTATGAAATCGGATATGACCGCCTTTTTGAACAGACCGCATATTATAAGGAACACCCCCTCCCCGAACATGGTACGCGACACGTTGAGCGGGTTGCGATATATCTGCGGGATGAAGTCGCGGGCTCTCACTATGGGGCCGGCCACCAACTGGGGGAAGAACGATATGTAGAACAGATAGTCGATCCAACGGCGCACCGGACGGAGACGATGACGATATATGTCTATTATGTAACTGAGCGACTGGAACGTGAAGAACGATATACCGATGGGCAGGAATATGTCCTTGAACTGAATATGCCCTCCACGCAACACGTTCACCAGATCTATGAACATGTTGGTGTACTTGAAATAGGCGAGCATGCCGAGGTCGATAGCCAGACTCAGCGCCACTAACGCCTTACGTCTCGACACCGTCTGCGACACATATATGGCACGGCCTATAAGATAGTCGGAGGTAGCTACCGATATGAGGAGCAGGAAATAGAAGCCGCTCGACTTGTAATAGAAGTAGAGCGAGAACAGCGTCACATATATTATGCGAGGCAACACCCGTCGCGCTGTGAAAGAATAGAACAGCGAGAAGGATGCGAACAAAAAGAGGAACAGCCCGCTACTGAATATCAACGGACTGTCAGCGTCATACGACAGCAACTCCCAGAGCTTGCCCATGTCAATCGACTGCAACATCCTCTCTCGCCGTTACGTTGTAATAACTGTTCATAAGCGCCTCGAACAACAACATGCCCTGCAGACGATACCCCTCCTCGGTGTAGTGAACCCTGTCCCGCGCCATGAGACCGGCCCTGTTCCAGGCCACCGCAGCCTTACCGCCGCCGCACACTGCGAACATATCCCAAAGGGCCATGCCGTTTTCGCGCGCGTATGCAGCTATCACATCGCGCGCCCGCACCGTATTGTCGTTGGGGACACTGCCGTTACGGGTGCGTCTGAAATTCTGCGCCGGAGTAGTGAGCATGAAAAGGGCGTCGGGATGCGCCTTTCTCAAAGAACTTAGCATGTCGTCTATCTGACGGTATAACATGTCGGCATTGAAACGCGAGGTGGACGACTCGTTCGTACCCATAGACACTATGACGAGCTCGGGACCGAGATCGGAGGTGCACAAGAGAGAACCCGCTATATTGGAGTAGTGCAGATAACAGGCGCCGTTCACCCCTATGGAGTGGTACAGCACGCCGTCGCATCCGTTCTCGAGACTGAAACCCCAATACTCCGGAGTACCGAAATCGCCTGCCGCGGGGAAAAGCGTAACCGAGTCGGTAAGCTCCGTGAGGTCGATGCGTGAGAGCCACAGACGCGAGGTGTCGGGGCAACACATATCCACCGACAACTCCCGAGCGCACACCAAAGGAGGCGCCGAAGGAGAGTGATAGGCCGTCACGGAGTTGAAGCGATAGTCGGGACGCTCCTTGTTGTCGAATACGGATATGAAGATAGAGAAATCGTTACCGTCGGTGCGGACGGCCACACCTGTCATGCCCGGCATGAAAGAGGGCTCGCGATCGGTACATTTGGCCGACCTCCACTGGGCCGACGAAACTATGGCGTAATCGGCGGGCTCATTGGTGCGGGCCAACCTTAGGGGAGCCACAAGACCTCTGCCCGCATTGCCGAAAACTGTCTGCATCATGGTGCGCACCTGTTGCACCAGTATGCCCGCCTGTATGTGCGAATCGCCTATATGCAAAACGGAAAGCACGTCGGGATCGTTGTCATGGCAATCGTCATCACACACACACTGCATGGACGTGTCTTTGGCTTCCAAACGCCGGAGATGATCGAAAAATGGCTCCAACAACGAGTCGGGGGCCTCTATCACGTTATTGTCACGCTCCAGAAAGCCGAACGACGAGAGGTACGCCGTATCCAACGCCACCTTCTCGCGTTCCGCGGATGGCGCCGCCGAAGCACCGCACCCCACCGACATGAGTACGTACGACAGGGCGAGAAGAACCGATACGGATGACCACCCGAGCCTCATCGACGGAGCGATATCTGCAATTCTTTCAACTGCTCCTCCGCCACGGCAGAGGGTGAATCTATCATGGTATCGCGACCCGAGTTGTTCTTGGGGAACGCGATATAGTCGCGTATCGACTCGCTACCGCCGAAGAGAGAACACCAACGGTCGAGACCGAAAGCGATACCGCCGTGGGGAGGCGCACCGAACTTGAAAGCGTCTATCAGGAAGCCGAACTGCTCCTGCGCGCTCTCGGGAGTGAAACCGAGGGCATGAAACATCTTGCGCTGCAGCTCCGTGTCGTGTATACGTATGGAGCCGCCGCCCACCTCCACGCCGTTGAGCACGAAGTCGTAAGCCTCGGCGCGCACCTTGCCCGGATCGCTCTCGAGCAGATCGAAATCCTCCTTCTTGGGCGATGTGAACGGATGGTGCATGGCATAGAAACGGGCCGTTTCGTCGTCCCACTCCAAAAGCGGGAAGTCTACCACCCAAAGAGGCGAGTAGACGTCGGGGTTACGCAACCCCAACCTGTCGCCCATCTCGAGACGCAAAGCGCAAAGTGCGGGCAACATCTTCTTTTTCGCACCCGACAGTATCAGTATGAGGTCGCCTGTACGGGCGCCGCAACGCCCGGCTATGCGGGCGAGATCGTCCTGCGAATAGAACTTGTCGACGCTCGATTTGGGACCCTGCTCGTCCATTCGTATATAGACCATGCCGCCGGCTCCCACCTGCGGACGTTTCACAAAGGCGGTAAGCTCGTCCAACTGCTTGCGTGTGTAAGAAGCGCACCCCTCAACGCACAAGGCCCCTACGTACTCGGCCGAATCGAAGACTGCGAATCCGTTGCCTTTGACATCGGCCGTTATATCGTTTATGAGCATTCCGAAACGGGTGTCGGGCTTGTCGCAACCGTAACGTTCCATAGCCTCGGCATAGCCCATGCGGGGGAAAGGATCGGTGAAATCGACACCCTTTACGCTACGGAACAACTCTTTGATAAGCCCCTCAAACGTATCGAGGATATCCTCGCGGTCTACGAACGACATCTCGCAGTCGACCTGCGTGAACTCGGGCTGACGGTCGGCCCTCAGGTCCTCGTCGCGGAAGCAACGCACTATCTGGAAGTAACGGTCGTAGCCGGCCACCATGAGCAACTGTTTGAATGTCTGCGGCGACTGCGGCAAGGCGTAGAACTCGCCCGGATTCATGCGCGAGGGGACGATAAAGTCGCGCGCACCCTCCGGAGTCGATTTTATAAGATAAGGGGTCTCTATCTCGAGGAAACCTTTGGAATCGAGATAACGGCGTATCTCGAACGCCATACGGTGACGCAGCTCCATATTGCGACGCAACGGAGCACGACGCAGGTCGAGATAGCGGTAGCGCATGCGGAGCTCGTCGCCGCCGTCGCTCTGCTCCTCTATGGTGAAGGGGGGCGTCGCCGAAGCGTTAAGCACATCTATCTTCTCGAGCGACACCTCTATATCGCCCGTCTCCATCTTGGGGTTTTTGGAGGCGCGTTCACGCACCGTGCCCGTAGCGGCTATCACGAACTCACGACCCAGCGAGGCCGCTTTTTCCCGTATCTCATCCGAAGATTTGTCGTCGGCCACCAACTGTGTGATGCCGTAACGGTCGCGTATGTCGATAAAGGTCATGGCGCCGAGAGTTCTCACCTTCTGAACCCAACCGGACAGTATGACACGGTCGCCGGCATGCTCCGCACGGAGCTCCCCGCAGGTATGCGTTCTGTACATAACGAAAATTTTTATTATCTTTGACTTCGTCTTAGATACTGCGCCTCGACAAAAGCAAGTTTCATTTATTTTTTGTGTTTGGCTTATTCGTATCTTTATGGCGGCTCCGACATTTATGCCGCCACAGAGCTCACAGTCTCTTCAGCCGGATAAAACCGGCTCTGCAAAATTAGTCAATTTTACTGAAAATACATCAAAAATGAACAATAATCGGCACGACGACAATTATTTCATGCGACAGGCGCTTAAAGAGGCGCATGCCGCCGCAGAAAAGGGCGAGGTGCCGATAGGGGCCGTCGTGGTATGCGACGGCGCGGTGATAGCCCGCGGACACAACCTGGTCGAGTGTCTGGGCGACGCCACCGCCCACGCCGAAATGCAGGCCATAACCTCCGCAGCCGCCGCGATAGGAGGCAAATATCTCGAGGGATGCACGCTCTATGTCACAGTAGAGCCGTGTCCCATGTGCGCGGCCGCCTGTTACTGGGCGCGTCCCGAACGCATAGTGTACGGCGCCTCCGACCCCAAACGCGGCTACACCACCGTGTCGGACAAGATGCTACACCCGCGCACATCCGTCACCTCAGGAGTGGAGAAAGAGGAGTGCGAGAGGCTTATGAGCGAGTTTTTCAAAGGATTACGACGATGATAAGGGACGATATAGCACTCTCGCTGTTGCACCTGCCGCCGGCCACGCTCGTACACCTGTGGGACTACTACGCATCGGCGGCCGAAGTACTCTCCGCATCGCGCGACGACCTTACCGAACGTGCGGGCCTCACAGCGCGAACCGCCGAAAAGATAGTGTCGTGCTCCACGTACGAGGCAGCCGACCGTCAACTGGAGTTCGCGGAGCGGTGGGGCATAAGGGTCATACCTTTCTCCTCCGACGACTACCCCGCCCTATTGCGAAGCGCACCCGACGCTCCTTCGCTCGTATATGTCAAGGGCGACTTCGACTTCACCGCCCACGGCGACCGTTACGTAGGCATAGTGGGCACACGTCGCATGACCGCCGCCGGCGAAGCGGTAACGCGCAAGGTGGTGGACGAGCTGGCTGCCATATCGGACAAGACGGTGATAATAAGCGGGCTGGCCTACGGCATAGACGGAGTAGCACATCGTGCCGCCCTCGATAACGGACTGCGCACAGTGGCGGTAGTGGCCCACGGGCTCGACACCATCTACCCAGCGCAACATCGCGACCTGGCCCGCCGCATAATAGAGGCGCACGGAGCCATAGTTACGGAATACCCGTCGGGCACCTCCCCTCTGCCGCCCAACTTTCTGGCACGCAACCGCATAGTAGCGGGTATGTCGGAGGTTCTATTCGTAGCCGAGACCCCGGCAAAAGGAGGATCGCTCGTAACGGCCGACATAGCCGACAGCTACCACCGCGAAGTATTCGCCGCCCCGGGACGCGCCACCGACCGGTCGTTCGAGGGTTGCATATCGCTCATACGCTCCGATAAGGCGAACATTTGCGTATGCGGAGAAGACATAGCCACAGTCATGGGATGGCATAACGACCGCACAACCAACGCCAGAGAACTGCCCTTCCTGTCGCTGACCCCGCAGGAACAAGCCTTGTACGACGCTTTCGACAACGGCGAGGAGATCGACAAAGAGAGCCTCGTGGAGCGATCGGGGCTGAGCGTGGCCGAAGCATCCAAAGCGCTGACCATGATGCAACTGCACGGGGTCATAAAGGCGGTCAAAGGCATGATGTATATCAAGTTGAAATAGAAGAATCACATCCGTCAATACACAAAGCCGATGTACATAGACACCCACTCACACCTCTTCGCCCCCGAGTTCGACGCCGATATGGGAATAGTGATGGCTCGCGCCTCGGAGGCCGGAGTAAGCAAAATAATAATGCCCGCCGTATCGCCCGAGAGCTACGACGACATGGAGAGGCTCGCGGCGCGTTATCCCGGCGTGCTCTACCCCACCATAGGCCTGCACCCCACGGAGCAAGGCGACACCGGCGAGGCTGAAAAGAGGCTCGAAGCCGATGCCGGACGGTACATAGCCATAGGAGAGTGCGGACTCGACATGCACTGGACCCCGGAGACCATCGACCGGCAGACGGAGATATTGTCGCGTCACTTCGAACTGTCGCGCACATACGGTCTGCCACTTATCATACACACCCGCGAGGCGTTCGGCAGGATGATAGAGCTATTGCGCCACAACACAGGACTGAAAGGCGTGATGCACGGTTTCGCCGGCTCTGTCGACGACTATCGCGCCATAAAGGAGACCGGCGATTTCCTGTTCGGCATAGGCGGCACCGTCACGTTCAAGAATTCACGGCTACCCGAAGCGGTGGCGGCAATGTCGCTCGACGATATCGTCCTCGAGACCGACAGCCCCTATCTGTCGCCCGTTCCATACAGGGGCCGGCGCAACGAAAGCGCCAACATACCTCTGATAGCCGCGAAAATAGCAGAGATAAAAGGATGCTCCGTAGACACCGTCGCAGCGGTTACTACCGCCAATGCTGAAAGAATGTTCGATTTCTCCCGAATCTGAACGCTCAGCACCCAAACCAGTATGACCAGACACAATTTACCCGCCTAAGACCGCTCTGTTTCACTGTACGCCACACACCTCAAAAGGGTTATGCCCCGTATTTTCCAGCACTTTTGTCGAGTAACGAAATACCTCGCCAAAGGTCTGCCGGGATATATACAAAAAAGGCGGGAATTGTCCGCAGACAATCCCCGCCTTTTTTATCTCCTATTAGTTCTTGGCTTCCGTAGAAACCTCTTTGGATACCTTTTTAACGAGACCGCAGAGTACGGAGCCGGGGCCTACTTCTATGAAGGTGTCGGCGCCGTCGGCGATCATGTTCTGCACGGTTTGGGTCCAGCGCACGGGAGCGGTAAGCTGGGCTATAAGGTTGGCTTTGATCTTCTCGGGATCGGTGTAGGGCTTGGCGTCTACATTCTGGTATACGGGACATACAGGGGCTTTGAACGGAGCCGCCTCTATGGCTGCCTGTAGCTCTACGCGCGCCGATTCCATCAGGGGAGAGTGGAATGCACCGCCCACGTTGAGCTTAAGAGCACGTTTGGCGCCTTTTTCGGTGAGCATGGCGCACGCTTTGTCGATGCCCTCTATGGAGCCGGATATGACTAACTGGCCGGGGCAGTTATAGTTGGCCGCAACCACCACCTCGGGTATCGATTGGCATACCTCTTCCACTATCTTGTCCTCGAGACCTATGATAGCCGCCATCGTAGAGGGGGCCGCTTCGCACGCCTTCTGCATGGCCATTGCACGCTTGGAGACCAGTTTGAGACCGTCTTCGAAAGAGAGTGCGCCGGCAGCTACCAACGCAGAGAACTCGCCTAACGAGTGGCCGGCGACCATGTCGGGGGCGAACTCTTCGCCGAGCGATTTGGCCAATATGACCGAATGCAGGAATATGGCCGGCTGAGTTACTTTGGTCTGTTTGAGCTCCTCGTCGGTACCGCCGAACATAATGTCGGTTATGGAGAAACCGAGAATGTCATTTGCTTTATCGAAGAGGGCTTTGGCTTCGGGCATAGTGTCGTAGAGTGATTTGCCCATACCTACGAACTGGGCGCCCTGACCGGGGAATACGAATGCTTTCATTATTTCGTTAGTTTGGTTGTCTGATTAATAAATCTCGGCAAAGATACGAAACATACCACCGGCATCCAAATATACCACCATTCAAGTGGTATATCATCTTAGTCCGTAATTTTTCTTTTGACAAACAGGGTTCTTTCGGAAATGCCAAATCGCTTGACACCGCGGAATTTCAACACAGCGACACGAATATTGCCGGACCACGAATATAATCGCATCTGCTCTTGCGCATAGGTGTATTTAGTAGGCTGCTACACCCCCTTTATCACCGCTTCAGCCATCCTTTCCCACGAAAACTTGCTCCTCTCCGTAGCGATATTCCCGCGCAGACGACGGTTGTTCTCCTCGTCGAAACACCTCTGCATGGCATCGTCAAGGCCATCGGGCGTTACCACGTATCCCGCCACGTCGTCGGGAACTATCTCAGGCAGGCCGCCCACGGGGGTCACCACCATAGGCAGACCGAAGTGGTAGGCTATCTGCGTCACGCCGCTTTGGGTGGCCGTCTTGTAAGGCTGCACCACCATGTCGGAGGCTGAGAAATAGGCAGCCACCGTGTCGTCCGGTATGAAACGGTCGTGCAATATAACGCTGTCGCCTATGCCGAGACTCTCCATCAGCTCCATGTAGGGCGCCTTGTCGGCATAGAACTCTCCCGCCACCACAAGCATCTTGTCGTCTCCGGCGGGCGACGCTTTGAGCCGGGCCCATGCGTGGAGCAGAAGATCGAGGCCCTTGTAGTCACGTATCAATCCGAAAAACAGAGCGTAACGCTTGGACGGGTCGAGACCTATGCGCCTGCATGCCTCCGTGCGGTCGACAGGTGCGCCGTAGTTGGAGTAGAGGGGGTGAGGGGCGAATACTACAGGCGTCTTCTTGTCGAACATGCGTATCTCGCTCTCCACCTGACGGCTCATACACACGAAACGATCCGCCGACCCGACGAAATAGCGCGTCAACACATCGTCGTAGAAATGACGCTCGTGCGGCAGTATGTTGTCGGCCAAGGCCACCACGGGAATGCCCGACGCCTTGACCATGCGACACACCGACCCCAATGCGGGGGCCAGATACGGCGACCAGTAACGCACGAACAACATGTCGGGGCGGCGACGTTTTATCTCGCGTGCGGTAGCTACCCAGCTCCACGGGCCCACCGAATTGAGCCGACGTTCGATAATGAGGTCGTCGGGGGCTGGCGATATGCTGTATTGCGTCTTGCCGGGAAAGAGAAACGACGGGTACTGCACGGTGAAGGTGATGATCTCCACGCTGTGACCGTCGCGGATCATCTGCCGTGCCAACATCTCGTTGAACGAAGCTATACCGCCCCGATAGGGATATGCCGTGCCGAGAAATATTATCTTCATGAGCGTAACAATCCGTAATCCAGTATTTTATCTACAGCACCCTCGCCGCTCATCACGAAGCTCTCCGCAGCCCGGGCACGCTGCTCGAGCAAAGAGGGAGTGTCGAGCATTTCGCCTAACCACACGGCTGCCTCCCCGGCGTTGGATACGGAGCGTGCCGCACCGGCCTCTATCAACCCCACGGCCTCGCTGAAACGTTTGTAATTGGGACCGAATGCTATAGGCATACCGAACGTGGCCGCCTCGAGAGTGTTGTGTATGCCTACGCCGAAACCGCCGCCTATGTACGCCACAGAGCCGTAACGATATGCGAGCGAGAGCTGACCTATAGTGTCGAGCACCATAACGCGGGCCGATGCGAGCGTCTCGGGAACGTCATTACCTGTGAATCGGACCACCGAAGCTCCGGTGGCAGTTATGCGCTCGCATAACGAGGATATTTTGGCTTCTCCCAACTCGTGAGGCGCAACGAGAAAGCGCATCTGCGGATAACGCTCTATCAGGCTCACTATTATGTCGTCGTCGGGCGGCCATGTGCTACCCGCTATGAACAACCCGCCGGCACCGGCGAAATCGACGATACGTCTGTCCGGCAAACCCGCCTCGCGCACTATCTGTATGACCCTGTCGAAGCGGGTATCGCCGCACACTGTCACATCGGTTATGCCTATCGACGCCAAAAGCTCGCGCGAGCGTTCGTTCTGCACGAACAAACGGTCGAAAAGGCGCAACAACTTGCGGTACGGACCGCCAAATCTGCGGAAAAAGAGCTGCGAGGAGTCGAACACCGCCGATACCACGTATGTGGGTATGCCCCTGCTATGCAACTGCGTGAGGTAGTTTTTCCAAAACTCGTATTTCACGAATACCGCCGCCTCCGGACGGGCTATGTCGAGAAAGCGACGCACTCTGCCCGGCGTGTCGGAGGGTAGGTAGAATATGTAGTCGGCCCCTTCGTAGTCCTTACGCACCTCGTAGCCGGAGGGAGAGAAGAAGGTAAGCAGTATTTTATGTTCCGGATAGCGTTTGCGGAAAGCCTCCATGAGCGGTCTGCCCTGCTCGAACTCGCCCAACGACGCGGCATGGAACCATACCACACGGTCGTCGGGAGAGATTGCCTCTCTCATACGTGCGAAGATGTCGCGGCGTCCCTTCGTCCATGCTTCGGCCTTAGGGTTGAACGGCGAGACCATACGCACTGCGAGGCCGTAAAGCTCTATGGCTAAGTCGTAAAGTATCATTTGATTTTGTCTGTCAGTTTACGTGCGAGATCTTCGAATATGCCTATCGTCACCGGCTCCGTGAGGGCTGCGGGACGTCCGTTGTCGCCGCCGTCCGAAACGCCCATCACCAAAGGCACCTGAGCCAACAGCTCTATCCCTTCGCGCTCTGCGAGCGGAGCAACGCCGTCGCGGCCGAAAATATAGTAACGGTTGTCGGGAAGCTCCCGGGGGGTGAACCACGACATGTTCTCCACTATCCCTATCACCGGCACGGACGCCTTTTGCGACCGGAACATGGATATGCCGCGCAGAACGTCGGCCTGTGCCACCTGTTGCGGAGTGCTGACGATTACGGCGCCGTCTATGCCCATCTCCTGCATTACGGTCAGGTGCACGTCGCCGGTACCGGGAGGCAGGTCTATGAGCAGAAAGTCGAGCTCGCCCCAAAGCGTCTGGTGCATAAGTTGCCGGAGGGCGTTGGTGGCCATCGGCCCGCGCCATGCCAGCGCATCTTCGGCTTTTATGAAAAAGCCTATAGACATGACCTTGACGCCGTAACGCTCCGCAGGCGCTATCATCTCGTGCCCCTCCTCGCCTACCGCCGTGGGCATGTACTCCTCGAGACCGAACATCTTGGGCATGCTCGGACCGTAAATGTCGGCGTCGAGCACCCCCACCCTGTAACCCATGCGTGCGAGGGTGACGGCGAGACCCGCAGTGACTGTCGACTTACCGACACCTCCCTTGCCGGAAGATACCGCTATCACGTGTCCTATGCCTCTCTTGTCAACTTCGGGCGCATCTTTCTTAACGGCTTTGGGCGCCGGCTCCTTTATAACAGCCGTAATTTCCGCGTCAGGAAACACCTCCGTTACGGCCGCTACCGCCGCCTTCTTCACAGCCGGTGCGAAAGGATCGCGCGGCCGGTCGGTTTTGAGCACGAAGCGCACCTTGTCGTCCGTGACATCGAGGTCGCAGACCATGCCCGAAGATATTATGTCGCGGTCTGTCTCGGGGTGTACGACCGTGGCTAGCAAGGCCGTTATCTCTTCTTTCGTCATGATTAAATACGAATTTTTATGTATCGAGAGGCGTATCGGCTGTCAGGTCATCGGCCTTCGAGCGTGTCGCGCCCGCCCGGTACGGCTTTTGTTACACCTTCAGAACAGGCCGCGATCGCCTCATCTTTTGTTTACAAAGATATTTTAATTATTTTTAGAGCCGGTTTAATTTTTAATGAAAGTTTCAACGGTACCATTTTGAATTGATTTTATACGTAGGTCGTTCTACTGTTAATTTAGCGGAAACGGCATTTTCGGGTATTTCGATTTTGGGGTGACTCTGTCGGGCATTCAATGGCCGCTGCGGGTGGGAAACAAATTTATATACGCACTTTGCGGCGGGCGTAAAATGCCGAACTGAAACACATTATAAATTCAGACAGACTTTTATTCGTTTTAATTTAAAAACCATGAGATCTTTTTTCAAAACCGTTCTCGCGTGCTTCATCGCTATAATGGCGGCGGGGTTCGTCGGTTTTATATTCGTCTCCTTGCTCGTGTCCGTTATGAGCGCCACTTTGGGCGATTCGTTCACAGGACGTACGCCACGGCCGGTGGGCAACGGAAGCGTTCTGCGCATAACACTCGATGAATCCATCTCGGACAATCCTACCGAAGCGCCTTTCTCGGCCTCGTTGTTAAACGGCTCCGGATATGTCCGCAGGCTGGCCCTTCTCGACGTCATCAGCGCCATAGACGCCGCAGCCGAAGATCCGCGCATAGAGGCCATATATCTCAATATAAACGGCTACCCGTCGATGGGTCCCGCCTCTTTGGGCGAGTTGCGCGACGCTCTCGACGGCTTCCGCAGTTCGGGCAAACCGCTCGTCAGTTATGCCGACAGTTACACGCAGAGCGCCTATTACATCAGCTCGGTGGCCGATCGCGTATATCTCAACCCGGCCGGCGACCTCGAATGGCGAGGTATGGCCTCGCGCACGATGTTTTTCAAAGGCATGCTCGACAAACTCGGCATACGCTCGGAGATAGTGCGTCACGGTCGTTACAAAAGCGCCGTGGAGCCGTTCACCGAGAGAGAAATGAGCCCGGAGAGCCGTCTACAGACCGAACGTCTCGTAGGCTCGATATGGGGCGGCATAGTAGCGCAGATCGCCGACTCGCGCTCTTTGGATTCAGCCGCGCTACAGCGATACGCCGATTCATTGTCGGTAGACACTCCCGAGAGAGGGGTGGAGCTCGGCATGATAGACTCGCTACTCTACTCCGATCAAATGGAGGAGGTGATGGACTCTCTGATAGGCCCCGACTACGATGTGATAGACCTTGCCGATTACACGGCATGGTACACGGTGCCATCCTCGGCCGCAGGCGACCGCGTCGAGGTGATATATGCCGAAGGCGATATAGTGGACGGTTACGGCCGTCGCAACGAGGTGGGGAGCGACCGTCTCTCGCAGGAGCTATCCGAGGCCCTCGATGACGACGATATAGCCGCGGTAGTGCTACGCATCAACAGCCCGGGCGGTTCGGCGCTGGCATCGGACGTGATCGCCCGTCAGGTCGGCCTATTGCGGCATAAGAAGCCTGTCATAGTGTCGATGGGCGATTATGCGGCATCGGGAGGTTACTACATAGCGGCTCCCGCCGACATGATCTGCGCCTCGCCTTTCACCGTGACAGGTTCCATAGGCGTATTCGGCCTGATGTTCGACGTGGGAGACGCATTGGAGAGCAATCTCGGCATCACATCATCTACGGTGGCCAGTAACGTATCGGCCGACATGGGCGATATGACACGGCCTATGACCGGTGCCGAAAGACGATATATGCAACGCGCCGTCGACCGCACATACGACAGGTTCGTGGATGTGGTGGCCGAAGGACGTAACCTGACGGCAAACCGTGTAGACAGCATAGCGCAAGGGCGCGTATGGAGCGGCATAGACGCCTCGGGCGTAGGCCTTGTCGACACACGTTGCGGTCTCAAGGGAGCCATAGCATTGGCAGCCGAGAGCGCCGGTGTGTTCGACGATTTCACCGTTACCACACAACGTCCATCGCAGAGCCGTATAGGCATGTTCATAGAGCTATTCGGACAGGAGATGGCAATGTCGGAGGACCCGTTGGTGAAGCTGGCGGCCAAAACCTCGGAACGCATGCGCATGGCCGTTCGCGACAACGATAAGGTGATGGCACTGACGCCGTTGGAGCTTACATTTAATTAGAGGTGCGCTCCGGAACCGTCTCTACGGGACGGTATATAAATGTTGATTAATAGTAGGTATTGTCTCGGTTTATGGCTAAGGTCAAAAAGAGTTGGTTTTGTAAGAATTGCGGAAGCGAATCGCCCAAGTGGCTGGGGCGTTGTCCCGATTGCGGCGAGTGGAACACATTCGTAGAGGAGGTGGTGGCCAAGGAGAGTACGCGTCGTTACGGCGCCGGCGAGGTATCGCGTGCAGAGCGGTCGCAACCGGTGTTATTGAGCCATGTGCGGGAACAGAATCTCGAACGCATAGACATGGGCTACCCTGAAGTCAACCGGGTACTCGGGGGCGGTCTGGTTCCCGGATCGCTCGTGCTTTTGGGCGGAGAGCCCGGGATAGGCAAGTCTACCCTAAGCTTGCAATTAGCCATGCGGGCAGGCGGTCTCGACGTGCTATACGTATCGGGAGAGGAGAGCCCCGAGCAGATAAAGATACGTGCCGATCGTCTGGGCGACCTCTCCGAGAGTTGTTACATTCTCGCCGAAACATCGTGCGAACAGATCGTAGACCGTATGCGTAGCATGAGGCCGGGGATGGTAGTCATAGACTCAATACAGACGCTTTACAGCGATACGGTAGAGTCGTCGCCCGGGAGCATATCACAGATACGCGAGTGCGCCGCCATACTCATGCGTTACGCCAAAGAGACCATGACGCCCCTGTTCATAATAGGTCACATAACCAAAGACGGAGCCATAGCCGGACCTAAGATACTCGAACATATAGTAGACGTGGTGTTGCAGTTCGAGGGCGACCCCAACAACATATACCGTCTGTTGCGCAGTATCAAGAACCGTTTCGGCGCCACCTCCGAGATAGGCGTATTCGAGATGAGGAGCGAAGGGCTCGTCGAAGTACCCAACCCCTCCGAGATATTGCTGTCGCATCACGACGAACCCCTCAGCGGCATAGCCATAGGCGCCACCATGGACGGGGCCCGTCCTTATCTGATAGAGGTGCAGGCTCTCGTCTCCGCCACCGCCTACGGTACGCCGCAACGCACCACAACCGGATTCGACGGCAAGCGTTTGAGTATGCTTTTAGCCGTCATAGAGAAGCGGCTCAACTTCCGGATGGGCTCCAAAGATGTATTTCTAAACATAGCCGGCGGCTTCAAGGTGAGCGACCCCGGTCTCGACGCCGCAGTCGTGGCCTCCATATTATCCTCCGCCCTCGACAAACCCATACCCGACGCCACCGCTTTCGCCGGAGAGATAGGCTTGTCGGGAGAGGTGCGCCCCGCCACCCGCACGGAACAACGCATAATAGAGGCTTCGCGTCTCGGTTTCAAACGGATAGTCGTATCGGCATACGCACGTAAAGCGTTAGTGTCGCTACCCTCCGACATAGAGGTAATCTTCGTAGGCAAAATAGAGGAGCTTGCCCGGTGCGTGGCACGATGATTTTTAAGATTAAGATACGGTGAACAGATAACCGCAAAGAGCCTCCCGGCAGGCCTTTCCGGAAGAGTTGCTTTGTCACTTCGACAAAGAATACGTTTTCTCTATAAGCGGAGCGCAATGAAACGACGTTTCGATCGCCAAAACAAGAAATCGAATACAATTCCGCTTGCGAGACGATAAGATGCTATAAGACGCACTGAAAGTATGCGCATTAGCTGAAGTCACACATGCGGCACGAGGTGCCGCTCCGCGACAACCGCAACGGATTAACAGAACAGAGGTTAGAAAAGCCGCAGGCGAGCAAATCCCATCACTCCACACCCAAAGGCATGCGCATTAACCGCAAGTGCAGGCATACTTGCCCGCGTACACAACCGCAGACCGCAGGGCGCCGAGACTTTTTAGACCTCAAAAATCGTCGATCGCGGGCG
>CAJURV010000027.1:0-7441 GCA_910588925.1 uncultured Rikenellaceae bacterium
ATCCCTCGTGCCTCGGGATTTAACGGCGGAAGTTGTGTTTGATTGCCCTCGCTTCACTCGGGGCTTCTGCTTATTTGGGTACTCCTTACGGCGTTTGGGTTAATCGTTGTTGAGCAACTTTCTGTGCCTTGTCTTTTGCAGTTGTGTTCAGTGTAGTTGGAAGTTCATAGCGTTTCTGCTTTAGTCTCATCTGTTTTTGTTGAGGACGTTTTTGTATTGATCGTGCGGATGCATCCCCTTCAGGGACGCGTTAGGGATTTTATAGGTTCGGGTCGTACGTGGAGGAAGTTTTCGTGATATTTAGTTATGTACGCGATATCTGAACGCATGAATTATTGGTCTGTGTGCGCGAGGTTCGGTTAACGAGGGGCTGCTTCCGTCGCTTTTTAGCCACAAAAATCGCCGATCCCGTTCGTGAGCCATCCTCACGTACACCGAGTACGCTCCGGAGGCGCACGACCGCGATCGACGATTTTTGAGGTCTAAAAACCTTCGGCGCCCTGCGGTCTGCGGTTGTGTGCGATGGCAAGCATGCCTGCGACTTTCAGTTAATGCGCATTTCTTTTGGTGTGGAGTGATGGGATTTGCTCGCCGGCGGCTTTCCCAACCTCTGTTCGGTTAATCCGTGTAATTATCGCGGGGCGGCACCTCGTGCCGCAGTGACAGGGTTCGGCTAATGCGCATACTTTTAGTGTGTTTTATAGGCATCTTATCGTCTCGCGAGCGGAATTGTGTCCGATTCCTTGCACTTCTAACGAAGCGCAAGTTTCTGCCATACTCCTGATACAGAGCGAAAGCACTCAAGTTAATGCGCATATCTTCGGAAAGCATTATGGTATCTTTTCCGTCTCGCCAGCCAAAGTTACTCTACACTAAAAGGAGAGCGGGTCGATCCTATCGAAAGGAAACGACCCGCTCTTTCATATAAAGAACAACCTTTTTATATGTCTACTTTTTCCGGGCTTCGTACTCGTCTATCAGGCGCCTCATGGCAGTGCTGTCGAGCTCATGTCCTGACATCGCAGGATAGCCCTCCCACACCACGATTCCATCCGGATCCATAACTATACTGTGAGGAATACCCGTTATCTTGAGTTGGTTCTTCATGAGTTGCCGCGTATCTATGGCTTTGGTAAACTCTATCTTGGGATACAACATGGAGTTGACCTTCTCTGCGGGTTCATCGGAAAGACCTATGATAACCAATTCGTCCTTAAACGCTTTCTGTAGTTCGTTAAGTTTAGGAAAAGCCTTGCGACACGAACTGCACCACGTAGCCCAAAACTCAACCATCACAAATTTGCCGTCGAGGTCGGGCTTAGGCGTGAGCCACTCCTCCACCTGAAGTTCAGGACCCTTTTTCCCCAATACCGATTCGGCCCATATCACTTTATCGGCAGACTCTTTGCGTATCTTGGGCGGGACATCGCTATAGTCCTGCGCCGAAGCTGCGAGAGCCGAGCCTAACACGAAAGATGTCACGAGCATAAGCCGTTTCATAACGGGAACTTTTAATTTTCGGTGTGCAATTTAACGATTTTCGATAGAATTACAACTATTTTACACCCGATTATTTTACAAAAATTCACTTTTTAGTCACAAAACGCCGATAATCATGTCGTTCGTGAAGAAAAATTTTTTTCGACAAGATTTCAACACCTAACATCCGGAACATCGTCCGTCAGGCCTGCTTAGGTCGATTGAAATATTTGTGCTGAAACAATATAAGGTATATGAATCCGACGGATATATAGGCGTCCGCAATATTGAACACCGGACTGAAAAACACGAAATCTTCACCGCCCCAAAAAGGCACCCAATCGGGATAGGTCGTCTCTATGATCGGAAAATGCAACATATCCACCACGTAGCCGTGAAGAAACGACGAATAGCCCTCTTCGGGAGCGAACCGCGCCACAGTATCGAATGTCGACTCCGTAAAGAGCACACCGTAAAACATACTGTCGATTATATTTCCGAGTGCGCCTACGAGAATCAGCGACATACCCGCTATCACCCCTTTGGGCGCCCCCTTTTTCACCAACGTATGTATATAGTAGGAGATAAAACCCACCAAACCTATCCTTATCAGACTCAATGCCATTTTACCCCACGGACCTTCCGCGAGTTTCATGCCGTACGCTGCACCGTCGTTCTCTATAAAACGGATGAAGAACCACTGTCCGAACACAGGGATAGCCTCCCCGAGCGTCATATTGGTCTTGACTACAACTTTAACCACCTGATCTATAACCAACAGCACTATTATAGATAGCACGATGATCCAACGAGACGATAATCTTATTTTCATATCCACAAAAAACAAACTTCGCAAAAGTACTAAAAAAGCCGTAAACATAAAATCCGGCGCCAGCGGCTCCCCCATATTGCCGAAACGATAGAGCCTCTTACAAAACCCTGCATTCGGAAAATAATTTTGAGTATCTTTGCATAAGAATACGGCGCCATCATGCACCTCGTTTCGGCAATGCCCGACCCTGTTTGTCGCCGTCCTCGGCTCTTTCATCATTGAACACCGACAGAAAAGCTATGAACACCGATACTACCCCGTCCGCCTTAGGAACGTTAGACATAAAGAAGCTACTTATAAAATACGCGCTTCCCTCGATCATAGCCATGACCGCGGCATCGCTCTACAACATGGTCGACAGCATGTTCATAGGCCACGGCGTAGGGGCCGACGGACTAACGGGATTGTCATTGACCCTGCCGTTGATGAACATAACATCGGCGTTCGGCTCCTTGGTGGGCATAGGGGGTGCCACGCTCATGTCGGTGAAGTTGGGGCAGAACGACTACGGCAAAGCACGCATGATACTGGGCAACGTAGTACTTATGAACCTGCTTGTAGGGGCCCTGCTAACAACCTTGTCGCTCACCTTTCTCGACAAGATTCTCTACATGTTCGGCGCCAGCGACGACACCATAATATATGCTCGCGACTACATGCGCATAATACTCGGCGGAAACATAATAACAGCTTCGTTCCTGGGGCTCATCGACATGTCCCGCTCCACCGGCCATCCCACCAAGGCCATGATAGCCATATTGATAGCCGTATCGCTAAACTCCATTTTAGACTACATATTCATTTTCCATCTCTCGATGGGAATAAAGGGTGCGGCTTTAGCCACCGTGGCGGCGCAAGTGGTGTCGTTGATATTCGTGGCATCGCAATTCTTCAGAAAAGACAGCTTCATACGTTTCGAGCGCGACATCTTCCGGCTCGATGGACGGATCGTCAAGGATATGTTGGCCATAGGGCTGTCGCCGTTTCTCATGAATCTGTGTTCGAGCGGCGTGGTTGCCCTTATAAACCTCTCGCTCAAAGAGCACGGCGGCGACATAGCTATAGGAGCTTACGGCATCGTCAACAGATTCTTTCTCCTTTTCGTTATGGTTAACATGGGCTTCAATCAGGGAATGCAACCCATAGCCGGCTACAATTACGGAGCGGGAAAATACGACAGGCTCAAAAGAGTATTCAAATACACCGTGTTATGCGCTGTAGCCACATCCACCGTAGGTTTCATCCTCGGCCAGTTATGCCCGGGTGTCATCACGCGCATGTTTACTACCAACCGCGAGCTCACCGACATGGCTGAACGCGGCCTGCACTTGGTATTGATACTGTTCCCGCTGGTAGGCTACCAGATGGTATCGGCCAACTTCTTCCAGTCGATAGGCATGGCTAAAAAGGCCATATTCCTGTCGCTCAGCCGTCAACTGTTGTTTCTGATACCGTTTCTGCTAATCATGCCGCGTATGCTCGGCACCGACGGGGTATGGCTCTCCATACCCATGGCCGATCTGGTGTCTATAACAGTCACGACGATAATGCTTCGAAGAGAAATGAAAAAATTAAGATAACCATGTCAAAGAAAGTGATAGTGACCATAGGTCGTCAATACGGAAGCGGCGGACGCCGTATAGGCACACGCTTAGCCGAGATGTTGTCGTTGGACTATTACGACAAATCGCTTTTCGACGAGGCCTCGCGCATGAGCGGAGTGAAACGCGAATATTTCGAACGGGCGGACGAAAAGAGCCCGCTACCTTCAATAGGCTTGGAGATGGGCTTCGGCGGAGTTTACGGCACACCGTTCTTCGGCGGCGCGCAGACGTTGGAAGACAACCTTTTCCGCTTTCTTTCCGACACCATCTGCAAGATAGCCGACGGCCCGCGCGGAGCCGTGATTGTGGGACGGTGCGCCGACTACATATTACGCGACCGCAAAGAGTTGTTCTCCGTATTCGTGCATGCCCCGCTGCCCGACCGCATACGACGCACCGCCGAAAGGGAACGCCTCTCCGAACGCGAAGCCATGAACCGCATAAAACGACAGGACAAACAGAGAGCCGGTTTCTATAACTTCTACAGCGGAGGCAAGTGGGGCGAGGCCAGCACCTACGACCTATGTATCGACTCGTCGTTCACAGGCATAGAACGCACCTGCGACCTTCTCGCCTCTTTGGTGCAGACCATAACCGGGAAGTGACGCCTAACGGCTCAAACAGCAACGAAACATTTCCTGCATCAATGCCAAATTTTACATAAGCCGGATAGCAATTAAAGGTGATTCGGACCACCCGAAGAAAGAAATTCAAGAATAATATATGACCACAGCCACACATAAGGCAAAAAGCGGATTCTCCTACGGCACCATCTGGCGGATAGCCTACCCCATAATGTTCGGGAACCTCGCCCAGACGCTCATAACCCTAACCGACACCGCATTTCTCGGTCGGTTGAGCGAGGTGGCCTTAGGGGCCTCGGCCATAGCAGGCATATACTATTACGTATTCTCCACGTTGGCGTGGGGTTTCGCCATAGGTATGCAGGTGATAGTCGCCCGCCGCTTCGGCGAGGGTAGCTACAGCCGCATAGGCACAGTATTCGAACACGGACTGGCGTTCGTAGGGGTATTGGGCGCGGTGCTCTTTTCGTTGTTGATGTACCTGTCGCCGGTGATACTCGACGTGCTCATCGACTCGCCAAACGTCTACCGCGAAGCGTGCGTCTACATGACATACCGCCCGTGGGGCATCATATTCGTATGTTTCAACTTCCTGTACAGATCGTTATACATAGGGCTCTCCAACACCAAGATAATAAGCTACACCACGGCGTTGATGGCCGTAGTCAACATAGTGGGCGACTACGGTCTGATATTCGGCAACCTCGGTATGCCCCAAATGGGTGTGGGAGGCGCGGCCATAGCCTCCGTAGCAGCGGAGATATCGGCGACAGTATTTTTCACCGTCTTCACACTCACAAAGATACCGTTCAGAAAATACGGGCTTTTCCGTTTCGAGAAGTTACGTCTGTCAATGTTCGGAGATATATTCGGCGTAGCCATGCCCACCATGTTGCAGAAGTTGCTATCTTTCGGCACGTGGCTCGTATTCTTCGCCATGGTGGAGCGTTTGGGAGAAAGGGCTCTGGCCATATCCATGACAGTAAGGAGCGTCTACATGTTCATAACCATACCGGTATTCGCGTTCGGCGCGGCGGCCGGCAGCCTGACCAGCAGACTCATAGGCGAAGGACGCTATAAAGAGGTCAGACGCATGACTGTGAAGATACTCAGGATATGTTTCGCCGTAGTATTGCCGATGTCGGCACTCTGTTTCGTAATACCGCATTGGTTACTCGGCATATATACCGACAACACCGACCTCATAGCCGAGTCGGTATCGTCCCTGCACGTGGTGGCTATGTGCGCTTTCGCCCTCGGTTTCGGACAGATATACTTCGACACCATATCGGGCACGGGCAATACCTCGCACGCGCTCATGTTAGAGACATGCGTGCTTATGTGCTACGCCGGATACGTAATGTTCTCGGCGCAGGTGCTCGGCGGACCCGTATCCATAGTATGGATCAGCGAAGGAGTATACGGCGCAGTGCTCGGGTTGTTGTCGGTAATATACATGCGCTCGGGCAGGTGGCAGAAAAAACGGATATAAACCGAAAGACTAAATATATAATCCATGAAAACAGTACCGATAATTGCTATGCTCCTGCTGGCGGTATCGTGCCAGAAGACCACATACGATTGCGACCTCGAGATAAACTCGCGCACGCAGGCTTCGCCCGACGCACAGATAGAGCGTCTAGACGAAGTGGTCGCTTTCGCCTATTACGGCGACACTCTCGATTACAGCCTCAAAAGCTACGAACAAGCCGTAGGTGGCCATGTCACCACCTCCAAAGACGACCAGACACGACCGGCCGACCTTAAAGGAACCTACTCCGCGGACGACGGACGCATAACGTTCCGCGGAATATCGCAACCGGTGGTATTCGTAGTGGTATGCGACACCCGCAACAAAATATACGGCTATTACCAGCAGGCCATAAGCAAAGGTCTCGACAACGTATTCGTGACCTTCACCAGCTCTCCGTGGCGATTCGATGCCGACCCGGATGCTACCATAAGAGAGGGACAATGGCGCTACCGAAAAGAGGCGCAGATCGCCATTTAAGGTCGAAACCCTCGTATAACACGATAAAACGATATGGAGATGCAGACTTTCGACATGCGACGTTTCGCCCACTCGCGCAAACGGAAGGTAGCCTTGGTGCTCAATATAGCTCCGCTCTACCGCAAAGCCATATTCACCCTGCTCGACAACGACCCCGACATAGACTACTCGTTTTATGCCGGCGAGGAGTCGCGCGATGTGGACGCACTCATAGACATGCGCTCGCTATTGGGTTTCAAACGCTATCTGCATAACATATTCCGGGGCGACAAGCTGATATGGCAACGTGGATGGTGGCGGGTGCTGTTCGGCCGTTACGACGCCTACATACTCACCGGCAACCCGGGAATAAGATCGAACTGGTTGCTCATGTCGGCGGCCCGCCTCACCGGACGCAAAGTATATCTGTGGAGCCACGGCATATACGGCAACGAGACGCCGGGCCAACTGCGCCGCAACAAGCTATACATGCGCATGGCCGACGGATTGTTGCTCTACGGCCAGCACGGCAAGAGCATGTTGCTTAAAAACGGCTTCAAGGAGAGTAAGATGAGCGTGATATACAACTCGCTCGATCTCGAACGGCATAAACGGTTGCGCGACAGGTTCATAGGCGCGGGCTTCATGCGCAACATATTCGGCAACGACTACCCTACCATAACATTCATAGGACGCCTCACACCCCAGAAACGGCTCAATCTGTTGATAGAGGCCGTAGGTATACTCGCCATCGCAGGCACCTTTCTCAACATAATATTCGTAGGCGACGGCCCCTCCACTGACGAGCTTTCGGCATTATGCCGCAAGGCCGGAATAGAGGAGCGGGTATTTTTCTACGGCGAGTGTTACGACGAAGAGATGATAGCGGCAGTGCTTCAGAACAGCATCATGACCGTAAGTCCGGGCAACGTGGGGCTCACCGCCATACAAA
>CAJURV010000027.1:7451-25310 GCA_910588925.1 uncultured Rikenellaceae bacterium
CCTGTCGTACGGCGTGCCGGTGATAACCCACGGCAACTTCCGCGAGCAGATGCCGGAATACGAAGCCGTACGCGAGGGATCGACCGGCGGATTCTTCAGACAGGGCGATTCGTTGTCGCTCAGCGATAAGATAGAGACATGGGTGGGTATAATGTCGGATACGAAGAAACGCGAACAAGTGCGCAAGAACTGTTTCCGCACCGTAGAGAGCCGTTATAACGCCGCTAACCAATGCGCCCTTATCAAACGACGGCTCCTGGCAGACCTCTTCCCATCTAAGGGATAGTGTGTGGTACGCTATTTGAACTGATATGGGGCAGAAAAAACGTTTCAACCATGACAAAAGCGAAGAAAGACGAACAAAAGACAGAAAATCAAGACAATATAACATCGCAGGAGGCTTTCGCAGAGAACACGGAACAGACCTGTGCCGATACCGATACTGACAATATGTCAGAGACATCTGACGACAAAGAGGACAAAGTGTCGGATATGTCAGCGCAGATCGTCGAGTGGAAAGACAAATATCTCCGCCTGCAGGCCGAATTCGACAACTACAGGAAACGTACCCTAAAGGAGAAGATGGAGCTGATAGACTCTGCGAGCAAAGACGTGATAAAATCGCTTCTTGTCGTGCTCGACGATTTCGACCGCGCCGAGGAGGCTTTCGCCAAGTCCGACAACATAGAGACGCTCCGCGAAGGGCTCGACCTCATACACACCAAGTTGGTGAAGGTATTGGAAGACAAAGGGCTCTCATCCATAGAGGCCGACGGCGAAATGTTCGACACCGACTATCACGAGGCCATAACCAAGATTCCTGCACCGAGCGAAGAGCTCAAAGGCAAGGTGGTCGACACCGTAGAGAAGGGCTATAAACTCAAGGATAAAGTTATCAGATATTCCAAAGTCGTTGTAGGAGAATAAGAGATGGCAGAAAAAAGAGACTATTACGAAGTGCTGGGCGTCGGTAAGGACGCTTCGGCCGATGAGATAAAGAAAGCCTATCGCAAGGCGGCTATCAAATACCATCCCGACAAAAACCCCGGCGACAAAGAGGCGGAAGAGAAGTTCAAAGAGGCGGCCGAGGCATACGACATACTAAGCAACCCCGATAAAAAGGCGCGTTACGATCGGTTCGGACACAGTGGCATGGCCGGAGGATTCGGCGGTGCGGATGCCGGAGGGTTCGGAGGATTCTCAATGAACGACATATTCGAGCGTTTCGGCGATATATTCGGAGGCCATTTCGGCTCGGGCGGATTCAGCTCTTTCGGTGGGTTCGGAGGTGGCTACGACGGCGGCAAACGCGTCAACCGCGGTTCAGACCTGCGCGTAAAGGTCAAAGTGACGCTTGCCGATGTAGCTAACGGCGTACGCAAGAAGCTGAAGATAAACAAGATGGTTACGTGCTCGACATGCGGCGGCAGCGGAGCCAAAGACAGCAACAGCTACACCACCTGTACCACATGTCACGGCAGCGGCGTAGTGACACGCGAGGTCAACACCTTCTTAGGACGCGCACAAACCACCCAGACGTGTCCCACATGCGGAGGCGAGGGCAAGATAATCACCGACAAATGCAAGACATGTCACGGCGAAGGTATCGTAAAGGCCGAAGAGATCGTAGAGGTAAACATTCCGGCCGGTGTGGGAGAGGGCATGCAACTGTCGGTATCCGGCAAAGGTAATGCCGCCCGTCACGGAGGCATAGCCGGCGACCTGCTCATTGTGATAGAGGAAGAACCGCATCCCGAGCTGATACGCGACGGATCGGACCTCATATACAACCTAAAGCTGAGCGTTACAGAGGCCATACTCGGATCGTCGGTAGAGGTTCCGACAGTGGACGGCAAGGTCAAGATCAAAGTGGAGGCAGGCACACAACCGGGGCGTGTATTGAGACTCAAAGGCAAAGGCCTTCCCGATATCAACGGCTACGGCAAAGGGGACCTGCTCGTGTGCGTCGATATATTCATTCCCAAGCACATATCCAAAGAGGAACAGGCGCTTCTTACCAAGCTATCCGAATCGGAAAACTTCAAGCCTAAAAAGAATAGCCGCGAACCTAACATATTCGAGCGAACCAGAGACTTTTTCAGATAAAAAAATATCGGTCGGAAGAAAGATTCTTCCGACCGATATTTTTATGAATCATTCACACATAATCTATATCGGGAAAAGGTTCGTCTCCTCGCCGTTTATATTCATCCTTAATACCAACCCGTTAAAACTGCCGTCGGGCCCTATTATCATATCGAACTCCTCACTACCGCCCTTGTCGGAATAAAACATACCCTGATCGGAAGTGATCCTGACCCATTTCCCGGCATCGCGATTCTTTCGATCGCCGCTCCATTTTACGTAGGTGTAGTCGGAGCGCAGAGAGACGGTATCGGTATCGGAAGCGAATGGCAACTGGGTGAGCAAGGCATTCTGATTACACGTAACGCCCGGATACATGTCTTCGAACTTATCGACACTTACCGAAGATATTACCGTAGTGCCGTTATGCAACGTCACCCTCTCTATGGTCCCGTAAAAATGTACGTAAGCCGTACCATCGCCCTCCTTGAGAGCACGATACGACGCCACGGCCTTTTCAAAGTCCTCTCCGCCCTTTACCACCAACGGTTCGCCAATGGCGCAATCGAGCAATAACATTCTATCACCGCCAGAGGCGAGCACGCCGCTGAAAAAACCGCTGTCGCTACCCGACGGTTTCTGTGTAGCGCATCCTACGATAGCAAACGCCGCTATTATTAACAATACCGTTCTTCTCATACCTACAGTTTAATGCCTTACATAGCATTTCCCATATACGGAAACGCTAATACTACCAAATACACAAATCGCACCGGAATTACAACTTCACCGCCTTACCGTCCAGACGCGCCCCTCGCAGATATTCCGATACGGAGACCCTCTTCTTACCCGACTGCTGCAACTCCTCTATCGCGACGAATCCGTCGGCGGCGGCAACCCATAGCCGCTCTTTCATGTCGCTCAGAACGGTTCCGCACGGATAGTCGTGCGCACGTACCACCGGCGTGGCCCTGAATATCTTAAAGGTGTTGCCCTCTCCTGCGATGGAACCGAGCGGCGACCATGCGGCCGGATATGGCGATAACCCGCGTATGTGGTCGTTTATGTGCTTTACTGTATCGTTCCAGTCTATAAGACATGTGTCTTTGAAAATTTTGGGGGCCTCTTTGCGCAAAAGATCGTCGACCTCCTCCTGCGGACGGGTAACTACACCACCCTCCTCTATCATGTCCACTGTCTCTATAACAAGATCGGCTCCCGTAACCATCAACTTGTCGTGAAGTGTGCCGGCGCAATCGTCGGGATCTATCTCTACCCTGCGTTGCATTATTATACGACCCGTATCTATCTGTTTGTCGAGCATGAAGGTAGTGACGCCTGTAACGGTATCGCCGTTCATTATGGCCCTGTTAATGGGAGCTGCCCCCCTATAGAGAGGCAACAAAGAGGCATGCAGATTGAACGTGCCGCACGATGGCATCGACCACACCGCCTCGGGCAACATTCTGAATGCCACCACTACTATAATGTCGGGATTCATTTCGCGCAAAGAGGCAAGAAATGTCTCGTCTTTCAAACGCTCCGGCTGCAACACCGGCAATCCTTTATCTTTAGCATATCTCTTAACGGCACTCTCCGTTACATTACGGCCTCTGCCGGCCTCCTTGTCCGGAACTGTGACGACACCTACCACATTATACCCTCCGTCCACCAAACGCGACAAAGGCATCACGGCGAAATCGGGGGTACCCATATATACTATCCTCTTGTTTTTCATGACCATATAGATATGATAGAAAAAATCATCTACAAATATAATTCAATTTACATTAACTTCGCCTATCTTTGCGGCACACTTCCAAGGCAAAAGGGCCCTATCGCTGACGCCTGCGAGCGCCAGAGGAAAGTCCGGGCAACACAGAGCACCGTGCTTCTTAATATGGAAGATCTCCGCGAGGGGATAGGAAACATAACAGAGAACGACCGCCGCGGACAACCGCGGTAAGGGTGAAAAGGCGGGGTAAGAGCCCACCGCCCGGGTAGCGATATTCCGGGGCTGTATGTCTGACGGGTTGCAAGACCATGTATACCGACGCATGAGGGTTGCTCGCCCGAGTCGGAGGGTAGGTTGCTAGAGCGGCAGGGCGACTTGTCGCGTAGATAAATGATAGGGATCTCCTCGGAGATACAGGACCCGGCTTATACCTTTTGCCTTTTTTATATCATTGCCGTCCGGTAAAATCTCCCTCAAAACTGTGTGTAAATCATAGATTAATCAAGACTTTTAATGCAGATACTTGTCTTTGTCTTTCATAAGTCACTAAAGGACGGGCCTGCAGGGGAGCACTATTTAAAACTAAAGGAATAACGCTTATAGCGTAATTACTCTCTTGCGGGCCTCCGTTTGGGCAGTTTCCGCCCGGCCTTCCCGCTTCGCTCACTGCCATCCATGCGGAAAGTGTTTAACAGCCCTCGCTGACACTCGGGTCGAACTTCTCAAAAGATATAAATTTCGCCGAAGCAACCATAATAAAAAAGCCCGACGAAACCTCGTCGAGCTTTTGCATTTATCTTGTTACGCGTCTTAGCAGTTCATACCGCCGCATACATTGATAACCTGACCTGTAACATACGCCGAAAGATCGGAAGCAAGGAAAAGAGCCACCTTTGCGATGTCTTCGGGAGTACCGCCACGACGCAAGGGGATCTTCTTAGCCCACTCTTCACGCACGTTTTCAGGAAGTGCGCCGGTCATATCGGTAATGATGAAACCGGGAGCTATAGCATTCGAACGAACGCCGCGAGAACCCAACTCCTGAGCGATAGACTTGGTGAAACCGATGATACCGGCTTTAGATGCCGAATAGTTGCTCTGGCCTGCATTGCCCGACACACCTACAACAGAGCTCATGTTAATGATAGAGCCGCCTGTTTTGAGCATATATTTCTGCACCGCCTTGGTAAGGTTGAACACCGATTTGAGATTTACCTTGAGCACGAGATCCCACTGGTCTTCGCTCATACGCAGAAGCAACGAGTCACGGGTGATACCGGCATTGTTGACAAGGACGTCGATATGACCGAAATCCTTGGCAACGGCGTCGATGAACTCCGCAGACTGTGCGAAATCACTGGCGTCAGAGATATAACCTTTGGCTTTTACGCCGTATGACTGGAGCTCTTTTTCCGTGTTTTTGAAGTTATCGTCCTCTTTGAGGTCGGTGAAAGCCACGTCTGCGCCTTCGCTTGCGAAACAGAGCGATATGGCCTTACCTATACCGCGCGCGCCGCCTGTTATGATAGCGACTTTGCCTTCGAGTAGTTTCATATCAATATTGTTTTAAAATTATCTGTCAAAAAATGAAAAGAGAAAAGGTTTACTCTATACAAATATCCATCCGCCGAAGCGAAACTTCCGTTACGGCCACACCTGTAGCACTACCGGAATCGGTTAGCTTATCTTCTACAAAGATAGTGAAATTTATTTAGATACAAAATGCTTTTGTGCCTTGAGCAGATTGCGCGACTGCAACACCATCGTCTTTGTCTCGCTTATTATGTCGAGATAGAGCATACTGGTACGGGTGGATGTATCGCCCGTCTTGATGCGCGCTATCTGACGCTTTATCACCTGTGCGAACTCCTCGAAAAGCGAGTCGCGCAGAAGCAGGGTTTGATCCAGCTTGCTATAGTCGTCCTCTTTGAGCATGTGGTTTATCATGCCGTATATTATAGACACCTTCTCCTCTATCTCCTTGAGGTCCGTTATCTGATCCTGCGAGAATCCGGAGTGGTTGTTGTCTATATGGTTGAAACCGGGACGGGTGATATGCACCAGCGCCTTGGTCACCTCGTTAACGTAGTCGACCACCTGAACGTAATAGTGCCCCGTGCTTATGTAATTCTCGCTCAAAGTAGAGAGCGTATTGTAAACGGCATACTTGCGCCTATGGGCCTCCTCGTAAAGAGTCTCGGACTCACGCACCATGTTCTTCAACAATTTGCGGTCCTCCGTGAAGATGCCGGTGAGGGTACTGTCGTATACGGTTATCACCTTCTGCATGGTCTGGCATATCTCCTTACGGCATGCGTCTACGATATCCTTGTCGAGCTTAAGATCCGAATCGGCTACCTCGCCGTCTTTGTTATCCTTACGATTCTTGTGTACGATGTTGTTCTGAACCAATATGAACGCGCAGAGCAATGTCATCGCCACTATCGCGATAGTACCTCCGGCTACCAATATGAGCGCCACTACGAAAGCGATGGTAAAAGCTATGAACACCGTAAGGAACCACCCCGATATGACCGTGAGCACACCGGTGACCCTATACACAGCCGACTCGCGGCCCCACGCCTTGTCCGCCAACGACGACCCCATAGCCACCATAAACGTGACATAAGTGGTGGAAAGCGGCAGACGCAACGATGTAGCGGTAGATATCAGCAAAGACGCCACCGTCAGGTTAACCGTGGCACGGATAAGGTCGAACGGTGCTCCGTCGTTGTTTCTCGAGGGGACGAAACGGCTCGACAGATACCTCTGCATCCTTTTTGGGGTCACCTTCTCCACCTTTCTGTTTACATCAACGGCCCACCTGACTATGCTGCGCGATATGAAAGTAGAACCGAAACGTTCCGCCCCCGCCGACTCCTGACGAGCGAGATTGACCTCGGTGTCGGTGACGTGTTGCGCTTTTTTGGAGAACCACAACGTAAGCGTCATTATAACGCCTGCGATGAACAGTATAACCATATTGGTGTGTGCAGGACCTGCAAGCCCGCCCATCATCATGTTCATGTCGCCGCTTTGCAGGGCCATATTGTATGAATCGAACCCCGCCATGAATACGCCTATAAAGTTGACAAGGTCGTTTCCGGCAAACGCCAAGGCAAGCGAGAATGTACCGGCCAATACGGTTATTTTGAGTATGTTGACCTTGAATATATTCTGAACTACCGCCATTATAAGCGTCCAGCCCACTATCATCACTCCGACCACGGTCCACAGATTGTCTTCGAGCATCCGCATTGTCTCCGGAGATATGATGGTAGTGCCCTTAACCCCCTTGAAAAGGGCGAAATAAGAGATGGCGGTAAGGGCGAGACCGCACCACACCGAACCGAAATAACGGAACGTCCGGCGATAACGGAAAGAGAATATCACGCGGGTGACGTACATGACGATACTACCGCACACGAACGCCACTACCACCGAGAGCAATATGCCGGATATGATACCGAGGGCATTGGTGGCGTTTATATAGTAGGGCAACTGCGAAGCCCCCTCTTCCTGCGACCATATCTTCATGCACGCTACGGCCACGGCCGAACCGAGCAACTCGAACACTAACGAAACGGTAGTAGAGGTCGGCAACCCCATAGTATTGAAAAGGTCGAGCAGTATCACGTTGGTGAGCATCACTGTCAGGAACAGCAACATCACATCATGGAACGTGAACATCTGCGGATAGAACATTCCGCTACGGGCCACCTCCATCATGCCGCTCGAGAACAGCGATCCGAGAATTATACCCACCGATGCCACGGCCATTATTATATATCGCGGAGCCGCTTTCGAACCTATGGCCGAATTGAGGAAATTGGAGGCATCGTTAGATACACCTACTACGAGCCCCGTGACTGCAAGAGCGGCGAGAACCGCCAGAATTACTGTAAAAAGAGGATCCATATTCTATTTTCGGTTTCGCTGTTTTCCATATACTATAACTCGAGACTTCGCCACCGACAGCATAACGGTATCGACGCTCATGTATGTTCCATATAAATTCGCCATCGCAATCATAACATTTTGAGAGCTAAACGTATAACATCTTCTACCTTGGCATCAGGCGTATCGGACACAATCTTTTTGACCGCCTTTTCCGAAGCCGTCCGGCCGAAGCCGAGCATAACCAGAGCCTTGAGCGCCTCGTCGACAATCTCCTGCACGGGCGACGAAACGACCGGTGAAGATCCGGTATCGCTATCTGCCACATCGAGCCCTGCCATCTTGTCGCGAAGCTCCACTATTATCTTCTCCGCAGTCTTGGAACCCAACCCTTTTACCTTTTTCAACATGGGCACGTTCCCTCCGGATATTATCTGACGAAGTTCGGCCGGAGTATAGGTAGAGAGCACCATACGGGCGGTGTTGCCTCCCACGCCCGATACGGCTATGAGCATACGGAACAATTCGCGCTCGCTCTTGGCCGTAAAGCCGTAAAGCACGGGTAACTCGTCGCGGACGAGATATTGATGCGTATATATCCTGATATCGCTTTTCCCCTCTAACTCTTCGTAGCTACGCAGGGAGATGTTGAGTACGTACCCTATTCCGCCGCACTCCACTATGACGGATGCGGGGGTCAGTTCGTCTATTCGACCGTTGATATAGTCGTACATAACAAGCTTTTACTTATCGCGGGTTGCGCTTGCAGACCCTCGTATTCGCTGACAAATATAGACAAATATTTATAATTACCCTCCACCGGATCGAAAAATAGGAGCGACACCCTCTTGCCTGTAAAAGATGTAGCGCAATGCCACGGAGTTATATGCTATGTAACTCTTGAAAAATATGAACGAATCGTTACTTTTTATAGAATCTTCAGTCCTCGACGATATTAATTTAATGCCGACAGGTTGCTTTATTCGATAAAATAATATAGGTTTGTAGTCTGAATACATTTGGAAAAATTAATTAAATTTCTGAAAATAAAAAGTTAAAACCTACTCTACGATGAAACTCAAACCTATTATCGCGTTGTTTTTGGCTACGGCAGCGTTGGTAGCCTGCAACAACACCCCCTCCGCAACTACCGCAGGCGAAACGGCCGCTACCGAAGAAGGCGCACGTCTGAGCGGCAAGATAGCTTTCGTCAACAACGACACGCTCATCAATAACTATAAATTATACAAGGAGCTCTCGGCCAAACTCGAAGCCAAAAGCGAAAAGGTAGGCAAGGAACTCGACAGCAAGAGCCGTTCGCTCCAGAGCCGTGCGGCACAGTTCAACGACAAAATAAACAAAGGGTTAGTGACCCGTGCACAGGCAGAAGAACAGGGAGTCAAACTACAGAACGAACAGCAATATCTTCTCGAATACCGCGACAAAGTGCTCGGTGAGCTCGAAGAGGAACAGGTAGTGATGTTCAACAACATCTGGAACAACATAACAGAATATCTCGCCGAATATAACAAAACGGCCGGCTACGACCTCATACTCAACCAGAACAGCGCCACAAACACCATACTCATAGGCAACCCCTCTATGGATATAACCATGCAGGTGGTGGACGCTCTCAACAAGAAGTTCGACGAAGACAAGGCTTCCGGCAAACTCGACGACATTCTGGGCAAATCACAGGACAAATAGTCCTATTGCGGCAATAAAGCGGCGGCCCCATTTCGGGACCGCCTTTTTTATACCCCACCGCCCAGTGCGGTCCCCGGAACACTCCGGCACGCGCCTTGCATCGCTGCGATTGCAGAAAAACAGTTTCACTTAATGCAGTGTTTATCTCAAACTCACATTAATATAAATCAACCTCTTTTTATTATTTTTAAGCGAAATATGCGTATATTTGCGGTGCGATCGCGACATATCGGCACGGATTCTACGCCGTAAGGCCGACGCAAGAGGGGGATACACAAACAGGTATAGCGATGTATTGCATATATATAGAAAAGGCAAAGGATGTGGAGTTGTGCGGAGTCCTCGACGAAGGCGTATCGTTGCTCATAGACGGCCGATATTTCTACGTCACTTTCGAAGACGTACTTTACATAAACAACTGCAACTTCGGCGATGTCATAAGCCGCACGCTCGCCCGCGGAATAGGTTACGACAAACGTAATTTCGGCATAAGCTGACATTCATTCCCAAAAGTTATTTTTCTATTTTTTTATAATCTATATAAAAATTATACGTTTATTATTTACCAAAAATTGTGTACAAATTATTCATTAACCCTATCTTTGATAGGATCAAACCGTAGCTAATAGCCATGCAAAAAATAGACATTCAGCGCATTAAAGCTGTTTTGCTTTACATATTAAATAAAATGCCGGATAGACGTAGGGATATATATTATATCGTAAAGACTGCTTTTTGTGCACAAAAAAATCATTTGGTTGAATATGCAATCCCGTTATTTAACGATAATATAGTTGCACTCCCATTCGGTCCCGTTCCATCACTTATATATAATATTTTAAGAGTTGCAAGAGGAGATCGCAGTCCTTATCGTTTTTGCGACAAAGAAGTTCTATCTCAAGTAGTCGATACCATTTCTTATCAGGACGAAAGCTTTTCTGCTAAAGAGATGTATGACATAGAATGTCTTTCTATTTCCAATATCAAATGCCTAGATGCAGCTATAGATGAAATCTCTAATATGGGATTCGGTGAAATTATGGACAAAACGCATGGCAATGAATGGGATAGGGCATATCATGATGGAGGTAATCGTATTATGAGTAATCTCGCTATTGCAAAAGAGAACGGAGCTTCTGATGAAATATTAACATACCTTTCAGAAACGTTGTATTTTGACAAAGTATCCGATTAAAATGCAGTTAAAAGATATTCAAACTTTTAAAACTGCACAAATAAGAGTCGGCAGTATTTTTAAAATGACATTTTACCCTAAAGACGGAGTTACGCCTAAAGGGAAATCATCAATATCCCGAACAAAATATTTTGTCATAGCAGGTATAGATACAAACGGTAATTATGTTGGGGTCTCTTTGATTAATACGGATGTAAACATCAATTTTGCACGCACAATAGCTCCATTTCAACTTTGCATCTATCCCGAAAAATATGATTTTCTGAAAGGGAGATATAGATATGTGGATTGTTATGTGATAAGAGACATTGAAAAATCACGAATTAGGCAAAATGCCGAATACATTGGCTGTCTTGAAGAAGATGATATAGAAAAGGTAAGAACACTGTTAAAGACATCTCCTGTTATGGACACAAAAACAATCAAACAATATAATCTGTAAAATCAGTTTTACTATTGAAAAGCGATAATTCCAATATTTGGAGTTATCGCTTTTTCAATAGGTTATACTAACATTGTTTTGCAATCCCAAAAATCGCAATTTTAACTTTGTTATTAAGCAAACAAAAATTAACTTTGCGGACCGATCTTGTTAGAACAATAACGAAAAAACTTAAATATAATCAGATTTCAGTATGTCGAAAGTTATCCATTTGAAGAAAGGACTCGACATTAACCTGCAAGGTGTCTCGGAGAAGGTTCTCATTGCGGCGCCCCTTGCACAGGAGTACGCGCTCACTCCCGACGACTACATCGGTGTGGTACCCAAGCTCTTGGTAAAGGTTGATGATACGGTCAAGGCGGGCACGCCGTTATTCTTCGACAAGAAGCACCCCGAAATTCTGTTCACCTCGCCCGTAAGCGGCACGGTGACGGCTATCAACCGAGGTGAGAAACGCAAGATTCTGAATATCATCATCCGCCCGTCGGAAGAACGCGAGTACGAGGAGTTCAACGTACCCAAAACCGAAGAGCTCACGGCCGAATCGCTCAAAGAGCTGATGCTCAAATCGGGTCTTTGGCCTTTCGTGATCCAGCGTCCCTACGGCATCATAGCCGACCCGGCCGATACCCCGCGCGACATATTCGTATCGGGTTTCGACTCGGCTCCGCTAGCCGCCGACTTCGACTTCATACTACAGACATCGGGAGAGGATTTCGCTGCCGGTATCGAGGCCGTAAAGAAGCTGACACCAGGCAACGTGCATTTGGGTCTTAGCGACGAATCGCATTCCAAAATATTCGCCAAACTGGAAGACAAGGTGCAGATAGACACCTTCTCCGGCCCCCATCCCGCCGGCAACGTAGGGGTGCAGATACACCACGTGGCCCCCGTCAACAAAGGCGAAACCGTATGGACCATGGACGTTCACTCGCTCATATTCTTAGGCCGACTGCTCAAAACAGGCAAGCTCGACATGTCTAAGGTGGTGGCGTTGGCAGGCGCATGCGTAGAAAAACCGCGCTACTACCGCATAATATCGGGCGCACGCGTCGACTCGATAACCGCGGGCGCGCTCAAACCCGTCAAAGAGGGCCGTTCTATGCGAGTTATAAGCGGCAACGTGCTCACAGGCAAAAAGATCGCCGAAGACGGTTTCGTATCGTTCTACGCCAACACTGTAACGGTTATCCCCGAGGGCGACTACTACGAGATGCTGGGCTGGATCGCTCCGCGTCTGAACAAATTCTCGATGTCGCACAGCTACTTCAGTTGGCTGACTCCCAAAAAGAGCTACAACCTCGACACCAATCTCAACGGCGGCCAGCGCGCTTTAGTCGTAAGCGGTCAGTACGAAAAGGTGTTGCCTATGGATATATACCCGGTATATCTCATCAAGGCCATACTTGCCGGCGACATAGACAAGATGGAGAACCTCGGCATCTACGAAGTGATCGAAGAGGACTTGGCTCTCTGCGAATTCGTCTGCACATCGAAGACCGACGTACAGCAGATCGTGCGTCAGGGCATAGACCTTTTGATCAAAGAGCTTAACTAATTAAATTTCTGATAATGTTACGAAAATATATAGATAAGATTAAGCCGCAGTTCGAGGAGGGAGGTCGTTTCTCAAAGTTGCATTCCACATTCGACGCTTTCGAGACGTTCCTCTACGTCCCCAACACCGTGACTAAGTCGGGCAGCCATATACGTGACGTGATCGAACTCAAACGCACCATGTCGGTGGTGGTGATAGCGCTTCTTCCGGCATTGTTGTTCGGCATGTACAACGTAGGGTTGCAACACTTCCGCGCCATGGGCATGACCGATCTTACCGTCATGGAGTGTTTCGGTTTCGGCTTCTGGAAAGTATTGCCCCTTATAATAGTATCTTACGTGGTAGGCCTCGGCATAGAGTTCGCCTTTGCGCAGGTACGCGGCCACGAGGTCAACGAGGGCTTCCTTGTATCGGGCATGCTCATACCGATGATAATGCCTGTGGACGCTCCGTTGTGGATGGTGGCCGTATCTACCGCTTTTGCAGTAATCATCGGCAAGGAGGTATTCGGCGGCACCGGCATGAACGTATTCAACCCCGCCCTCTTGGCGCGCGCGTTCATGTTCTTCGCCTACACACCCTACATCTCGGGCGAAAAGATATGGATCGCAGGCATGAACGCAGGGCAGACGGTAGACGGCTATTCGGGCGCCACTCCCCTTACGGAGATCGCCAACTCGATCGCGGAAAAGGCTCCCGCGCTCAACATCTCCAGCTCGGTATGCGACTGGATAGTGGGTACCATTCCCGGCTCTATAGGCGAGACATCGTTCATAGCCATAATGATAGGTGCGGCGATATTACTTTTCACCGGCATCGCATCGTGGCGCATAATGCTCTCGGTGTTCGCGGGCGGCTACCTCATGGGGCTCCTCTTCAACGCCATAGGGCTTAACGCCTACATGGATATGCCGGCATACTACCATCTTCTCCTTGGCGGTTTCGCTTTCGGCGCCGTATTCATGGCAACCGACCCCGTCACCGGCTCGCAGACAGGCACCGGCAAATTTATCTACGGTCTACTCATCGGAGCGTTCGCGGTGCTAATTCGCGTAGTCAACCCCGGTTATCCCGAAGGCATGATGCTCTCTATTCTCTTTATGAACGCCATGGCTCCCATCATAGACCATTACGTAGTAGAGGCCAACATACGCCGCAGAAACCGTCGTCTTAAAAAAGCAACCAAATAAGGGAGGAGCAATACAAATGAAACAGACTAACGCATACATCATCGGATATTCGATCGTACTGGTAGTGGTCGTGGCAGTGGTCCTCTCGTTGGTGACGCTCTCGCTGGGCCCCCGTCAACACAGCAACATGCAGGCTGAGAAGATGAGCGACATCCTCGGCTCCGTAGGGCTATACGACGCCGAAGCGGCTGACAAGGCCAAGGACAAGAACCAGTATATCATAAACACTTACAAGAAGTATATCAAGGAGAGCTTCCTCGTAGACAGCAAAGGCAACAAGATTCCCGACTCGGAGCAGGCCGCTTTCGACGCTCTCGGCAACCTCAAGGCAGAATTCGCCAAGCCAGAAGCGGAGCGCAGACTCCCCGTCTTCGTAAGCCGTAACGACGCCGGCCAGGTCAACTACATACTACCCGTATATGGCACGGGACTGTGGGGACCGATATGGGGCTATTTAGCGCTACAGAAGAACCTCGACACCATCGACGGTGCCGTATTCGGTCACAAAAGCGAGACTCCGGGCCTCGGCGCCGAGATCGCCACACCCGCTTTCCAGAAACAGTTCGTGGGTAAGACCCTCTTCGGCAACGGCTCGTTCGTGGGCATCAACGTCACCAAAGGCGTAGGCTCGTCGGCAGGTAATTCGCACGCCGTGGATGCAATATCGGGCGGCACCATCACCTCGCGTGCGGTGCAATCGATGATAAAAGATTGCATCGGCGACTACGAACCGTTCCTTGTCAAAAACGGAGTTAAGTAAAGACAGAACGTTTTCGATTCTCGTATTGTAGATGAGAAAAACGGACTAAGAAAATTCAACCATGAGTAATAAAGAGAAAGAGCCGATGTTTTCGGCTAAGAATATGAAGTTGCTCACCAATCCGTTAGGATCGAGCAACCCCATCACGGTTCAGATACTGGGTATCTGCTCCGCACTGGCTGTCACGGCCAAGTTGCAGCCTGCTTTCGTTATGGCGCTCTCGGTGACCGTGGTGACCGCGTTCTCCAACCTTATCCTCTCGCTGTTGCGTAAAGGGATACCCTCGCGTATCCGCATCATAGTTCAGTTGGTAGTGGTAGCCGCGCTCGTGATCCTCGTAGACCAGATGCTGAAGGCTTTCGTCTACGACGTGAGCAAACAGCTATCCGTATTCGTAGGCCTTATCATCACCAACTGTATAGTGATGGGCCGCATAGAGGCGTTCGCACTCGGCAACAAACCGTGGCCCGCATTCCTCGACGGTATAGGCAACGGCTTGGGCTACGGTATGATACTGGTAATACTCGGTTTCGTCCGCGAACTTCTCGGTGCCGGTACCGTGTGGGGCTACCGTGTGATACCCGAGAGCTTCTACGCCCACGGGTATTCCAACAACGGCCTCATGTTGTTGCCCCCCATGGCGCTTATATGCGTGGGTATCATAATATGGATACACCGCTCGCACAACAGAAACCTTTGCGAATAAATAGGAGAGACTGAAGATGGAAAACTTACTAAGCATTTTCGTAAAGTCGATATTCATCGACAACATGGTCTTCGCCTTCTTCTTCGGCATGTGCTCGTTCATAGCCGTATCGAAGAGCGTAAAGACAGCTATGGGCTTGGGTATCGCCGTCACTTTCGTGATGGTGGTAACGGTCCCCGTGAACTACATTCTCAACAAATATGTGCTATCGGCCGGTGCACTCTCGTGGCTGGGCGAACGTTACGCCGCCATAGACCTCAGCTTCCTTAGCCTGATAGTCTTCATAGCGGTGGTGGCATCCATCGTGCAGATCGTGGAGATGGTGGTCGAGAAATTCGCACCTGCACTCTACGGCCAGCTCGGTATATTCCTGCCGCTCATAGCCGTGAACTGCGCCATCCTCGGCGGCTCGCTATTCATGCAGGAGCGCGACTATCTCAACGTAGGCGAGGCTGCCACTTTCGCACTCGGCTCGGGTATAGGCTGGTGGCTCGCCATTGTCGCAATGGCCGCAGTGCGCGAGAAAATCACATACTCGCACGTACCCGCTCCCTTGCGCGGCGTAGGCATAACCTTTATCCTGACAGGGCTCATGGGCATAGCGTTCATGTCTTTCATGGGTATTCAGCTATAAATCGCGCTTACGGTAGACGGACATTTCCGCTTACAACAGATCGCTAAAAGTCAAACAGATAACAATAAATAAGAAATGGACTACAGTTCAATCATAATCTCGGTCGTAGCCTTTCTCATCGTGATATTGGTGTTGGTAGCGCTTCTGCTCTTTGCCAAGAAGAAGCTGATGCCCTCCGGAAACGTCACTATCTCTATAAACGACGGAGAAAAAGAGATCGTCTGCGAACCGGGCGGCTCATTGCTGTCGACACTCGCCGATAAAGGCATATTCCTACCCTCGGCATGCGGCGGCGGCGGATCTTGCGGCATGTGCCGGTGTCAGGTGCTCGAAGGAGGCGGCGACATACTCCCCACGGAGGTCAACTTCTTCACCCGCAAGCAACAGAAAGAAAAATGGCGCCTCGGTTGCCAGGTAAAGGTCAAGGAAGATCTTAAGATAAAGGTGCCCGAAGCGGTACTCGGCGTCAAGAAGTGGGAGTGCGAAGTGGTATCTAACCGCAACATATCCACATTCCTCAAGGAGTTTGTCGTAAAACTGCCCGAAGGCGAGAACCTCAAATTCCGTAGCGGCGGTTACATTCAGATAGACATACCCAAATACGAAGCCATCAAGTTCTCCGACATGGATGTTGACGAACGCTTCCGCGCCGATTGGGACAAGATGAAGATGTGGGATTTGGTGACCACCAATCCCGAACCCACTTTCCGTGCCTACTCTATGGCCAACCACCCTGCGGAGGGCAACATCATCATGCTCAACATCCGTATCGCCACTCCCCCGTTCGACCGCGCGACAGGCAGCTTCATGAATGTCAACCCCGGTATATGCTCGTCGTACATATTCTCGCGCAAACCGGGCGACAAAGTTACCATCTCCGGCCCTTACGGCGAATTCTTCCTGCCGGACAATCTGCCCGACACTCAGGAGCTCATATTCATAGGCGGCGGCGCCGGTATGGCCCCCATGCGAAGCCATATAATGCACCTGTTCAAGACCGAAAAGACCAAACGTCCCGTCTCGTTCTGGTACGGTGCCCGTGCACTCAAAGAGGCCCCCTATCTTGAAGAGTTCCACCAGATAGAGAAAGACTTCCCCAACTTCAAGTTCAACCTCGCACTCGACCGCGAAGACCCCGAAGCCGATGCGGCAGGAGTGCCTTACAAAGTGGGATTCGTACACAATGTGCTCTATGAGAACTATCTCAAGAACCACGAAGATCCGGAAGGATGCCTCTATCTGATGTGCGGCCCCCCCATGATGATATCTTCCGTAGTGAAAATGCTCGACAGCCTCGGCGTTCCGCCCGAGAACATCTTGTACGACAACTTCGGATCGTAATAAAAAATCCCGCGAGAAATTTCTCGCGGGATTTTTTATTACGATCCGAAGTTGTCGTACAAGATGTTCTCGGGAGACTTTTTGTTTATGCCTTAGGCAGGGACTTTCAGCCGGACCATTTAATGGAGATCTTACGACAGGCTATTTCAGTGGAGTTACTTTGTATATATGAAGCACTGCCCCATTTTTTGATAAGAGTAATTAGGAAATAAAAGTGAGCACCTTATGTATAATTTATGCTTGAAAAGGATTCATGCGGAAATTTATAATATAAGCACTCATATTGATGGCTGGCGAGACGGAAAATACTATAATGCTTCCCGAAGATATGCGCATTATCTGAACTACTCATGCGGCACGGGGTGCCGCTCCGCGATAACTACCACAAATTAACCGGACAGAGGTTGGAATAAGTCGCAGGCGAGCAAATACCATCACTCCACACCCAAATAAATGCGCATTAACCGCAAGTCGCAGGCATGCTAGCCCACGTACACAACCGCAGACCGCAGGGCGCCGAGACTTTTTAGACCTCAAAAATCGTCGATCGCGGTCGTGCGCCTCCGGAGCGTACTTGGGTGTACGTGAGGATGGCTCACGAACGGGATC
>CAJURV010000028.1 GCA_910588925.1 uncultured Rikenellaceae bacterium
CAACTTCCGCCGTTAAATCCCGAGGCACGAGGGATGAGCGGGCCGGAGCCTCCCCTAACGGAGGCCCGCGTAAGTTACAGCAATCATTAGACCTCTTCCGCTTAAATCATCGTCGCGAATCTAAAGAGCCTCACGCTTAAGCGCTCCCCCGCAGGCTCCGTCCCTGTGATACCGAATATCTTCACCGAAAAAGTAACGTCATACCTTTTCATAATGAATCCATGTCTATGGCCCTCGCTCCACTCGGGCCGCCGTCATAACACAAAAGTTCGGCTAATGCGCATACCGTAAATCTCCAGATAAATTCACCATCTCGTAAACAGCCGTCATAATACATATTCGTAGGGAAAGGAAAATATTAATCTCTCCCGGACCGCACTTCGCGGTAGGCAGAGACTCCCCCACGGAGGCCCGCAAGGTAGGTAAACTATAACCAGTATTCGCTTAATTAATTAAAGACACTCTCCTTAATAGCACGCTCTGGCAGTCTCCAGCCTTGTGAAGTTGGGATAATGAAGTGCTTCAAAAAGCGACAATCCCTTATAAAAGAAATGTATGACTAGCTACTATGCTCCAGCGAAACCGATGTAACTTTCAATAGAGTACCGCCTCCGCTATCCATTAAAAAGCAGACAGAATATAACTTACAGTCCCATTGATATCGTCAGGAGAGAAAATTTCATATCGCGGATTACGCCTGAACCAAGTCAACTGCCGCTTCGCATAACGTCTCGTATTACGTTTTATCAGCTCCACGGCCGTCTCCATGTCGTGTTTGCCGTCGAAGTGATCGAACAATTCGCGATAACCTACCGTGGCAAGAGCGTTCAACCCGGCGTGCGGGCGTAGATTGCGGGCCTCTTCTACCAGCCCCTCCGATAGCATGGCGTCTACGCGTCGGTTTATTCGGTCGTATAGCTCTTCACGTGGGCGATCGACCATTATGTATATCGTTTCGAAATCACGCTTATGGCTCTCCCCTTTACGTAATTTGCTGTACGGTTCTCCGGTCGACAGACACACCTCTATGGCACGTATTACCCTTTGCGGGTTACAACGGTCCACTTTATCGTAATATTCGGGGTCGAGCTCGCGCAACTGCCGAAGCAGGCTGTCGATCCCTTCGTCACGGCATTTGGCTATAAGTGCCTCGCGTATGGTTTCATCGGAAGGTATCTCGTCGAAACCCTCGGTTACGGCGTCGATGTATAGTCCGGAGCCACCCGTCAGTATGACATGATTATGCGTGCGGAATAGTTCAGATATTGTTTCGAGAGCCTCTTTGGCATACTCTCCGCAACTGTACGGTTCGAAAACGGAGCGTGAGTGTATGAAACGGTGTTCGGCCGCTGCCAGCTGTTCGGGGGTGGGTACGGCAGTGCCTATGGTCATTTCACGGTAGAACTGACGCGAGTCGCACGATACTATGGGGGCATCTATGCGTTTAGATACCGCTATGGCCGTCTCGGTCTTGCCTACGCCTGTGGCCCCGGCTATCACCACGAGTCTGTTATTCATCGTCGGAGAAATAATCGTCGCCCTCGAAGTCGTTGTAGTCGCCCATCGCCTCTTCGAATATTGAGTTGCTGCCGTGGCTCTTGGCGGCGTCGTACTGGTCGGGGGCCTGTCCGTTGGCCAGTTGCACTCGCGGGTATGAAAGCCCCTCTTCGGGAGAGTGCATATCTATGGCTTCGAAAAACAGTGCGCGGTCTTCGAGCTGATCGAATATGTATAGCAGACGGTCGCCGGGAGCCACGACCAGCCGTCCGACCGTTATGCCGTCCATTGTCATTGGCGTTGCCGACGGATCGTCGCTCTCTGCCATGCCCATGTCTACCGACGTGAACTCATAGAGTTTCCCCCATTTGTCGTCGGATAGGAAAAACGAACATAACTCTCGGTTGTCGTACCCTAAATCGGCGCATACGAAGTCGTGCATCTGTCGTAACGTCATGTCGCCGGGAATCTGATAGTCGCGCAAAAAGTTGTCGTCTTCGTCGCTAAGAACTCTGAATTTTATTATTTCTGACATATTTAGTAGAGGTGAATCAATGTATTACGATAAGTTTAGCGGTCTTAAAAAGATATGGTCAACGTGCAGCCTGTGATATGAACGCTATCACATCGCGGCCGTCGGGATAGTCCCACGGCGCGGGTCGTTGGGCATGTCCGAACGGTATGCGGCCGTGTCCCACGACGCATTGTATGTCGTTTCGGCCTGCGATCTCCGCGGTCAATGCGTCGTTCGACCCGTAAAACGAGTATGTTATCTGACATATCGTCTCCGATTGCATCCCCGGACATAACAGAAAATAGCCTCCGTCGAAGAACGGCTCCCCGTTCATTGTCTTAAGCGCGCGCGCCTGACGATAGCTTCCGTGCCATGGGCGGTGCACTATGGGCTGGTTACCTGAGACGATCTTTTCTATCAATGTTTCGGGCGGATAGCCCACGGGCAGATATATGTGCGTTACGTTTCGGCATCCGAGCGTGAAGTAAGTGAATATGTCTTGCCATAACAACGAAAGCTCCTGTGCGCTCTCCGTGCCGTCTATCACGGCCGCCGAAATGCGGTGGGTGCGTAACAGCATGGCTATGCCGTCGAATCGCGCCCTTATGAACGAGGCTGCGTTATCGCTTCCGGAGGCTATGACGGCGTCTGCTACCGAATCATCGGCGAGTTGCGACACGTTCGCACCCGTACACCCGGCTACGATAGCTTCGGCCCACTCCATCAAAGCCTTGTCTTTGGACGAGTGTTTCACAAATATCCCGCACCCTGTGACAGCGCAACACAACATGTCGAAAAATCCGGCCATAGGAATGTTTCCGGCCATTATAACGGCTACGTTCATCCCGGTGTCCGTGTGCGGATAGCCGGTGAGCCACCTTTCGGCTATGGCATCGTCGAGCATGCCGTCTACGATCGCTCGCAGGGCATACTCTATGTCTTCGCGAGTGAACCACTCGTTATCGGCCAACGCACGGGCCATTACCGGTTCCGGAATCCCGCGCGACATTTCATGCCTTATTTGCCGTATTTGTCCGCCACGGCTGTCGTATAGTGTGCTCATCGTTTGTTCTCGAACAGATGGGAGTATTCCTTGAGCACCAGTTCGAGGTCGGCGGGGGTGTCTATCGCGTGCGATTGACAGTCGGTGACGGCGCTGCGTATGGTGTAGCCGTTCTCCAACCACCGTAGTTGCTCGAGCGATTCGCACCTCTCCAGCTCTCCTGCAGGCAGTTCGCATATCCGGGAGAGTACGTCGGCACGATAGCCGTAAAGGCCTATGTGTTTGAAGAACCGGTGGCTGTTTTGCCAGTCGTTTTTGTCCGTGCCTCTAAGAAAAGGAATGACGCTACGGCTGAAATAGAGTGCATTGCCGTTTACGGCACGCACCACTTTGGGCGAATTTTCGTTGAATATGTCCTCGCCATTTTCAAAAGGTTTAACCAAAGTGGCTATCTGGGTGGCGTTGTCGTCGAAACAGCTTTTTATCAGCTCCAACTGCGATGTGTGGATGAACGGTTCGTCGCCCTGTATGTTGATTACCGTGTCGAAAGAGATGCCGAACAGCTCTTCGGCTTTTATGCGGGTCTCGTTGCATCGCTCGGTGCCGCTACGGTGCGCGGAGGAGGTCATTATGACGGTGGCTCCGAAAGCGCGTGCCGCATCTTCTATGCGCTTGTCGTCGGTCGCTACGACGCAATGGTCGAAACTGCTAGAGGCGCGTTCCCACACATGTCTTATCATCGGCTTGCCGAATATGTCGACCAACGGTTTGCCCTCGAAACGGCTCGATCCGTAGCGGGCGGGTATCACTGCAAGAAATCTGTTCATCGTAGCACGGTTTTTGTTAGATTCATTCTGACTTTTGGTAAACGCCCGGATACATCCGGAGCCAGGTTTCCGAAAGCAAAGATACGCAATTCGTCGAAGCGGCAAAACGAAATCGCCGTCGTAAAGCTATGCGGAACTTCGTGGCGATACACGCTTGGCGAAAAATTAACGATATGAGAAACTGTTTTGTTTTTGAAAAAAGTTTCGGAGCCGCTTTCGCATTTCGCTCGCGTCGAGCCGGCTATTATTGCGGATATATCTCTGAAACGATATCCGGATCATCGGACTTTAAAATAAAACAGCTTCTAAAATTTTGATATAGGGCGATTATTTTTAACTTTGCAAAGTCAATGTCGGCAAAATCCTTTTCCGGCATTGGCGGATTCTTATCGCCCATATCGGGTTTTTAATCGTCTTATATTCATTTTTACATATTCACACAATGCAAGATTTTGCAACATTGAAACAAAAAACTCTCGTAGAGTTGCGTTCCATCGCCAAATCGTTCGGCATGAAACGGGTGGAGAGTTACCGTAAGAACGAGCTTATCGGCAAAATCATAGAATATTCGTCGGCCATAGCCGAGTTTCGCGGCGGTCGTTCCGAGGCCGCGGAGGTTCCGGCGGCTTCCGTGAGCGAAGATACGGCCGATACGGCGATCAAGAGCGAATCAGATATGGGTGATGTTCAGAGACGTCGCCGCGGACGCATACCCCGTCCCAAGGTCTATTCCGCACAGCCGGAGGGTACGGCCACGCGTGGAGACGCTCCCCGTGCGGAGGCTGCGACGCCCTCTTTCCCGGTGGCCGACGAGCCGGTGGAGGACCGTCGTACCAATGTGCCGAATCCCCCGGCCGTAGATATAGAGATAGGTCGTAAACGTCGTTTCGAGGCCCGTCAGTCTGTCGCAAGGCAGGATATGCCCAAAAACGACAACCGACGTCAACGCCCCGACGATTCGTCGGACGATGCCCCGGAGCAGCCCTATTTCGCCCCGGACATGGCGGAGAACGACATGCGCGGCAGGCGTCAGTCGCAACAACGCGACGAATATCTGGGTGTGGTCAAGAGCGAGGGTGTTCTCGAGATACTTCAGGACGGTTACGGTTTCCTGCGTTCATCCGACTACAACTACCTCAACTCTCCCGACGACATCTATGTGTCTCCTTCGCAGATACGCACTTTCGGTCTCAAGCAGGGCGATACCGTTTCGGGCGAGATACGTCCGCCCAAAGACGGCGAAAAGTATTTCCCGCTCGTCAAGGTAGAGATGGTCAACGGACTCAATCCGGAGGAGCTTCGCGACAGGGTGATGTTCGAGTATCTCACCCCTCTCTTTCCGCAGGAGAAGTTCGATATCACCAGCAACGGTCATAACAACCTATCCAACCGTGTCATAGACATGTTCGCCCCCATAGGCAAAGGTCAGCGTGCCCTAGTAGTGGCGCAGCCTAAGACAGGTAAGACTATGTTGCTCAAGTCTATAGCCAACGCCATAGCCGATAATCACCCCGAGGCCTATATGATAATGTTGCTCATAGACGAGCGTCCCGAGGAGGTTACCGACATGCAACGCTCCGTAAAGGCCGAGGTGGTGGCCTCCACGTTCGACGAACAGGCGGCACGCCATGTAAAGGTGGCCGAGATGGTGCTCGAAAAGGCGAAGCGGTTAGTGGAGTGCGGCCACGATGTGGTGATATTCCTCGACTCCATAACCCGTCTGGCACGTGCGTACAACACCGTTCAGCCGGCTTCGGGCAAGGTCCTCTCCGGCGGTGTAGACGCCAATGCGCTCCATAAGCCCAAACGTTTCTTCGGCGCCGCCCGTAACACGGAGGAGAAGGGGTCGCTTACCATCATAGCTTCAGCCCTTATAGATACCGGCTCCAAGATGGACGAAGTCATATTCGAGGAGTTCAAGGGTACCGGCAATATGGAGCTTCAGCTCGACCGCAAACTATCCAACAAACGCATATATCCGGCCGTCGACATCACCGCCTCGTCTACGCGCCGCGACGATCTGCTTATGAACAAGGAGACGTTGCAGAAAACGTGGATCATACGCCGCCATCTCACCGACATGAATTCCGTGGAGGCCATGGAGTTGATAAAGAAAGAGATGGAGTCCACCGTAAGCAACGAACAGTTGCTTCAGAAGATGAATCAGTAACTATGCCTTATCTCCTGCGGACTTGCCGTTCGGTTGGTCCGCAGTTTGTGGCGTAGCCGTGCGTGTCTGTCACGGCGGCATGTTTCCAATCAGTATATTATCGCATGTTCGACGGTAGCGACATACTCTACGAGGACAATCACATAATGGCCGTAAACAAACGGTCCGGTATGCCCGTGCAGGCCGACCTTTCCGGCGACAGCGCGTTGGAGGACGAGGTCAAGGCCTATATAAAGCGGCGCGACTCCAAGCCGGGAGCCGTTTTTCTCGGTGTTATCCATCGTATAGACCGTCCCGTGAGCGGGGTTGTTCTGTTGGCCAAGACCTCCAAGGCGTTGGCACGCATGAACGAGGCGGTGCGCTCACGCGACATAGTGAAGCGTTATTTCGCGTTGGTGGCCGAGATGCCGGAAAAAGAGGAGGGCGAGCTAGTCCATTATATTTGGCGAGACGGTCGGAAGAACCGTTCGTATGCCTATGACGCTCCGAAGAGAGACGCGAAGGAGGCTCGGTTGCGTTATCGTGTGGCCGCTCGTAGCGATCGTTATGTCCTTCTCGATATAGATCTCATCACGGGACGTCACCATCAGATAAGGGCCCAGTTGTCAAAGTCGCTATCTCCCATACGCGGAGATTTGAAATACGGGGCTCCGCGATCCAATCCGGACGGTAGCATATCGTTGCATGCCCGGTCTATGACATTCACGCATCCCGTTACCAAAGAACGCATTACCGTCACGGCGCCTCTGCCCGACGATAGGGTGTGGAATCTGTTCATGGATGTACGTTGATCGCTCCCTGCAGTTTCACCGCTTAGTGCTGTAAAAGGTTGCATTGGAGCCGAACGTTTGCGGTTAGATGAAGTTTCGACTTCCCGGAGCGAGAAGACGTCTACCCCAAAGCGAACGTTTGCAATAAGCCGAGAGCAATGAAACGAAGTTTTGATTGCCGAGGCGAGAAAACGTCGAAAGAAGTTCAACTATTATGAAAGAATACATACGCTTATTCATAACTTTCTTTAAAATAGGCTGTTTCACTTTCGGAGGCGGTTATGCAATGATATTGCTCATGCAGCGCGAGATAGAGCGCCGTGGGTGGGTGAGCGAGGAGGAGTTTCTCGACTATCTTTCTATGGCGCAGGCCTCTCCCGGGCCTATGGCTGTCAACACCGCCATATTGATAGGTTACCGCCACAAGGGCGTTGCGGGTGGTGTCGCAGGCTTTTTAGGGTCGGTGTTGCCGTCGTTCATAATATTGCTGACGATCGCTATATTTTTCCGTTCGCTATACGACTATCCGCAGACCGAACGCGTATTCGCAGGCATGCGTCCTGCGGTGGTGGCGCTCATATTATATCCCGTTTTCAGCTTCTCCAAGAATATAACGCCCAAAGAGTATCCGATAGTGGCGGCTGTGGCCGTGGCCATATATTTCGGTCTCTCTCCGGTGATATTTATCGTGGCGGCTGTGCTGTGGGGTGTTATTATATGCCGGCGTAACATGAAGCGGGACAATGACTCTCGCGGAAAGGAGGCAGGGATATGATATATCTGGAACTTTTCCTGGCATTCTTCAAGATAGGCATATTCGGATTCGGGGGAGGGTATGCCATGTTGTCGTTGATACAGAGCGAGGTAGTGGTCTCTCACGGGTGGATCACTTCTTCGGAGTTCGCCGACATAGTGGCTATATCGCAGATGACCCCGGGGCCTATATCTATAAATTGCGCCACCTACATAGGATATACCGCCTCGGGAGGCAGTGTGTTGGGTTCGGCGTTGGCTACGTTGGGTGTATGCGCCCCCTCGTTGATATTCATGTTGATAGCTTCGCTATTCTACGCTAAGCTCAACGGCAATCCGTATATAAAGAATGTTATGCGGAGTATGAGGCCGGTAATAATAGGTCTTATAGCCGCAGCCGCCCTGATACTCATGAACCGAGAAAATTTCGTAGACTACCGTAGCATACTTATATTCGTGGCGGCGTTGGCTGCAGTGTGGTTCAAGGTGAATCCGCTGATAGTTATCTCGTTGTCCGGAGTAGTAGGCTTCTTTCTCTTTTAATGGGGGGCACAGCCCCTTTTGAATCAACTTTATATGTAGGTTATTTTGCAAGCTTTAAGTTGAAAACGGCATGTGGGTTTTGTTTGCGAACATAACTGTAGTAGATGGAGCTTTAAGGCGGGTAGGCGGAGTTTCTTCATTAGGGCCTAAAAGCGGAAGTTTTTAATAGATAATAAGTAACGCTATGTCGAGTAATGCTGATTTTGTTCAGTACGTTATCGATCAGTGCTCCGGAGCGGGCGAGATCACTGCCAAGAAGATGTTCGGGGAGTACGGCCTATATTGCGACGGAACGTTTTTCGGAGTGGTGTGCGACGACAGGCTGTTTGTGAAACATACCGAAGCCGGAGTCGTATCGGTTCCCGAGGCGCATTTACGTCCTGCGTACAGAGGGGCGAAGCCGTCCATATACTTCGAGAATGTCGATGACGGCGAATCGTTGTCTGCCCTAGTGAGAGTTACTTGTAATGCGCTTTCGCGATCGAAAACGACAAAAAAGCGATGATAGAGACCGAAAGATTGATTCTGCGTCCGTGGCACGACGATGATGCCGAGACATTGTACCGGTACGCCAAAGATCCGGCAATAGGCTCTGCCGCCGGGTGGCCTGCGCACAGATCGGTGGAGGAGAGCCGCGAGATTATCCGCACCGTGTTCGCAGACCCGGAAGTATATGCAGTTGAGCTAAAAGATAGCGGCGAGGCGGTGGGGTGTTGCGGGTTGCTTTTCGGCGAGTCTGCCAACAGCTCATGTGTAGAGACGGGCCATGCCGAGATCGGTTATTGGATAGGTGTGCCTTTCTGGGGCCGCGGCCTTATACCGGAAGCGGTAAATGCCCTTGTCGGCAGATGTTTCGGCGAATTGAACCTATCTGCTGTATGGATAGGTTATTACGACGGTAACGACAAGTCGCGTCGTGTAGCCGAAAAGTGCGGCTTCGCATACCATCATACCGAGCATGGGAAGTTCTATGCGTCAGGCGATTTGAGGACGGAACATTTTATGATAAAGAGAAGGGCGGAGCATCGTCGATACGCGTTGCGATAAATTGCCGGCTTGTCAGGCCCCCCTTTCGCTAGGCTTCATCCGCCGGAAAAGCCACGCCTAGCTGGCGGCGTATCTCGTCGACTAACTTTATTGCAGTAAGTGAGTTGCCGTGACTGTTGATAGCAGACTCTCGTTTCCCTGAAAGTACCAGGTCTATGAACTCCGCCACTTCGTAATAATACTCGTCTTTTATAGTCGGCATCGTTATATTCTCCGGTTCGGGGTTATCTCCCTTTCCGCCCGCCACATTGGTTTTACGCGGAGTGTAGGTTACCCGCTCTATCTTATTGATGCGGTTTAATGCAAGCGTGCCATCCTCGCCTTGTATCTCGGTGGGGAGAGAGGAGTCGGCTATCTTGGAATAGAGCACGGTGGCTTCCATTCCGTCGTATTCGAAAGTGACCGCTCCTTGCCCGTCCGCTCCAGAAGATAGAACCGTTCCCGAGGCAATTACCCGCTTCGGCATTCCGAACAGAACTACCATAGGGTAGATCGTATAGACACCTATATCCATAATCGCTCCGTTAGACAGTTTCGGGTCGAAAGCATTGAGTACTATGCCCTCCTTGAATTTGTCGTAACGGGAAGAGTACTGGCAGTACGACGAGAAATAACGGCGTACTTTCCCGACTCTTTCTATGTTTTTCAGTACGGAAAGGAAATTAGGCGTAAGTGTGGGTTTCATCGCCTCCATTAACGTTACACCGTATCTTTCGGATGCCTCTATCATCTGTGCGGCTTCTCTCGCATTAGAGGCCAGAGGCTTTTCGCAGAGCACGTGTTTGCCGTGGCTCATGCACAGAATACTTTGCCTGGCATGCAGAAAATTGGGCGAAGCGATATACACGGCGTCTATCAGAGGGCTCGTCGCCATCTCCTCTAACGAGGTGAAAATATGAGGAATATTGTGTCTGGCCGCAAACGCCTCGGCTGTCTCCTCTTTTCTCGAATAGACGGCGACCGCCTCGAAACGACTATCCTGACGTGCTCCTGTCAGAACCCAATCCGATATGAAATTGGTGCCTACCACACCGAAACGTACCTTGCCCATTTTATATTACAGATGTTATTTTAATAACGCATAATAATAATCGAGAGCTTCTCTTGCCGGACGTTTGAATTTGATTATAGGGTCGATGAAATATAGTTTGTCGCCATCGTATAACACATTGTCACCCGTTGGAGAGACGTCTGTTATCGCTATATAATCGTTTCCGTAAAAAAAACGATTTTCCGGTTTCATTCCGAGTCCGTCTATCAAGTACCCATCTATCAGGGAGTTGTTTGGCAATATGAATTTGTCCGATATGTATGGTTGCGATAAGATAATGCGAACACCGTCCAAATCTTCGCTTATTCCTAAAAACCGATAGCGGGTATTGGGGAATAGAATGTTGTGTATTAGATGTTCGTAAATAATATTCCGGGCGTTGAGCTGTTTTATGACAGCTTTCGCCATGGGATTGCGAACTTTGATTACCTCGTTGTTGTTACTATTGAAATAGATAATGCTCTCTCCCGACGGTTCTTTCTTACGCTCTCCGAAATCGTCCCATTTACTTGTCGGGATATATAAACCGTGTTTTTTTGCCGTATCTATTAATTGCGATGAGATTTCTTGCGCATCAAGTCTCGTGCTTTGCTGGTGATCTCCATGTTGTTCAGAGGATAGCCCAATCTCGAACACTCCAATATGGCTTCTGTCGCAATCTGCCTCACGTTTCGATGCAAGCTCTGCACATATTGGAATGCGTTTTGTCCATCTTTTAAATAGAGCGTCAATAACTTTTCTTCCATATCTTCCGACCATTAATCTCTGAGTTGTTACACACAAAATAAGCAACGGATGTTACCGAGACGAAGTTTATCCTATGCAAAGATATAGATTCGATTGTTAACTTAAAACAATCTGAATAAATATTCTATATTCGGGTGTCGCACTCTATACCTTCACTCTCCGTATAATATACCGAACGAGGCAACGGACGCAGATTGTAGCACGATGCCATTGATTGTCCGTAGGCCCCGGCCGATCGTAACGCGAGGTAGTCTCCGCGCCGGGTGACGGGCAGTTTTATATCGCGGGCGAATATATCGCTCGACTCGCATACCCCTCCGGCAATGCTGTAAACCTCCGTCCCCTCGTGTGGTGTGAGGTTGTCGATATGGTGATGGGCGTCGTAGAGCGCGGGACGTATAAGCTCCGTCATGGAGGCGTCTACCAATACATAGTTTTTGCCCGAGGCGGTCTTTTTGTTGTACAACACTTTGGTTATCAGTGATCCGCATTGCGCCACTATAGAGCGTCCCAACTCGAAGTGGAGCGTTTGGTCGGCCCTTAGAGGCAAGTTGTCGGCGAATATGCGGAAGTAGGTGTCGAAATCGGGTATGGGTTCCGTGCGGGGACTTTCATAGTTGATGCCGAGACCGCCGCCCACGTTGACGTAGGTTATCTTCACTCCCCGTTCCTCGAACCACGACACTATGCTTACCACGCGTTTGCAAAGGTATTCGAACACCTTCAGGTTCAGTATCTGCGAACCTATGTGGAAGTGCAGTCCGGCTATGGATATGTTACGAAGCGATCCGATGCGTTCTATAGCTTGTTCTATCTCGGTATAGGCTATGCCGAATTTGCTGTCGGCGTGGCCGGTGGATATGTTCTTGTGCGTCTGCGGGTCTACGTCGGGGTTTATGCGCAGGGCTACCCGTGCGCGTCGTCCCGTTCTTCCGGCTATGTCGTCGATTACTTCGAGCTCCTCCAACGATTCGCAGTTAAACGCGAGAATACCTTTCTCGAGAGCGTATTCTATTTCGTCGTCGCGTTTGCCCACCCCTGCGAATACGATTCCGGCAGGGTCGAAACCGGCCTCTACGGAGGCACGCACCTCGCCTCCGCTGACACAATCGGTGCCGAGTCCGAAGCTCTTCACCTCCTGCAAGATGCGCGGATCGAAATTGGCCTTTAGCGCATAGTGTACGAAAAATCCGTATCGTGAGGCGTTGTCGCATACCTTTTGCAGTGTGCGTCGCAATAACTCTATGTCGTACAAATAGAAAGGTGTGTCTATCCCTTTTATTCCATCTATGTCGATCATGACTCGGTCGTTTATACGTTTGCGAAAAGGTGGTCGTTAAGTTTTCTCAAGGCGGATATTTTGTCCCCTGAGTTTATGAGTATTGCCACGCTACGGGAGCTGGCCCCGTAAGATACCATTTTCACCGGTATATCCCTTATGGAGTCGAGTATGTCGGCTACCAGCCCCGGCGTTTCATGCTCTATCTTGCCTACTACGCATATTATGGAGTTGCCCCTCTCGTACGATGCGTTGCCCAGCTCGGATAGCTCCTCTACTATGGCCTCTACATGGGTGTTGTCGTCGATTGTGAGCGATACGGCCACCTCCGATGTGGTTATCATGTCGATGGGGGTACGGTATTTCTCGAATATCTCGAACACGCGACGCAAAAAGCCGTATGCCAGCAACATGCGAGCCGAACATATACGCACGACTGTGATGTCGTCTTTGGCGGCAACCGCATGATATTTTTTGGAGCTGTCGCCCGATGCCGTTATGGTGGTACCTTCGGCCGCAGGGTCGAGGGTGTTTTTGAGCTTCACGGCTATGTCGTGTTCGCGGCACGGCTGTATGGTGGAGGGGTGGAGTATCTTGGCACCGAAATAGGCCAACTCGGCCGCCTCGTTGAAACTCATGTGGCGAATGGGATAGGTGCCCTCCACATAACGGGGGTCGTTGTTGTGCATGCCGTCTATGTCGGTCCATATCTGCACCTCGTCGGCGCCTATGGCCGCACCTATCAACGCCGCCGAATAGTCGCTGCCGCCTCTGCCGAGGTTGCTTATGTCACCGTCGCTGTCGCGACATATGAACCCCTGCGTTACGAACAACGTATCGTCGTCGGCCTGCGATACCGTCTCTGCGAGCCTTGCGGCCAGAAAAGCGGTGTCTACGGCTCCGCTCCCGTCCGTACGCATGGCCTCGGTTATGTCTATGAGAGCTGTTTTATATCCGCACTCTTTCAGATACATGGAGAATATTGCCGATGTCATCTTTTCTCCTTGAGCCACTATGGCTTTGGCGCTCTTCTCTCCGGAGTATCCTGCGGCGGTCTCGCGTATGAATGCGAAGGTACTGTCGATGAGTGCATGAGCTTTTGAGCTGTCGGCAAGCAACGAGTCTGCGCACCGGCGATATTTGTCTTCCAGCTCCGACAGTTTCTCGTCAGGGATGTCGCTACCGTCCGCAAGCGCTCTGTTTATCGCTACCAAAGCATCCGTAGTGCCAGACATGGCCGACAATACGGTCACTTTAGCCTTTTGATCCGCGACAATGGACGCCACCTTTTTCATATTCCCGGCAGAACCTACCGAAGTGCCGCCGAATTTAAGTACCTTTTTCACTGGTTGGATGTTAAATTTTTGTCAAAAGCGTATGGTTGTTCCTATATTGCAATCGCTTTTGTTGTATTTTTAAATTATTTTTACTTTTTTTGTAGCGGAAGAATGGATTCGATACCCTTTCTATCCCTTTACTGATGCAAAAATAGGTAAAATCGAATATGTTAAGAAATTTATCGTCATTTTGTTCGATTTTATGTATTTTTGTCTAATTTTTAACAAAATTGAATTATGTTGACGATTCCTGTAGCCGTAGAACACGTTATAAAGAAGAAACCGTTTTTGGAGAGTGCTCTTATAGAGGGTATTGTGAATCTTTCGGCGCTTTCGCGAAAAATAAAGGGCGAAGTGGAGGCTCTTTTGGGCAAGGAGGTCAACGACGGTGCCATAATAATGGCCCTTAACAGGCTCGTGCCGCGTCTGGAGATAATCTCTTCCATGAAGTTGCAGAAAGTGGTGGAGAACATCGGCGACATAGTGGTGCGTTCCGATTTGGCCGATTATTCGTACATCAACTCCAAATCGTTGCTCACCAAGCAGATGAGACTCTTGGATAAGATCAGCACTATGGGTAACGATGTCTTTTGCACCTTTTCGCAAGGGGTGAGTGAAACTACCATAGTGGTGAGCACATCCTTAAGCGCGACGGTGGAGGAGATATTCGCAGACGAGACCATCGTTGCCAAAACTGCGGACCTTTCGTCCATTACGGTGAAGTTGCCTACCGAGAACAGCATCTATCCGGGTGTCTATTATTATATATTCAAGGAGCTGGCTTGGGATAACATCAATATCACCGAAGTGATAAGCACAACCAACGAATTTACCGTGCTGGTAGCTTCGTCGGACATACACCATGCCTTTTCGATATTGATGGATTCCAAAAAGAAGCTGTCCGCCAAGAGATAACTACGCATTGCAGATACCGGAACTTTTATTACCTTTACGATAAATAATTAAACTAATTTTTATGTCAAGCATCAGAAGAACAAAGAAAGAGATCGACGCTTTGGTTACAGAAATAGTATCGGACGCATACACGTGCCTTATAATCAACAAGAAAGAAAAACAGGACGAGATCTTCGATATTATACAGAGCGCGGTCGATCTGCGTAACGATCTTTTCGAGAGGGTAAACAATCCTGCCGAAAAACACAATCCCAAATTGGTGAAAAAGCATTACACCGCTTTGCGTGTGGAGATGTTCGACTCGGTAGACAAGCTCTTCGCTCGTCTGTCGGCGGCGCTCAAGGCGTAACGGCATGTGTCGCATCCGATTGTCTGCTTTGTAGCTGGCGATCGGATGCGTATTTTATTCCCCGGTGTTTGTTTATGGAACCGGTAAATTTGCTTGCAGTCAGGAACCGTAACGAGTTCCGGCATTGGCTTGCGTCCAACCATGACAAGGAGAAAGAGTGTTGGGCTACAGTACGGCGTGGACGGCCTGTGGACGACGATACGTTTTGGTATATTGATGCGGTGGAAGAGGCCCTTTGTTTCGGCTGGATAGACAGTACTGTCAAAAAGCTCGATACGGGTGCGGTTATCCAGAGGTTCACACCAAGACGTAAATCGAGCGCATGGACCGAACTGAACAAAGAGCGTTGCCGGAGACTGGAACGGCTGGGTCTTATGACCGATGCAGGGAGAGCGGTTTTGCCGGATATGTCGCCTGCAGGGTTTGTCGTAGACGACGCCATACTTAATGCGCTTGAGGAAGACCCGCAGGTTCGGGATAACTTCAATGCGTTTCCGGCATTATACCGGCGGGTTCGTCTCGACGGTGTTCAGCGTAGCCGCATACGGCCCGAGATATTCCGTAACAGACTGCGAAAGCTGATAGAGAATAGCCGTAAAGGCGTTATGTACGGCGAGTGGAACGACAACGGGCGATTGTTGTAATGAGAATGAAATTTAATACTTTAACGAATAATGAGAAACTTTAAGATTTTTGCATTTGTAGCGGCGTCGCTTTTGTCTGCAGCGCTATGCGGTTGCGACGGAAAGACGGCCGATGCCGAGGTTGCGGTGATAGAGCTCCCTGTGCCTGAACGTCCTGCCGGTCAGGAAGATGTAATAGGCTTGGCGCTCCCTCCCATGAACACTGTGCGTGTCGGTTTTATCGGTTTGGGTATGCGCGGTCCGGGCGCGGTGGAGCGTTTTACCCATCTGGACGGAGTTAAAATAGTAGCTCTGTGCGATATACGTCCCGAGAGAGTGGCTTTTTCTTCGGATATAGTGACAAAGGCCGGTATGCCCGAGCCTGTCGGTTACAGCGGCGATTCCACCGTATGGAAACAGTTGTGCGATCGTGACGACATAGATCTGGTCTACATCTGCACCGACTGGGATACTCACGTGCCTATGGCGGTATATGCTATGGAACACGGCAAGAACGTGGCTGTGGAGGTGCCCGCCACCACTTCGCTCGACGAGTGCTGGCTGATGGTGAATACGGCGGAGAAGACCCGTAAACATTGCATGATGCTCGAAAACTGCTGCTACGACTTCTTCGAGATGGCTACGCTGAACATGGCGCAAAAAGGTCTTTTGGGCGATTTGGTACATGCCGAAGGCGCCTATATCCACGATTTGCGTTCGCTTAGCTTCGATGAGACTCCCGGCGGATATTACGACATGTGGCGTCTTAAACACAACACCGTACATAACGGCAACCCCTATCCCACGCACGGTTTGGGTCCCGTGTCGCAGGCGCTCGACATCAACCGCGGCGACAAGTACGACTATCTCGTATCCATGTCTTCCGACCAGTACGGCATCGGTAAATACGCGGCTAAAGTGAAAGGCGAGGACTCTCCCGAAGCTAAGAAAGATTACGCCCTCGGAGACATGAACGTCACCATGATACGTACCGATAACGGTAAAACCATCATGATACAGCACGATGTCACAAGCCCCCGTCCCTACGACCGTAAGCATGCTCTCTCGGGTACCAAAGGCTTCATACAGAAGTATCCCGTGGAGGGTATAGCCATAGAGCCCAACACTCACCGCTTCTTGGCTAAGGAGCAACACGACTCGGTTATGGCCCTTTACACCCACCCCATAGTAATGGAGATAGGAGAGATGGCCAAAAAGGTAGGCGGCCATGGCGGCATGGACTTCATCATGGACTATCGCCTCATATATTGCTTGCGTAACGGTCTGCCGCTCGACATGAACGTTTACGATGCGGCTGCGTGGTCATGTATAGCTCCGCTCTCGGAGATATCGGTAGCCAACAACAGCGCTCCCGTACGCGTTCCCGACTTCACGCGCGGGGCATGGAACAAAGAGAAGGGTTTCAAACACGCTATGGCGGCGGCAGAATAACTTTCCCGTCGTTTGATAACAGGGCGTCATCTTTAACGGTGACGCCTTTTTTATTGTTTGAATTTTCTATCCGTGTAGGCGACGTGTGGTGCGATTTTTGTCATGTCGTACGTGGCCGGAAGCGATATATTTTATTATTTTTGTGAATATGGAAAATAGAGGCAGATATAAAACGATAGTCATATCAGACATTCATATCGGGTCGCGTTGGTCGCACACGCAGGCGGCTATAGATTTTTTGAGCAGTAACGACTGCGACATGCTCGTGCTCGGTGGCGATATCATAGACGGGTGGCATTTAGGGCGCAATCGTCGTCGCTGGAGACACGACTATAACCGTTTTCTGCAGTTGTTGTTGCATACCATAGAGACTACCAAAGTGATATACATACGCGGTAACCACGATGATTTTCTCGACAATGTCACTCCATTCAACTACGGCAATCTCTCCATTGTCGACAACTACATATACGAGAGCGGAGACAAACGCATATACATATTTCATGGCGACATGTTCGACAACGTGACTACCCGTTTCAGATGGCTGTCGAAGTTCGGCGACAAGCTCTACTCCATGTTATTGCAGATCAACCGTCTCTACAACGACTATCGCCGCCGTCACGGCAAGAACTATTTCTCCATATCCAAAGTGATGAAACAGAAGGTCAAAAATATCGTGTCGCGTGCCAGCAATTTCGATAACAATATAGCTGGCATCGCCCATCGTCACGGATGCAATGCCGTGATATGCGGACACATACACCAGCCCGACATGCGATACATAAAGGATGTGCTATACATGAACTCAGGCGACTGGATAGAGTCGCTCTCGGCCTTGGTAGAGGATGAAAACGGTAACTGGGAGGTATTGAAGTTCGGTACGGCAGAGTAGTGGATGGCTTTTTCCTGTATTTCAATAAGTTATATATAAAAATGCAGTGACATGCCCACTGTTACGGCATTTTTTATACCTTTGCGCGAAAATCAACTCCCGACAGGTGTCGGGTATATTTTTTCGTATAATAAATCGGGAAAATGGAATCGGTATTCAAACCCAAACTCTTCACACTTCTTCGTAGCGGCATATCCAAGGAACAGGTAGGTCGCGACATCATGGCCGGTATAGTGGTAGGCATAGTGGCCCTGCCTTTGGCCATAGCATTCGGCGTCGCATCGGGCGTATCGCCTGAAAAGGGGCTTATAACCGCGATAGTGGCGGGCTTCATCGTATCGTTGTTGGGCGGTAGCCGGGTACAGATAGGCGGCCCTACAGGCGCTTTCATCATCATAGTTTACGGCATAGTCAAGAATAACGGCTTCGAGGGGTTGCTCATATCCACCGTTTTGGCCGGTATATTCTTAGTGGCGTTCGGGCTTCTCAGGCTCGGTTCGTTGCTCAAATACATACCTCAACCGTTGATAATAGGTTTTACCTCGGCTATTGCGCTGACTATCTTCACCACACAGATAAAGGATGCGTTGGGGCTCACTATTACCGATATGCCCGACTCTTTCATAGGGAAATGGGGAGCATATTTTTCCGGACTCGATACCTTTAATCCGTGGGCGTTCGGGATAATGATCGCAACGGTGCTCATAGGCGTATATACGCCCAAGCTGATAAAGCGCGTCCCCGGGTCGTTCATAGCCATAGTGCTCATGACGGCCGTGGTGGCCATATTCGATTTGCCGGTGGTCACCATAGAGACGCTTTACGGCGATATACCCAACACCATATCCGTGTCGGCGCTCAAATTCGACCTCTCGAATATAGGCGACTACATACAGCCTGCTATAACCATAGCCTTGCTCGGCGCCATAGAGAGTCTGCTCTCCGCCGTGGTGGCCGACGGTATGATAAGCGGACACCATCGCTCCAATACCGAGTTGATAGCGCAGGGCATAGCCAACATAGCTACGCCTTTCTTCGGCGGTATACCGGCCACCGGAGCCATTGCGCGTACAGCAACCAACATAAAGAACGGCGGTCGTACACCCATAGCCGGTATCGTTCATGCAGCGGTGTTGTTGCTCATCGTTCTGTTCTTCGGGCGGTTCGCCAAATTGATACCGATGAGCGTGTTGGCCGGCATACTTATAGTGGTGGCATATAATATGAGCGAGTGGCGTCTGTTCCGCTCGGTGGTGACGCGTTCGGGTACCTTCGACCGTATCATATTGCTGGTTACGTTCTTCCTCACCGTATTGGTCGATCTTACCGTCGCCATAGAGGTGGGTATAGTGTTGGCGGCGCTCATGTTCATGAAGCGTATGTCCGACTTGGGAACCAATCTCGAAGAGAGCCGCGATATGGACTATATCAACAATTACAGCGATCTGCCCGACGAGATAGGTGTGTATGAGATATCGGGTCCGTTCTTCTTCGGTTCGGCCAAACACTATTGCAATGTGATGCGTGAACTCGGCCTTAAGTACAAGGTGATGATTTTGCGTATGAGAAACGTGCCTTTCATAGACGCTACCGCCGTTGTCAATCTGGCTGCCATGGTGGCCGACCTCGAGAAAGGCGGTACCAAAGTGGTTTTGTCCGGTGTGCGTCAGGAGGTGCGCACAGTACTCGAACGCAGCGATAACGATATGATACATACCGTGTCTATATCCGATAATTTCACCGAGGCTGTGGAGATCGCCAAAATGGCCATATAACCTTAGCTGTTTTCTTATATTGTTTATTTTGTTACAATAATATTCGGGGGGCATGGCCCCCTTTTTTTATCTTGCAATACCTGACCGAACGTCGAAAGTGGCAGAAACCGTGGGTTTAGTATATAAGAAAGGAGGCCTACTTTAAAACGATGAATACTATATACTGTCCGGAAAAATCCTAAAAGCGTCAAAAAAGAGGCTTGTTTTTATCTTCTCTACGCATCACCAAAGTAGTATGCTTGCGGTGTACCGCCCCTACGGGAAGCCCGAAGGATACGATTATGCACCTTTAACGAATAACACTTATAGGTCTGGTGGTGTTCACAGGCGGGCCTCCGTCGGTGGGAGAGTTCTGCCTACTGCGAGATGCGGCCCGCCAATCCTCATTATTTGGGTTGAAAAGAGGAATGTGTCTAACGGTCATTACGCCTTACATAGGACAGCGATTATAAAAATAGTAAAGCGGTTCTCCGGTGCTGGAATTTCATTTCTGCCCAATGTGAGATGTGGACTGGGCTAGCGGAGAATATTCTATTTATATTTGGGAAAGCCCCTTATCGGAGAATAAATCTATGACAGAAACAACCCACTCAAAGGTTTTTTGATGCGTTAGTATCGTTAAGCAAATATATGCTGTAGTCGCCTATCTTATCCACGAACGATTTCTCTAACAGTTCGCCGAGCTCCTCCTCGCGTCTCAGCTCGCGTCCTCTTACGAAGAGTAATGTAGGGGTGCCGGATTCTTCTAGCTTTACGAGATCGTCGAATTCATCTATGGTGGTCAGCTCTTTGCCTATAAACACATCCATGTTGTCGCCTCGGAACTTGTAGTATGCGTAGTGCGTCACATCGCGGCTTTCTGCCGTTTCTACACCTTTGGCGGCCAACTGGCTTACCCCTATGTAAGGGTTGAAGCAGGGTAGTGTGAACGAAGAGCAGAATATGCAGAGTAACATGCCGGCGGCCGTGGATGCTATCGCCGCACGCACGTGACCTTTAACAGCCATGACGATACCGCCTGCCGCCATGAGCGATAGTACGGCTCCGCCGATGTATATCAGATGTATATTCCCGGGTATCACAGGCAAAAGATCGCGGCAGAAGAATAGCGCGGGAAATACGCATGAGAACACCGCGGAGGGGATGATTACAGACGTTTTGATCCAGCCGTCGATTCTGCATCTGTCTACGGCCAAGAAAGCCGCATAGATGAAGAATGGATATATGGGCAACAGGTATATGTCTATCTTGGAGCTAACCAACGACATTATGACGAAAGTAGTCACCACGGTCGTCATAAAGAAACGTAGTAACGGATCGCGGCGCATGTCACAGGAAGACGCTATCTTTACGAACATTACGGCCACGAACAACGACCACGGAGCGGCCGAATACCAAATAGTTTTCAGATAGTACCACACAGGCTCTTTGTGGTGGAACGAGTTGACGCCGCGACCTACCGTCTGTTTGAAGAGCAGGTTGTCGAGATAGGAGCTTCCGCCCTCCATGTAGACGGCTGCGAACCATGCCGCTGCGAGAGCTGCTATTATGCCCCATGTGCGCCACCCGAGGTAACGTCCTGTAGTTCCTGTCTTACGTTCTAAAACCAAGAATGCGACGATAACGGTCACAGGCATCAATATCCCTACGGCACCCTTGCTGAATACGGCGAGAAATATCCACACGGGCAATAGAAAACGGTCGGCTTTCGACTCCTTTTTGGTGTAGATCTTCCAGAAAGAGTATAGTGCAAGCACTATGAACATCGTCATCAGCATATCCATACGGAGCACCACAGTCCCTCCGGCGAACATAACGCATGTAAGCAACGCCAGCATTGGAGGGGCGATGCGCGTGGCTGCGGCTCCGCGACCGAAACACCATAAATTCATAATATACATTATGACTATGGCCGGTACGATAGTCAGCAACCCGATTAACGCCATGCAGTGCGTGCCTGTCAGCGACCGGAACGCCATCATGAACCAAAAGTATAGCGGCGGCTTGTCGGCGTATGCCGCTCCGTGGTTATGAAAGGCGAACAGGGAGCCGTCGCGCAACGCCTCGTCCGCTATGCTCAGGTACCTGAGTTCGTTGTCTACTGTGTAGTCCCTCAACAGGAATACAGGCAGGAGCATGAGTATCGGTAATATATAGAGATACCAGTTTTTCATCGTGAGGATGTGTTTTTAACCGATTTGAACAAAAGGGATTATTTACTCTCTTTCTGCAGAATCAACAGGTTACGCGTATATACGAATGCACCGGTACATTGCCCCAGTATCAATACCGGGTCTTGTCTGTAGATGGCGTACGATATGATTATGAGCGATCCGGTGAGGCTTATGATCCAGAATCCGCGTGGCAATATGGATTCGCCCCGTTTTGCCGAATATAGCCATTGATATACGAACCTTAGCGTGAATATTATCTGTCCGGCCGATCCGTAGACGAGCAACCATAAGGGTATGTCGCTGTTATGGAACAGGCGGGTGCTGTGATAGCTCCAGTCGCTTGCCATATAGCCGATGGCGCATACGGGCGTAATGAGCAATATGGCGCGCAGTATTACGTTTACGTTTTTCCACACGCCTTTAATGCCGAGGTTCCATATATAGACGTAGTAGGATATTATCTGACCGAGTATTATGGCGAAATCGTCGCGTATCCAACCGTATATGAACAGCATGTAGGAGCCGGCGATACTCAATATCCAGAATATGGACGGCGACACCACCTTTTTCGCCCGTTCCGACAGAATCCATTGCAGGATCATGCGTCCGGAGAAAAGTATCTGGGCTACAATGCCTATAGTGAAGACAATGGGACTGAACATATTACAGCTTGCTTTCTCCGATTCGGTATTTTATATAACGTTTGCGCATCCAGCGATAGGCGAAACAATCCATAAAAGGGGCCACCAATCTGTTACGAAGATTATATTTGGCAACACCGGCAACGCGCGGGAAATGACGTACCGGTAGTTGTTTCATACGTCCGTTCTCGAGCAACACGAGTGCAGGGAAGAAACGGTGCATGCCGGTGAAAAACGGCAGACGACGGGCTACGTCGGTGTGTAGTATCTTGAGCGGGCAACCGGTGTCCGCAGCGGTGTCGCCGGTCATGAAACGACGGAAACCGTTGGCTATCTTGCTCGAAGCTCGTTTTACGAAACCGTCCTTGCGTCCCTCTCTTATGCCCATTACCAATTCGTAGTCGCGTGCATACGGGATGAGCAGTTCGAAATCTTCCGGTGTGGTCTGCAGGTCGGCGTCTATATACCCTATATATGGGCTTTCCGTGACATCTATACCGGCCTTTATCGCCGCCGACAAGCCGCTGTTCTTGGCCAGTGTTATATAATAGAAGTGATCGTGACGCGAACATATAGCCTTGATGCACTCTCCGCTGCGGTCGCGCGAACCGTCGTCGACGAAAAGTACGCAACTTCGCATTGTCCCGGTAGATATATAGCGGCTCAACTCCGATTCCAAGCGCTCCATGTTATCCTCCTCATTGTAGACGGGGACGACTATAGTAAGGTCATATTGGGATGTTCTGTTCATATCAGGTCGTTTTTCGTAAGGCAAATGTAACTATTTTTCAGGATAAATAGGCAAGCCACTATCGTCACTTCTTTTTCAACATTCGGTCTACATCCTCTTGCATACGCGTCATATCTTCCTGCATGCGATTCAGCTCCTCTCTCATATCACCCATATTTCCCTGCATGTTATCATCCATCTCCACATCTTTGGGGTCGTCGTCGATATCTATATCTTCTTTCCGGAAACCCTCCATATCTTTAAAAAATTCGTTATTGCCACCATCTCCGAATAATTTGAATTTCTTGTAGCTTTCGGTGCTCTTTCCGTGGGAGTCGCAATCGGATTTTATCCGTTCTATGTGTGACTTCATAGCATTGATGGCCTTGTTCAACTCGTTTATGCAGGTTTCGGGGTCACTGTCGGTATTTGTGTATGTGTATGAGAAACTACTCTTGGAGTGATATTCTTTGACCGTGCCTCCTTGCTTTGAGGCAAAAGATTTGCGCAGTGAATCCCAAAATGACATGACTTTATCTGTTTTAGTAAAAAAAGAATCCTGAAAATCATTGATTTTCAGGATTCTCATGCGAATTGCCTCTGTTTTTCGTGGTCCCTCAGGGGCTCGAACCCTGGACCCCAACATTAAGAGTGTCGTGCTCTACCAGCTGAGCTAAGGAACCTAAGGCCTTTCGGCTATTTCGTGATCCAGCTGGGGCTCGAACCCAGGACCCCAACATTAAAAGTGTTGTGCTCTACCAGCTGA
>CAJURV010000029.1:0-14984 GCA_910588925.1 uncultured Rikenellaceae bacterium
TTACTGCACTGTAATTTGTATGCTGTTTTTGCAGTTCGGTTTTGAAATTACAATATTGCGGATTCATAATCCGCACACTTGCCGACAGGGATGTTTTTGTATCTACACGAACAAAACGCCGTATTCATTGCTGTCATGCAAAACGCCGAGCCCGCCGTACACCCCGGCAGTTGCAAAGAATCACATTATAAAACGGCTATAAGAGGCTACTTTATCTCCATTGTCACTCATCGCATTACCGAATAATATCAAAAATAGTCTTGCCAAATAATAAAAAATAACGGGAGGCGTTTATAATCCGACGGGAATCCGACAGGTATTTTTATCCGTCTGTCGTCATATTACCGGTCTGCGATATCTATAGGACAGGTAATAATTTAAAAATATATTGAAAAGTTGTTAAAAATTTAATAAATAAATGTTTTTTGAAATAAACGACTAAATTTGTCATTCGGTAATGTCTGTTTATGTTTTGATTGAAATCAACATCCGGCATCTGACTTATTTACGTCATTAGTCGCATAACCGGTTTATAAGCCCGTACAATCGGGCGGATTCGATCGTATATTCGACAGACTACGAATATTGGTGATTCAATTTTTAATATGGTATAAGATGAAAAGAGGTCCTCGTAAGAGTATTAACGGAATCAACCTTGGGGAGACTGGAATATCGACTCGTCAGATAATACTGGATAAGGCGAGCCAACTTATAAACGAAAGCGGAATGTCCGATTTCCGCATCGATGCGTTGGCCGCCTCTCTGGGCTTGAGTCCCGGTAACATAACCTATCACTTCCCGCGTAAGGAGGATATAGGCAATGCCATATGGAGTGCCAGCGTGCAGGAGATAACCTCCTCGCTCGACCACTACATATCGCCGCTGCTCGATATAAAACAGTTGTTTCTATTTTACAAATATCTCGTCTCATTGGTGTACAAACACCGCGGCGTGTTCTACAACAAACTGGGCGACACAGGCCTTATAACCCGCAACAAAGGGGCGTTGACAGAGACTATGAAGACGGTAGCGTACGCTTTCGACAAAAAGATAACCGCATTGACAGTAAACGGTTACATAGATCCCAAAATGTACGGCTCTTTCAAACGGCAGGTGTTCGACAGTACGGTAACATGTCTGGGTTGGTGGACGACAGGCGTCATGGACGATTCTCGTGGCGATATGGCGGACGTATCGGCCATATCAGACAAATACGCGCTCATTATGGTGATGTTGCTGGCACCGGTTCTAACAGAAAACGGACGTGCCCAGCTCGATGCCGTATGTTCTCTGGTAAAACGCGGAGCCTGACGCTTCCGCTTTCGGTCTAACATTCTATCAAAATCAATTATGGCAAGACAGAAAAAAGAAAAAATATACGACAAGTCGTCATCGTCTCCCTCTACACGCAGGATAATTCTCGACAGGTCGCGCGAGATAATCAACCGCATAGGGGCCGCCGATTTCAAAATAGACGTCATAGCCGGCGAACTGGAGTTGAGTCCGGGCAACATAACCTATCACTTCTCGAGAAAGGACGACATATGTATCGCCCTATGGGAAGAGTTGATGGATCGGCTCGATTTCAACGTAATCATGTCGAAGATGCTCGACCTCAAACAACTGTTCCTCGCCTTACGTGCGGTAAACGGTCTGTTATGGGATTATCGCGGCGTGGTGATGTCGCGCGGAGGAGATGTCAGGCTGGTCAAGAACACCGATGACACCGACGAATATCAATCCATATCGCGCACGGTTTACGACTTCTTCACCAAAGCTCACGAAATACTACGCGATAACGGATATATCCGCGACGACGTTTCGGAGCAGATGTTATCGTCGGTACTCGACAGCGAGAACATAATATTCCGTTCGTGGCTCAACTATCAGACATTAATAGAGGTAACCGGCGACGGCGAGGCGTTGTCCAAAGAGGATGCGGTCAATCGAGGCGCATTGATGGCGATATATTCGATGTATCCGTTATTCTCAGAGAAGGCTAAAGCCGATTTTAAAGAGATCTCTGACAGGGTGTATGATGGCAAGATGAATGTTTAGGAGGCAGATATAACCCGCAGTGACATTAAACTCCGCACTCATCTCAACTAATGAGAGGGTGCGGATTATTTATTTGGAGATATCGGTAGGGTTTTCCACGATTCCCATAGCTTCAATAATGATAATGCCTTAGAGTAATACATCTTCCGGCGGAACAAGGGCAGGAGCCTGCGGAGAACCGCGCTTTGACGTGACGTTCTTTCGATTCGCTGCAGTGATTTAAGCGGAAAGGCGATTGCCAAGACCTACGCGTACCTCCAAAGGAGGACTGGAATTATTGTCTATAGCAAGGCGCGGCCACTTATCAGGTTTATCGTCTTTGGGGCTTAAATGCGACCAATAAAGAACGCAGCAAGGCGTATTCTCAACAGCAAAATTACGAGCGAAGCAAGTAGCGTAAATATGAACAAGCAGTCTAAAACACGCCGTAAGGCGTACCCCGCACAGGCAAAAGCCCGAGCGAAACGAGGGCAATCAAACACAATTCCGCCTGGCGGACCCGAAGCGGAGCGGAGGGGACGAGCGGGCCGGAGCCTCCCCCAACGGAGGCCCGCTTTACGACTGGGTTAATTATCGGATGTCTTTGATTGAAGCAAGTTCAGTTACTTTCCCGAAAACCACGCTCAAGCGGTCCCCCGCAGGCTCCGCCCCTATGACGCTAGGCAAGGTATCGCCAAACTCCCTCTAACAATCTGAAATAGGAATCGTGTTAATTCCATCCGGAAGAAAAAGTTTAGCTAATGCGCATATCATCAAAATAAAAGAAACTTATCGTCCCGCAAACCGCATAACGCATAATAGGTATTAGAAGAGAATAAAAAACGTTAAGTCATTCCGAATCGAGCGAAGTAAAAACCAAAAGGCCGCAACTTGCGGTGGGCAGAGATTTCCCCAACGGAGGCCCGCGTAAGTTCCAGCAATTATATATTCCGCTTATTTTACATCCGGTTACCCTCTCCGCCCGCCGCGAGGCGCGGTCCCCCGCAGGCTCCGTCCCTTGTGATGCCGAGAGGATGCCGCTAAAAGCATTCTTTCCATGTATTGTTACATTTAGTCCATCCGGAAGAGGACATCACGTCCGGCAGAAGGGCATATCCCGTTCAATAAAAATCACATCCCGTCCGTCCCCCAAGCAATCGTCCCCATAAAGCCATAAAAACAAAGCCCGCATAAATAAATGCGGGCATAAAAAACAGAATAGTTGCAAAATAGCTATTTTTAAAAAGCAGAATGCGTTAAGTAGATAGAGAGCCCAAAATTAACGGGACTACCTGCTATAACTACTTTATCTCAAGCATACGAAGAATAGGCTTTATCGCTTTTTTCGCCACCTCTTCCGGTATCTCTATCGCGTTGAGTTCGTTTTCGAGAGTATCTATTATCTTGGGGAGAGTTATCAGCTTCATATAGCTGCAATCGTTGCATGCGCATGAGCTGTCGGCAGGAGGTGCGGGGATGAAACGTTTATCGGGACACGCCTCCTGCATCTTGAAGATTATGCCCGGCTCCGTCACTACTATAAATTCGTCGGCATCGCTCTTGCGCGCATAGTCGAGAAGCGCCGCCGTGGAGCCTACACGGTCAGCTATGAGCACTATCTGTTGCTTGCATTCGGGATGAACCAACACCCGGGCTCCGGGATGTTCGCTCTTGAGGCGCAATATGGCTTCGAGGGAGAAACGTTCGTGTACATGACACGCTCCGTCCCATATAACCATGTTCTTACGTCCCGTCATGCTCTTGATGTATGAACCGAGATTACGGTCGGGGCCGAATATGACGGGTGTCGATTCCGGTATGGAGCGTACCACCTGCAATGCGTTGCTCGACGTACACACTATATCGGTAAGCGCTTTGACCGCTACGGAGGTATTGACATAGCTGACGACGGTATGGCCGGGATGCGCCTCAATGAAACGGGCGAAGTCGTCCGCCGGACATGAGTCGGCGAGAGAACATCCGGCCTCCGGATCGGGAATGAGCACCTTTTTGTCGGGAGAGAGCACCTTGGCCGTCTCGCCCATGAAATGCACTCCGGCGAAAAGTATTATATCGGCATCCGTTCCCTGTGCCGCACGGGCGAGTTGAAGACTGTCTCCCACGAAATCGGCCACCTGTTGCACCTCCGGACGAGTGTAATAGTGAGCGAGAATAATAGCTTTTTTACTCTTTTTAAGCTCTTTTATCCTCTCTTGTAATTGCTCTGTCGTTGCCATTATCTTTCTCTTTTTCTGAATAACTATCGTGCCGCCCTGTCGTAAACTACGAAATCGAACGGATAGGCGAAATCTGCGCCGCTATCGTGGTGCTGACGCTCTCTCTCATGCCATATAGCGGTATCGATCTCCGGGAAGAAGGTGTCGGCCTCATACGGATGCATTACCTCGGTGAGGTATATCCTGTCCGACAGAGACATTCCGGCACTGTATATCTGACCGCCGCCTATTATGAATATCTCATCCCTGTCGGCGTAACGCTCTACAGCTTCTTCCAGAGAGGAGACCATCACGGCGCCATCCACCGCATCGGCCACGTTACGGGTGACTATTACATTGGTACGCCCCGGCAATAACCTGCCGAGAGACTCCCATGTGCGACGACCCATTACAACCACTCCGCCCGATGTTATCGCTTTGAAGTGTTTAAGATCCTCGCTTATATGCCACAACAGCTTGTTGTCTTTTCCTAATGCCCTGTTGGAAGCCATTGCGGCTACCATTGAAACTTTAGCCATATATCATAGATTTTTATCAGTCTGAGCCAACCGATTAAAAATTAGTCGAACAATTAGAGAAACATATATAATAACCCGGCAGTTACGTATTGTCTACGCAAAACAAAGGTACTACAATTCTCTGTATGTGCAAGTACCGGTCGTCGAATTTCATGCTTTGAAGATACGTCCGCTTAATTGCAGCCGTTTCCTCGCCTCGGCAATCGAAACTCCGTTTCATTGCGCTCGGCTTATCGAAAACGTTCATATCGTATTCATCAGAACAAATGACTGCATTTACATAACGAAACGTAACAAAGCCTATTATGTGCGTAATAGTCAGATAAGAGCGAATGCAGACCGGCATTTCGTAAGCGACTCGACAAAGGCATTCTTGACTGTGATCTACATAATATGATTATGTGTGCTTAAGAGATTTTGCAGAACAGTAATGATTATTTTCTAAGGAACATGTATTCATATATCAGGCAAGGTATCGCAAAAGGCACTAACCGGACGCTATATCGACTTCAGTCAAGGTGTAGTCCGTAAAAGTACTCTACCGGTCACGATAGTAAACCGACTAATAAAAGCCAAGCGCTACACGCCCTCATGAAAAAGGGAATGTCCCCGACCCCGAGTGTCTGCTATGTGAGATAACGAGTACTGTCGCCGAGCGACGCCTGTGCCGGATATGCCAACACTATGCTCCTGCCTGCCGCATTACGGCTGAGATGATACAGCACTGCGGTCATATTCTTATTATAAGACAACCTGTCCTTACGGCTCAACACCATCCAAAGCGTCTCGTCGTTACCCGCGGAGCCGAGCAATTCCATGAAATCGGACCATACGTCTGACTCCGTGAATGTCGCTTCTACGGAACGCCCCATCCTTTTGCGCACCGTGTCGACAGTATCTTTTCCGGCATATACGGTGACTTTGCCCCCGGTGTTGGCGAGTATGTTGCGCATACGCTCTATCAACGAGCCGAATCCGATCTCTTTCTCTGCCAGCGGCGGTATTATCAGACGGTGTCGCTTTATAGTGGAGAGAGGTTGTGCGGGTCTGTAGACGAATATGTTGACGTCGGTGTTATCGAGAAACCCTTTGGTGATATGTTCCGAAAATATGGCAGGAACGGTTTTGTCCGATACGCCGTGCAACCCTGTAACTATGTCGGTTATGTTACGTTCGTGCACGACCCCTGTGACCGCATTGGCTATGCTGATATCGTAGCGGAGTATCTTTTTCAGATAAGTATCGGCCGCAGCGGCTGTCTTTGCCGCTTTGGACAACAGCGATTCGGACCGTTTTACTCCCGGGTCTCCTGACATGGCGTCTATTACGTTGAGAGCGTAAAGGTTGCCTTTCCTGTTTTTGGGCATGGCGGCCAGGCTCAGTCCCACCAGCTCGTCTACGGTCTCGTCGTTGGATACGGGTATCAATATATGTTGTTCCATGCCCTCCGTAGATTCGTTACCGGAGGTTCCCTCTTCGGCCGCTATGTTGTGTGCGCCTTTCTGTGTGGCGAAAGAGGCTATGGTGCATGTCACCAATATCATGAGTATGGTGCCGTTGAGCACGCTGTCGTTGAGCAGCCTTATGGGCGCTCCGTCGGGGTCGGTTCCCAGTATGACGTTATAACCCACCATGACGGCTGCGAGCGTGGCGGCCGCCTGCGAGTTGCTCAGGCCGAAGATGACCCTGCGTTGGTCGGCGCTCATCCGGAAGGTCTTTTGCGTGAGCCATGCCGCCGTCAATTTGGCTATAGTGGCTACCGCTATCATCACTGCGCCTACCTTTATCGTCTCTATGCTATTGAAGAATACGCGGTAGTCGATCAACATACCCACGCTTATAAGAAAGAAGGGGATGAATATGGAGTTGCCTACAAACTCTATGCGGTTCATCAGAGGCGAGCTCGACGGTATCAGTCTGTTGAGGGCCAATCCGGCCAGAAAGGCTCCTATGATGGACTCTATACCGGCCGCCTCGGCTAAGAATGCTCCGAAGAACAACATCACGAGCACGAATATGTATTGTGAAATATTGTCGTGAACCAGCTTGAAGAAGCTACGGGAGATCATGGGAAACAAAAAGAGCACCAAAAGGGCGAAAACCGTCACGGAGCCTACGAGCTTTATCCAGAACATGCCGTCGGCCACCCCCGTCGCCATACCCACGATGACAGTGAGTACCAATAGCGCCAGAGTGTCGGTAATGACGGTGCCGCCCACCGTTATCACCACTGCCTGGTTTTTGGTTATGCCCAGCTTGCTGACTATGGGGTAGGTTATGAGCGTGTGGGATGCGAACATGCTTGCCAGCAACACCGAGGTCTCCATTCCGAAGCCGAGGGCCCATACGCCGGCCGCCGTTCCTATAAGCATGGGGATCATGAATGTGTACATGCCGAATGCGAGGCTTCGTCCGCTGTTGCGTCTGAAGTCGCCCATGTCTATCTCGAGGCCGGCCAAGAACATGATGTACAGAAGTCCGGCGGTGCCCGACAAAATTATACTGCTGTCGCGCAATACGAGATTGAATCCGTGAGGGCCGATCACTGCGCCCGCTATTATGAGACCTAACAGATAGGGTATCTTCAGACGGTTGAGGATAAGAGGTGCCGCAAGAATGATGAGCAGTATCAATAGGAATTTCGGTACCGGATCCGTTAACGGTAGCGTGAAGTCTATGGCGAGCAACATAGGAGCGGTTTTTTGTGTTAATGATATTGCAAAAATATGCAAAATATACGCCACAGAGTCGGTGGGAGGCTAAAAAGAGAGAGAGGATACGTTTACTTTTTTGTAGACTACGGCTATGACTGTTTATAAGGTTTCGGCGGAGATAATGTCTATATTGGTTGACAGGGCGGAGTATTGTGTCTCGTTGCGGGCTGTGATAATAATAAGCGAAAAAATGTGGTTGCCGGAACTTGTTCGGGTCTCCGATGGTGGGAAGGAAGTTTATGCCCGTTGCGAGGTGCGATTTGCTAATTCTTTGTGCTTCGGTATGGGAGGGTGTAAGTTGGGATTGCTTGCACTCGCTTCGCTCGGATTTCTGTACGGCATTTGTTGTTTGCGAAACGATAGTTTTGTTTTTAGCCTGATGGTATGCGCATTAGCTGAATTTTCCTCCAGATAGGATAGACGCACTCCTTTGTATATCATGTGGGTGCTTCTGGCGATACCTTCCCGGAAGTCACAAGGGACGGAGCCTGCGGGGGACCGCGCCGGGCGGGGTATTCGATAAAGTGGTTTTATATAAGGTAGGCAGGAAATACTGTAACAACCAACCGTGTAAGCGGGCCTCCGTTGGGGGGGGAGGCTCCGGCCCGCTACCCTCCGCTCCGCTTCGGGTTAGCTAAGCGGAATTGTGTCTGATTGCCCTCGTTTCGCTCGGGCATATACGTCTTGCGGCGTTCTTTGTTGGTTTTTGTTGAGCGATTTTTTGCAGTTGTGTTTAGTGTAGTTGGAAGTTCATATCGTTTTCGCTTTAGTCTCGTTTGTTTTTGTTGAGGACGTTTTTTGTATTGCTCGTGCGGGTGCATCCCCTTCGGGGACGCGTCAGGGATTTTATAGGTCGGGGCGTACGGGGAGGAAGTTTTCGTGAAGTTTGGGAAGTGCGCGGGCTCTGAACGCATGAATTGTCGGGTTGTGTGCGTGGGCTAGCATGCCTGTGACTTGCGGTTAATGCGCATATCTTCAGTGCGTCTTGTAGTATCCTCCCCTCTCGCCAGCAAATAATATAACCGATCAACCTTTTATCACTGAAACTATTAAACCTCACTTATCCTCGACACAGACATAAATATGCGGTATCACCGCATATCACGCACATCAAAAAATGAGACTGAATCCTCGAGAGTCAAAAAAGCCTGTCATCTCATGACGAGATACACCATATAGCCGACGTAGGCCGCAACCAGAACGGCTCCTTCGGGACGCGTTATCACACGTTTGCCTCCGAACCTGCCGGCAAGTAGCATAAGTACCGAAGCGCCTATAAGAGACAACAAATCCGTCAGGGTTATACCGTTCAGAGGCAGGGGCGAGATTACGGCGCTGGCGCCCAGAACGAAGAACGAGTTGAAAAGCGTGGAGCCTATGACGTTACCTACTGCTATCTCCGGGTTTCTCTTGACCGCCGCTACCACGGATGTGGCCAACTCCGGCAACGATGTGCCCATAGCCACGAGCGTCAGACCTATAGTAGCCTCGTCTACGCCCAACGATCGCGCTATGTCGCCGGCCCCGCCGACGAAAAGTTCCCCGCCCCATATCAGCGCGCCCAATCCGGCGACTACATACACTACGCTGCGCCACATAGGCATTGATACGGTCTTGTCGTCCGAAAGGTCCGCATTATCTTTTGCTATGGCGAAAGTGTAACCCATAAACACTGCGAAGAAACAGAGCAACAACAGTCCGTCGGCACGGCTGATAATATTACGATCGCCCGAGCCTAACAATATGTCGTCGGCGCATATGAACAACACCACACACGAGAGTACCGCCAAAGGCATCTCCTTGGAGAGGGTGTTTTTAGCGACAGGTATAGGCACCGCCATTGCCGTGACGCCTACGATCATCAACATATTGAACATGTTGCTTCCCACCACGTTTCCTATAGCCATCCCGGCGTTGCCCTCCACCGCCGAGACGATATTCACAGCCAACTCCGGAGCGGACGTACCAAAAGCCACCACCGTAAGACCTATGACCAATCGGGATACCCCCAACCTCGCGGCTAAGGATGATGCACCGTCGGTGAGGGCGTTGGCCCCCACCAATATCATCGCCAATCCGGCTACGAGCGATAAAATACTTATTAGCATAATATAGTGTGTATGAAAATGTCGGATGTCAGTATGTATGGCTCTCTTTCGGGAGCTCTTCACGGGAAAGCTCAGCATATCTCGAGAAAGCGCCGTAATTCTGTTGCGATATTTTGAGCATGGTGTCGTAACCGTGTAATTTCAACATACCGCCACGCCCCTCTCTGACCACATAATCGACCCGTTCGCTATTGACCACACAACTGCGGTTGGCCTTAATCATAGGAACCTTTTTGAACCGGGCCTCCACGCTTTTCAACGACGACCTTATCTTCCGGGTTGCAACCCGATCTTCGCCTTTAGGCCCCCTGTCGAGGTACACCACGGTCAGATAGTTGGATTCGGTCTCTATGTAAAGCAATCGGTCGGAAGTTATGGAGAGCTCCACTTTACCGCGCTCGGATAGGAAATCCATCTTCAGAGACGAATAACGACCGGTGCCGGCCGTGTCCGCCTCTCTCTTCCGGGGATTCACGGCATAACATACGGCAACCGACACTATGCACGAAATAAGATAAGGTATCGTGCAGATCAACAATCCCGCGCAAACACGTTTCGGCGACACCGACTCTTCGGGGATGCCGTAATAGTAGACGAGGTAAGCGAACACTGTCATCGTCACCATGATCCCAACGAACGATATCGAAGTATATATTCCTTTATCCCTGACGAAGATCATGATAAGCGCAGGTAGCACCATAAACGGCAACGATACTATCCATGCCGAAAACCACAGAGGGATTGCTGACATGCCTGACGCAACCGTACCGCCATACATGGCGAAAGAGACGATCAACGACAGCACAGACGCGAAAACCGGCACCACCGTAAGCCTGCTCCCCCTGTAAATATTCGATATTATCCGATTCGGTGTCGATAACATAATCGCAAATTTACCCAATAAATTTATTGAAGACAAATATTAACATGCGATTCCCGGTCCGATTATATCCGATCGCACTGCACGTGTCATGACAAAAAGCATACCGCACTATCGGGACAGCCTCATCCGCAAGCCTATGCGCTTATTGCGGGTTAGTGCATAAAAACAGTCGTTAATGAAACAATACGACAGACTGCCAAGCCCCTTATTTGCCGGCAATTTTATACTTTTTCCGATTTGACATATTAATTTTCCGATTTGACATATGTGATAGTGTTGAATATAAATAAATATATTACAATAGTTTAAACTGGGACAAACAAACAATAGCGAAACACAAAACTTTACTTCTCGAGGTTATCGAAGCCAACCGCCGTTTTTATCGTTACACCGAAAAACTTTAATACATAAATTTGTGATACAAATATCAGACGACTGTCATATCAAGTATTGACAGACGGGAAAATATGTGGGAATCATAATAGTAGGCAAAGTGCAAACTATAGATATAAGAGGAGGGTTGATTTATAGAATACATTGAATATTCGGTATATTTAGAATATTGTATAGGGTGAAAGGTTAAAACGAATTACTTTTTGATATTAAGTTTACAGGGTTTAAAACACTATTTTTATTTAGACAAGTCCGTGGAGGAATAACTTTATTATTTTTATTTAAGAAGAGGGTAATTAAGTGTCGAAAGAGAGATGACGACCGGCTGAACAGGTCGTAAAGATCTCCTTTCTGGAAAATCGAGAATGTTGAATAACCATCGCTACCGGTAAATTACGGCAGACGGTGGTTATTCATTTCTTATGCAGTCGAGATATCGAAACGGGAGTTATCCCCTCTATAGACAGCCTCTCTGCAAGAAGCTGTAATGGTCGCGGTCGCCTATTATAATATGATCGAGCAAACGTATATCGAAAAGGGAACAAGCCTGTTTAAGACGCGAGGTAAGCTCAATGTCTTCATCGCTGGGATAGGAATCGCCCGAGGGGTGGTTATGAACCGCTATTACACCGGCGGCGAGCAACTCTATAGCGCGGCCCACTACTATTTTTATATCCGAGGTCACCCCGGAGGCTCCTCCTATGGATATGCAACGTCTCTCTATGAGCCTGTTGCCCCCGGTAAGATACAACACCCATAACTCCTCTTGTCTTTTGTGCCGCATCTCGTACTCGAAGAGGGCTATCACATCGGCGTTGGTCTTTATCTCCTGCGGCAACTCGCGTGCAGACGGCTCCATACGCGATGCCAGCTCTATGGCTGCAGCCACCGCTACGGACTGTCGTTTGCCGAGGCGGCCGCGTTTGGCTACATCGTCGCCGCCGAGCCCTGTCAGAGAGGCTATATTCCCGTCACACGAGCCAAGCAGACGTTTAACGGTTCCGGCATCGTCGCTACCGGCTATCACGGCGAGCAACTCGTCGATACTCATACCTGCCGCCTCGCCTATCATAACCCTGTCCGACAACGTGAAACTATCCGACGGCTCTATTCGTTTTTCCATTAGATTACCCTTTCTGCAAAGGTAATAAGCCGTTTTGAATTTCGCTCCAAAAATCATCATAAACAGCCTACCCGCAGCAGACACCTCAACGGACGCACGCTCTATAGAGGTCCCCAAAGACAGCAAGGCCCCGCCCCGGACAGTAGCACGCTCTTACCGAACAATGGCACCCCGGATACACATGCTCCAACAGATATGCGTCCAAAAAAGGCCGGACGCATCCGGCCCGGCCTCTGTTTTGGTTATTTGAAGAACGTTAGCTCTCCCAAAGCTCGTCGTAGCCTACCGGCAAAGCATATTTCACCACCATTGGCTCGGGGTCGTTCACAAGGGCATAGAGGGTCATCGATTTAAAGTCTATCGTAAAGTCGACTATCTCTCTGCCGAAGTCTATCTTTTTGGTGGGATTGCCCTCCCAGTCGAAGAGGAGAAGAGATTCGGGACCTTTGTTATAGTCCTCGATATTTTTCAGCTCTCTTCCCACAAATCCCACTACGAAGCCATCATTACAAGAGGTTAACCCACGGAACATACTCCAACCGGGTTTTTGAGGATATCCTATCATGCCCGAGGCACTTACCCGCTCTATAATTCTACTGTCAGTTTTCACAGGCCCCTCCAGAACAATAGTTTCGTTAAACGATACGGTAGTGTATATCTCGATCATAGGCCAGTCAAGATTGGGGGCAACCATGTATCGTTTATCCGGAGAGAATGCCATTTGCATTTGAAACATATGATTTGCAGGACACAGTCCCTCTTCAACTCTGTCCTTAAGATTGAATTCCCCTACAGAGTCTATTACACTACCATCCATACGTGCCAACAGATAACGCACATCAGGAATAGATATCGGTGCATAGAGCAGACAACTGTCCGACAATGTGATTACTCTAAGGAAATCATCCGGTATCTCGGCGATACATTCTATGTCGGAAGTCAGCGAATCAGGATTTATCCCGATTTTCAATACCTTACGGTCATAAAATCCTCCTGCGAACAGATATCCGTTGTCTTTCCATATATTCGAGACCCCAAGACACTCTTTAGGGCCGTTACCATAGTACAGACACTGTGCGAACTGACCGCTATTGACATTTAAGAGCCACAACTGCATCTGGCCGGCACGCGAATCCTTGAATGCCATAATGGAGTCGGAAATCATACATATTTCAAAAGGCATTCCCATTGTCATCTCCGGCGGCGAAACCCTCTCCGGCTCGATGGCCGAAAGGTCTACCGCATCGAATGAACTTAAATCATAGCTTCTGGCTCCCTTTTTTGAGCCGGTAGTGTCACAACTTGACACAATAAGCATCGATACACAAAGTACCGATGCGAATATTTCAGACGATATTTTCATTGCTATTTTTATAATTTCACAAATATAGTAAAAAAGGCCGACCATGGATGCGGTCGGCCTCTGCATTCGCTATTAAACGTAGACTACCTCAAAACCTCAGCTCTCCCAAAGCTCTTCGTAGCCTACCGGCAGGGCGTATTTCACCACCATAGGCTCGGGATCGTTCACGAGGGCGTAAACGATCATCGATTTGAAGTCTATCGTAAAGTCGACTATCTCTCTGCCGAAGTCTATCTTCTTGGTGGGGTTGCCATCCCAGTCGAATAGGAGAAGAGATTCGGGACCTTTGCTATAGTCCTCGATATTTTTCAGCTCTCTTCCCACAAAACCCAACGCGAAGCCGTCATTGCTTGCGGAAAGGCCGAAAAACATAGACCAACCGGGAGATATAACATACGATGTCCCCATATTGTCATTGACAACCTTGACTTTGCTATCGGTCTTCACCGGCCCATTCAAGACTATAGTCTTATTTAACGGCACTGTATATATTTCAGTGACAGGCCAAGACATATTAGACGAGACAAGGTGTCGTTTGTCGGGGGATAAGGTCATTTGCATCTGAGATATGGAATTTTGGGGCCTTAATCCCTCCGGAAGCCTATCCATTATATAAAATTCCCTTATCGTATCCGTAACGGTTCCGTCCATGCGAGCCAACAAGAAACGTGCATCGAAAACCATAGATGGAGCGTAAAGCAGACAACTGTCCGATAATGTGACTGCCTTTAGAAAGAACTCCGGCATCTCCGCTATACACTCTATGTCAGTCGTCAGCGAATCGGGGTCTACGGCTATCTTCATAACCTTATAGTCATTATGTCCCCCTGCAAAGAGATGTCCGCCATCAGTCCATATATTGGTGACCCCGAGGCACTCTTTGGGGCCGCTGCCATTATAAAGACACTGTGCGAACCGGCCGCTATTGACATTCAGAAGCCACAGCTGCATCTGGCCAGCACGCGGATCCTTCAATGCCATAATGGAGTCGGAGACCATACACATTCCGTACGGCCATGCCATCGTCATCTCAGGCAATGATACTCTTTCAGGTTCGGTGTCGGAGAGGTCTACCACGTCGAACGAACTTAAATCGTAACTCTTTACGTTATTTGTAGAATCGGTGGTGCCACAACTCGACAAAACAAGTATTGACACACAGAGTGCCGATGCAAGTATTTCAGACGATATTTTCATTGCTATTTTTATTAATTTCACAAATATAATAAAAAAGCCAAGCCCACAATGGATGCGGTCGGCCTCTGCATTCGCCATAAAGCTGTAGACTCAAAGCCTTAGTTCTCCCACAGCTCTTCGTAGCCTACCGACAGGGCATATTTCACCACCATAGGCTCGGGATCGTTCACGAGGGCATAAACGGTCATCGATTTGAAGTCTATCGTAAAGTCGACTATCTCTCTGCCGAAGTCTATCTTCTTGGTAGGGTTGCCCTCCCAGTCGAAGAGGAGAAGAGATTCGGGACCTTTGCCGTAGTCTTCTTTATTTTTAAGTTCTCTTCCCACAAATCCCACTACGAAGCCATCATTACAAGTGGTTAACCCACGGAACATACTCCAACCGGGTTTTTGAGGATATCCTATCATGCCC
>CAJURV010000029.1:15084-23794 GCA_910588925.1 uncultured Rikenellaceae bacterium
TGTCTTTCCATATATTCGAGACCCCAAGACACTCTTTAGGGCCGTTACCATAGTATAGACACTGTGCGAACTTACCGCTATTGACATTGAGAAGCCACAGTTGCATCTGAGAACGTATGCTCTGAAATACCAAAATGGAGTCCGACACCATACACATATCGTACGCACTACCTATAATCATCTCCTGCGGCGACACTCTCTCCGGTTCGATAGACGAAAGGTCTATTACGTCGAACGAACTTAAGTCGTAACTCTTTACGTTATTTGTAGAATCGGTGGTGCCACAACTCGACAAAACAAGTATTGATACACAGAGTGCCGATGTTATCTTATAAAATGCTCTCATATGTAATACCATCTATTATTCATTCGTATACACCTAATGTCATATTTATATGTAGGATCGTAAGTATAACATGTGTTATAAGGATCGTCATAACATTCCGAATTACACCTTCCCATCGGATCATCAATCCCCGTCAACGCCTCTACATTCTCCAGCATCAGGTCCACTTCTGCCATTGCATTCCTTGCATTGGCAACATAGGCCGTAAATGTGGCCGCACATACAACGATGGCAGAGATTGCCATGATAAATAACTTTTTCATAATCAGCAAAGTTAATGTTAGTAATCAATATTCCTCAAATATAGGCTATTTATCTGACAAAAAAATTCCCAATGTGTTTTCTCAATTTTTCTTTATAAAACACCTGTTTCAATGATTTTTCACACAAAAAATCACACTTAATATCCCCCTCGCCACCACTCACACAAAAACTCTGCAATATGCATATGCCGTTTTCACCTTCATATCGCAGAGTAACCGACATATAAAGTCGATTCAAAAGGGGGCCGTGACCCCACCCCAGCAGAAGGCTTTCAACCCTTGCATCTGCGATGCCTCGTCCATCTGTTTGAGTCTGTCGAGAAATAGCGGGGCCACCGTCTCGTCCACGAATGTGAGTATGGCCGAGTTGAGCGTAGGCCATGCGTGGGTGCCGTAGTGGGGTTCGCCGGTGGAGGAGCCGCGGCCTGTGACCGTCTCCCAGCATGTGAAGCCGCGTATGCCCAGCTCGTCCATAAGGTCTATTATCTGGTCGTATAACGCCTGATTGAATGATATGAATATGGCTTTCATCGTTTCATAAAGTTAGCATAGTGAATGTTTATGCGGAGGCAATAGCCTTTCGTGCCGCACGTTCGGCCTTACGCGCCTTTCTCCTCTCGCCGAAGTCGGCCATAAGGCTGTAAAGGATGGGTACGAGCACGAGCGTCACCAATGTCGAGAACGACAGGCCGCAAGCTACCGTCAGACCCATAGAGCGCCACATCTCGGAGCCCTCGCCCTTGTCTATGGCCAGCGGAATCATACCTATCACGGTGGTGAGAGTGGTCATGAGCACGGGGCGGAGACGCGAACGTCCCGCGGTAACGACCGCCTCTCTCACGCCCATACCTCTCTCGCGGCAAAGGTTGGTGTAGTCTACGAGCACTATACCGTTGTTGACCACTATACCCACGAGCATGAGTATGCCGAGCAACGACATGACACCCATAGGCGTACCCGTGGCCACCAGCCCCAGTATGACGCCCACCAGCGCGAACGGTATGGAGAACATGATGACGAACGGATAGGTGAACGACTCGAACTGCGCCGCCATTATGATGAATACCAATATTACGATAAGCGCCATGAGGGTGAACAGGTCGGCGAATGTCTCCTGCTGGTCCTCGAACGTGCCGCCGAACTGCCATGTCACTCCGGAGGGTATCTCCACCTGCTCCATGACCTTTTCGGCCTCGGCGAGCAGGTCGCTCATGGCAGCGTCGTGAGCCACCACGCACGATACGGTGATGATACGTTCGCGGTCTTTGCGCTCTATGGTGGGCGGGGTGAATGTCTCCACCACGCGGCCGAGGTCTTTTATCTTGATGCCGTCGCCGCGACCGTTATAGACGGTGATATTCTCTATGTCCTCTACCGACTCGCGGAAGCGACGGGCGTAACGTACGCGTATATCGTATTCGTCGCCGTCCTCCCTGTAGTAAGACGCCACCGAGCCGTTGATGCGGTTACGAAGATAGCTCGCCGCCGTACTGACGTTAAGACCGCTACGCGCCAGCTTCTCGCGGTCGAAATCGACCTGATACTCCGGAGCGTATTCGTCGCGACTGATATTGACCTGCGTACAGCCTTTCACCTGCGACATACGCGCGGCCACATCCGCCGCCAACTTGTCGGTAGCCGCCAAGTCGTAGCCGTATATCTCTATGTCTACTACGGACTGTCCGCCGGTACCGCCCGACATGCCGCCCTCCACAACCTGATAGGTTCGTATCTCGGGGAATTTATCGAGATCCTTTCGCATGAGGTCGCCTATCACGGTGAGGCCGCGGTCGCGCTCCTCCACACTCACGAGCGATATGTTGAACGATATGAGGTAGGTGCCGTTGTCCTGCATCGACGACAGTGCGTTATCGGTGTCGGCCTGCCCTTCGGAGAAGTTGATGACCTCTATTTCGGGATAGTGTGCCGTGAGGGTGTCGTTGATGCGGAGGGCCAGATCGCGCGTTATCTCCTGACGCGTTCCGGCCGGCAGCTTGACGGTTATACTGATACGGGCATTGTCCTGAGTAGGGAAATATTCGGTTTTGAGCATACGTCCCACACCCATTACCACGCCGAGAAACAAGGCCATAGCGCCTATCACCACCACCGCCCTATGACGATAACCCCAACCGAGCAGACGGGCGTAACCGTTGTTAAGCGCCTCCAACGCACGCTCTACGGGGATGAATATGATGCGGTGCAACCGGCTCTTTTTGGCGTCGAGACGGAGCATCTGCGAGCAGAGCATGGGTGTGAGGGTAATGGCGGCCACGGTAGAGACGGTAAGTATTATCGTCACCATCCACCCGAGCTGTTTGAACAATATACCCGCCATACCCGTTATCATGGTCAGGGGCAGGAACACCGCCACCGTCGTAAGCGTAGAGGCTATCACCGATATGGCCACCTCGTTGGTGGCGAACACCGCCGCCTGCTTGGGACGGCTGCCGCGCTCTATGTGGGTGGTGATATTCTCCAGCACCACTATGGCGTTGTCGACAACCATGCCTATGGCTATCGACAAGGCACTCATGGATATGATATTGAGCGTATTGCCCGACACGAGCAGATATATGAGCGCCGAGAGCAACGATATGGGTATGGTGAGCACCACCACGAACGTAGCCCTCCAACGTCCGAGGAAAACGAACACCACGAGCATAACCACCGCAAAGGTTATGGAGATGGTCTCGGTGAGCGAGTCGATGGTATTGAGGATATTGTCGGAGGTGTTGACTATAGTGCCTATCTTTATGTCGGAGGGGAGGTTCTTCTCTATTCTGGGCAACATCTCCTCCACCTTGCGGGCTATCTCCACGGAGTTGGCGCCCGACTGTTTCTGTATCATTATCATGCCGCCGAGCTCCCGGTCGGTGTATACCTCCTGCGCGCGCTCCTCGCGGGTGTCGGTCACCGTAGCCACATCGCGCAGATATACCGGAGCGCCCTCGGCGGAACCGACCACGAGATCGAGCATCTCGTCGGCGGCCGTGAACTCTTTCTGCACGCGCAGCGAATAACTCTCCGAGCCTATATCGAAGCTACCGGCCGGCACGTTTCTGTTCTCTGCGGATATGACCGACGCTATTCCCTCTATGGTGAGACCGTAGGCTTCGAGCTTGAGAGGGTCGCAATAGACCTGTATCTCGCGCTCCGGAATACCCGATATGGATACGGTCCCCACCCCCTTGACACGAGCCAGCGGAGTAGCCACATTGTCGTCCAGTATCTTGTAGAGACCGGCCATACTCTCCTTCGCCGACACGGACAAAAGCATGATGGGGATGTCGTCGGTGCCGAACTTGAATATTATGGGAGTGTCGGCCTCGTCGGGCAGGGCGGATACCACCATGTCGAGCTTGTCGCGCACGTCGTTGGTCGCCACGTCTATGTCTATGCCGTACTCGAATTCGAGCGTTATCACGGATATGTTCTCCTTTGAAGATGACGATACGTGCTTGAGGTCGCTCACACCGTTGAGAATGTTCTCCAACGGACGCGTCACATTGGTCTCTATGTCGGCTGCACTGGCGCCTCTATAGGTCGTCATCACCATAATGGCGTTGGTCTCTATATCGGGCAACAGGTCTATAGGCAGACGGCTCCATGAGAAAAGCCCGAGTATGGCAACCGCCACGAATACGAGCATGGTGGTGACGGGTCTGCCTACGGCTGATTTATATAAACTCATATTTTACAAGTCTGTTTAACGTTAACTTCTCTTTTCGGGGCTGACGAATAAAACCCGGCCGGGCCGTACTCCCGCCCCGAACGGCATGCCGCTTTTACGATCGGGATTTTATCGCAACCCAAATCACTACGATCTCCGTATCGTTACGATCACGCTGCGACGAGGCCGAAGCCCGCGCTACTCGACGATCTCCACCTCCATGCCGTCGTTCAGACGCGTCTGTCCGGTCACTACCACGGTGTCGCCCTCCTCTACGCCGGAGATCACCTCGTATAGCGCATCCATACGCCGCCCCAGCTCCACCTTTACGAACTGCGCCTTGCCTCCTCGAACGATGTAGACGTACTTATCGCCGGAACCTGTCTGTTTTACGACGGCTCTGTCGGGGATAACCACACGGTCGGCTACCTCGTGCGTGAGCTCCACACGGGCGAACATGCCGGGACGCACCGATTCGTCGGCGTTATCTATGCGCACCTCTATGGGGAACGTACGGGTGGCAGGGTCGATGGTGGGATATACTATACCTACATGCCCCTTGAAGCGTCTGTCGCCGTACACGTCGGTGGTGACATCGACCTCCATGCCCTTCTTCACTTTGGTGAACAACACCTCCGACACGTTCACCTTGAGCTTCACGGGACGTATCTGTTCCACCGTCAGTATGGGACTGGCGGCCGAGTACATGTCGCCGCTATCGTAATTACGGGCCGTAACCACACCCGATACGGGACTGAGAAGCACCGTGTTTTCGCTGAGATTATCATAATTGGTGCGTGATACGTCGTAAGCCAGTTTACGGGCGTCCCACTCCGACTTGGAGGTGCCGCCTATACGATACAGCTCGTCGGCCCGCTCGAACTCCGCCTTGTCGTTCTCCATACGCACCTTGGCTTGGGCTAAATTGGCCCCGTCCATCTCCACGAGTTTCTGACCCTTTTTTACACGATCGCCTACCTCCACGTATATGCGACCTATACGCGCAGGACTCTGTGGCGCTATATTATTGGATACCTGCGCCTCTATGGTGCCGGTAAACGTACTGGCCTGATCGACGTCGCGCCTTGCGGCCACACCTACGGTTACCGTCGGGAGAGATTGTTCCTCCACCGCCTGCGAACCGTTCTCCCCGCAAGAGGACAACAGACCCGCAAAGCACAGTAACAAAGCTTTTCTTATATATCTTCTTTCCATTATATGATGTTTTTCCGTGATTATTTATCCTGTCGGTCGTACTTGCCACGCAGGCGGTCGATAGCGTTCTGCGCCACCAGATAGTCGTATATGGACATGTTGAGATTGAGGCGGGCACGAGCGAGGGCCAACTGCGAATTGTCTATCTCCAACAGCGTGCCTCCACCCACTTCATAGCGCCTTACCGCTATGTCGTAACCGCGCTGGGCCTCGTCCACGCTCGAGAGGGCAGCCTCCAGCTGACGCACGCACGTCTGCATACGGCTGCTCTGTTGCAACATCTCCACATGAAGCCCGCGTTCGATATTTTCGCGCTGCAATGCGAGACTCTCTATGCCATTCTCCGCCTGCCTGATGTCGGAACGACGTTTGCCTCCGGCGAATATGGGTATGTTGAGACTTATGGCGGCTACGGAGTAGGGTATCCAACGATATTTTCGGAACTTGAACGTATTATCCATACTGCTCCACTGGTAGTTGGCCATAAGTCCGAGAGTGGGATAATCCGCCGCCTTGGTAACCTCGAGGCTCTTATCGAGCTGACGGCGCTGTATCTCCAACTGGGCGAGGGTGCTGTTGCCGTCTATCGACATATCCTGCACCGCACCCGTCATTATATCCCGGTAATCGCCCAAATCGCCGGCACACTCTATATCCATGTCGAGGTCCACACCCATAAGGGCTTTAAGTTGCCAAAGGGCTATCCGTTTGTTGTTCTCGGCGTCGTACATGGCCGGCTCGGCATTCTTGACAGCGACACCGGCGCTTATGAGGTCGTATTCCGATACGCGTCCCACGTCGAACTTCTGCTTGACGTTGCCGTAGTTGCTCTGTGCGTTGTCGTATATCTCCTTATATACCCGATGGTTGTCGGCAGCCAACAACACGGCGTAGAAAGCGTTGGAGACCTGTTCTATCATGTCTATGCGAGAGCTTCTGGCTTTCTCTACCGCCAACTCCACATCCATCGCCGATATCTTGAGACTCTTCCACAGCCCTACGTTAACGAGCGGCATAGAGGCGCTGAACCCTCCGTTCCAGTTGTTGTCGGTCCCTATCTCTATGCCGTCTCCGAAACCGCCCATGTACATCACCTGTTTTTTAATGGTGCGCTGGTACGAGGCCGAAGCGTCTATCTGTGGATAGAGAGCCGCGTAGGCGCCCTTTTTCGCGTAGCCTGTCTTCTCTATCTCCTTGTCTGCTATGCGTATGACGGGGCTTTCGCTCAAGGCTATCTCTATAGCCTCGTCGAGCGTGAGAACAGTGCTCTCCTGCGCCAGCAAACCTATCGGAGCCACTGCGGCGAATACCGCGACGAACGCCGATAATATCACTCTCAACTGTTTCATATCTCTATTACGGATATTATATAACCGGTACAAAGGTGCATCTAATTTGCCGAACCGCAATCGGCTTTAGCGGGGCTATAATGGTTTATATCGAAACAATATATCCGATTTGTTTTAATTCCGACTATATTTGTCGTTATAATGGTTCGAAACAGACGACTGTTTTGCCTTTTTGTGCCGTGAACAACCTGATCGGACATTACGTTTTATAGGACCCGCACTGATCGTCGAGGCAAGAAGACGTCCGGACCGAAAGTGACTGTATAAAATTTACACTCATGCCCATGGATAAGAAACGCTCCTCCATATACAAATCGCCCGAAATATATTCGATAGAGGACGAAGTGGTATTCGCCCGGATAGACCACCGTCTCGAAGCCGACCTTCTTCACGGCCTCAACACCGTACACCTTCCGTCGCACAAGAATGCCGCTATGGTATTCCTGTTGCTCACAGGCGGAAAGGTAGAGGCCGTAATAGACACGCCGGTAGTATGCGAGGCCGGCGGCAACAACTTCATGTGCATACCCATGACGGGGCGCACTCTACGACTGACAGCCTCCCGCGACACATCCGGATATATGCTGATGATATCCAAACGTTTTGCCGACAACATGATAAAAGGGCGCAAAATACTCTCCATACCTCAACTGATGAGTATGCGGCACTACCGTACGGTCGGATTCTCGGGAGACGACCTCGAGGTGATACGCAGATGTATGGAGGAGATAGAACATCGCTTCTCCGACGACAAGAATCTGTTTTGCGTGGAACTCACCCGCATGGCCATAATGACGTTCCTTTACGAAAACATAAACATTGTATTGACCCACGTAAGAATAGTTCCGGAAAAAAGCGTCTATGACCGTAAGGAGAGGATGGTCGGCCGGTTCGTGGAGCTGTTGATGTCCGACGTAGAGGAACATCACGACGTCGGATATTACGCCGACCGTCTATGCGTCACGCCGCACTATCTCTCCAAGGTGCTGAAGTCGGTATTGAACAAATCGGCCGGAGAGATAATAGACGAAATGCTCGTAGAGAGAGCCATAACCATATTACGCGAACCCGACTCCACAGCGCAACAAGTAGCCGACAGACTTAGATTTTCGGATCAATCGTCGTTCGGTAAATTCTTCAAACGGCATGTAGGAGTGTCGCCTATGAGATTCAAGAAAGGGATTTGACGAAGGCTTTGTTAAATTTATCTCTTGGGTAAACTCCCCGACGGGAGCCGTTCCATGGAGTATTACTTTTATCACTCGGGGGGGGACGCGGTCCCCTTTTTGATGTGCGTGATATTCAGTGAAGCCGAATATGTTGAAGTGAACACTTCATGTATATTTTTGCGGCCAGAGAAAGTTTTGTTTAGTTGTGTAATATCCTATAAATGAAAGGTTAAACATTTACACTATTGGCTAGCGAGACGGGAAAGATGCCATAATGTTTCTTGAAGATATGCGCATTAGATAGGACCTGCTCTAGCGGGGCGATAGACCCGCTCCGCGAGAGTAACACGTACTTAACCGAACCTGTTCGCGGCACGGGGTGCCGCTCCGCAATAACTGCCACGAATTAACCAAACAGAGGTTGGAAAAACCGCTGGCGAGACGATAAAGAACATTGGGGCTTAACGATATGCGCATTAACCGCAAGTCGCAGGCATCTTGCCCGAGTACACAACCGCAGACCGCAGGGCGCCGAACTTTTTCGGTAAGCCGAGCGCAATGAAACGAAGTTTCGATTGCCGAGGCGAGAAAAAGTGCGCGAAGCGAAGTTTTTTAGACCTCAAAAATCGTCGATCGCGGGCGTGCGCCTCCGGAGCGAATGTGCTCACCGGAAGTTATTGAACTTAACTGAAAAT
>CAJURV010000030.1 GCA_910588925.1 uncultured Rikenellaceae bacterium
ACAATTCATGCGTTCAGAGATCGCGTACTTCCCAAACTTCACGAAAACTTCCTCCCCGTACGAGCCGAACCTATAAAATCCCTAACGCGTCCCCGAAGGGGATGCATCCGTACGAGCAATGCAAAAACGTACCCAACAAAAATAAACGGAACTAAAGCGAAAACGTAAATAAATTTCCAACTACACTGAACACAACTGCAAAAGACAAGGCACAGAAAGCCCCCCCTAACAACGACTAATAAAGAACGCCGCAAGGCGTATTCCCAACAGCAAAATTCCGAGCGAAGCGAGAGGCATCAAACACAATTCCGCCGTTAAATCCCGAGGTACGAGGGATGAGCGGGCCGGAGCCTCCCCCAACGGAGGCCCGCGTAAGTATTAGCAATCATAGACCTTTCCGCTTAAATCATCGCTGGGAATTGAAAGAGCGTCACGTTTAAGCGGTCCCCCGCAGGCTCCGGCCCTTGTGTCACCGGGCAAGGTATCGCTGAAACAATTATAACCACTACGAATAGAAATTGCAAACAAAGATACTGGTACGGCTAATGCGCATACCACCAAGCCAAAAGAAAATTACCGTCTGCCAACCGCAAATGCCGCAAGGGGTTACTCCCCACATCAAAGCTCGAGCGAAGCGAGAGCAGTTAAATACCTGCCGTTTAGCGGACCCGAAGCGAAAGGTACGAACTGGCCATACCCCGCAGGCTCCGTCCCTGTGGCGCCGAATAAGATGCCGCTAAAAGCATTATGACCACTCGATATAACCATATCTCTCCCATCAGAGCGAAAGTGCCGCAATACGCATAGCATACAATGAGGCCACATATACGGCATATCACGTACCTTGAAAGGAGCTGCGAACCCTCTCTTATTCCACAACTACGGATGCGCTGGCGGTATTGCTCGATATGGCGGCGTCATACATGGCGCTACATGTGGCAGCCGGCATATAAAACCGTCCTGAATATACGGCGCACAGATTTATCCTGACAGCTACATATTTCCCGGCCGGCAGCTCGTCTATATAGCTGTAAACCCTGTCGTCGCGTATATCCTGATACGACAACAACCCTTTATCGTCGCGTCCGCCCTGTAGATATCGGGTGTTAAGTATCTCCCATCCCGAGGGGTATATCTGCGAGAGGACGAGGTTGCGTACCGCTACGGCCGAGGTGTTTTTGACTGTTGCTACCGATGTGAAATATGTCCCTGACTCCATCTTTTCGATGTCTATCTCTTTGCCGTTGGCGTCGAAATAGCGTACGGACAGCTCTATGCCGTTCGATGCCGGAGATACGATACCGCCTACCACCGTTCCCGATGCTATCGTCCGGGCCATGACTGTGGCTTTGCCTTTGTTGACTATTTCGAGGTCGGCAGTGTTCTTGCCGTTCTCTACGATAGTGGCGCTCCACACGTGCTTGCCTGTCGATACGGTGCCTTTTACACGCCCGCATTCGTACGTGAGATCGAGTCCTTCGCCCTGTCCGGTACGTTCGGCCTGTTTCGCCGCCGCCATTAGTGCGAAAGCGGTCGTCTGTGTGCTATACCATGACGACGATGACAACTCGCGCGCTATGTCGTTGGATAGTGCCATGGCTTCGGCGTCGCGCCCTGCGGCCATGAGGGCCAGAAGAACTATGGATTTGTCGCGTAACGGGCTGCCGAAAGTGAGGTCACGGCTGTAGTCGTAGCCAAGCTCGGTGGTCTTGTTCATCAGCCCGGCGGCTATATCCTTGCGTCCCGTTAACATGTAGGCCATGGCGAGCATGTAACGCGACGACGGTGTCAGCGACGATTGTTCCCGGAGCCTGTTCATGGCACCCTTGTCGGCTATGCCGTTGAGAGCAAGCACATAGAGCCTGTAGGCCTGTATCTGCTCTTCGGAGGCGGCATTGTAGCCGCTGTGTCTTTTCCATGCCGAGGCCATTTTGCGCAGGTTGCCAAGGGCGTTGCTCTTGAGCGCTTGAGGCACGTTGTAGCCGTTAGCCGCCGCTTCGGTCAGGAAATGGGTGGCATAGACGGTGCCCCAGCCGTTACCGTCGAGAGAGCCTGGCCAGTAGGCGAACGCTCCGTCAGGGGTCTGGTACGAACGCATACGGCGTATGGTCTCCATGACAGCTTGTTGGCATGTCGATTTCTGCTCCGGCGTAAGTTCGGCTATCTTAGGCAGATAGAGCAACGGGAATGCTTTCGATGTTATCTGCTCTATACATCCGTGAGGATAGCCTATGAGGTATCGCAGGTGGCGCGACAAATCTATAGGCGCCATGTAGGAGAGTTCCAAGGCGAGCGAACATGTGCCGGCATCCCCGGGCATGGTAATCTTCTGCGATATCTTCTTTCCGGGTTCTATGGCGAATGTCTTGCTCTCCGTTACAGGTGTGGCTACGGAGCGTATCTCTATCGTGGTCTCGTACACGGAGCTTTTACCTCCTCCGGTGGCCGTCAGTCTTACGGTGCCTTTGCCGGGTTTGTCGCCCACGGTTATGCGGAAGGGGATAGTCTTGTCTCCGGCCTTGTCGAATGATACGCTTTGTCTGTTCGGTCCTGTCACTGTCATACCGTCGGAGCACTGTATGGAAACCTCTACGCGTCCTACGCCGTTTTCGGTGGCGAACACGGTGGCGGGCACCGACATCTCCTCGCCCACGCCTATCACGCGCGGCAGGGTACCGAGAATCATTACCGGCTTGCTCACGGTCACGCTCTTCGAGGCGTTGCCGTAGGCCCTACCGTCTCCGGCCACCACCATAACGCGCACGCGTCCGTTGTAGTTGGGCATTCTGAAAGTATGCTTCTGTTTGCCCGACGAGAGTACGAACGGTCCGCAGAACTCCGCTACTGGTGTGAAACGGTTGACTATGGCTTTGGGGCCGGAGCCGAGGGCATCGTCGCCGCCTATGCTGAACATACCGGTTATGCGTCCCCCGTATGCTCCAGCCACGTATTTATACACATCCCATGTGCGTACGCCGAGAGCTTCGCGGGCATTGAAGGCATCGAACGGGTCGGGGGTGGCGAAGCGTGTCAGGTCGAGCAACCCTTCGTCCACTATGGCGAGGGTGTACGACATGGCCCGGCCGCTCTTTTCGGAGACGGAGACGGTATATTCGCTCTCTGGTTCGAGTCGGTCGGCTACCGTTATGACGGGTTCCAACCGGCTATCGGGAGATATTACTCTCACGGGCGCCACACCGTACATGCGAATGGGCATGTCGTTGGCGGCGGCATGCGGTTGTAACAGGGTAAGCGATATGTAGGCCGTAGGCTGCATCGCCTCGGTAGCCTCTATCTCTAATGTGGTGGTGCCTCCGGTGCATGCGTGGTCGTCGACAGAGAGTACGCGTGTGCCGTTCTCTATGGCGACAATGGCGCGGCTCTGTGCCGACGATGGGAAGGTCACCTTTATCTTCTCGCCCGGGGCATAGCTCTCCTTGTCGACTTTGAGGTTGAGCATGGCGGCCTCCTCGCCTCCCTCTACGGAGCGTCTGCCCTCCGATGCGGGCCAGTCGAAGTAGCTCATGATACCGGCGGAGTGGCCGCTGGCAATGTCGGTGGCTACTATCAGGTATGTTCCCCAATCCTCTTTGGCGAATCTTAGCTTCAACGATGCCCGGCCGCCGTTGTCGGTGGTGAGGCTGACGGTAGAGACAGGCTGGTTATACGATCTCGAGGTGTAATCGGCCAGATAGCTTTCGTCCGAGCTCCACCACCAATGCCATTTGACCTTGTATACCTTTACCGATATGCCGGTTCCGGCTTGCGGCTTGCCTTCGGGAGATAGCGATACCAACGGGAAGTCGTATGTCTTGTCGGTGTCGAGCTGGTCGCGTCCTTTCTGGGGAGATTGTATGCCTACGTAACGGCTGTAGGGCGAGTAACGTACCGTGGTGCCGTCTACGCTGAACTGTCCCGATTCTTCGAACACGCGTGTTACGAGGCTGGCGTCGAGCATGCCGGGAGCACGTCGTCCCATGTCGAGATCGACGGTGACGGTAGCGTTGCCGTTATCGTCCAGTTTGCCTTTGGCTATGAGTGTTTTGTCGTCGGTGAATCTCTTGGTGGGGTCGTCGAACGTGTATTTGTCGAATCCTTTGAACCGTGTGACGCCGCTTGAGAACGAGCCCTCTACGGTGTATTCCAACGCCCGGGCCGTGGTTCCCTGCAGCCATTCGGCATGCAACTTGCCGCTTTGGGCCTTGCCGCGCATTATCATACCGTCGGGGAACGAAAGGTCTATTTTGAGACGGTTGGGCTTTATGGTCTCTATTCTCAACCTCTTCTCGAACACGGCTCCGCCTACGCTCGCCTTGGCCGACCAGCTACCCGTCACCGCATCCTGTTCCGTAGGGAAGTCGAATGCGTATGTTCCCATCTTGCCGCCCGTGGAGGTACGGGTGGCGTAGAGCTGGCCCGCGGGGGTGTATAGCTCCATTACCACCGGCATATCGGCCGGGATCTTGCCTTCGCGGTCGTTAAGCATGAAGCCCAAGTGGACGGTGTCGCCGGGACGCCATACGCCTCTGTCGCCGTATATGAAGCCCTTGATGCCTTTCTGCACCACCTGTCCCGACACGTCGAAAGAGCTCAACGATAGGGCGGAGCCGTCGGTCAGACGCAAATAGGAGCGTTGCCCGGCCTGAGAGGCGATCAGATAGAACGGTTTGCCGCTGCATTTTATGACGGCGCCGCCGGCATTGTCCGTAGTGGCGGTGCCTATGTTCTGGTGCTGGAAGCTGTAAACGTCTATTTTTACTCCGCTCATAGGACGGGTATCGACTATGTTACGGGCCAGTACCGTAAGGTCGCCCTCGTCTCCGGCCATGGCTATCAGACCTATGTCGGTAACCAATATGTTTTTGCCAATGCCTCTGCCGTTGTCTATATAGTAGCTTTCGGAGCACGGGTTGTCGGATTGCTTGTAGTCGTAGCCGCTCCAGTCGGTATAGCGGTAGTAGTAAGATCCGTAGTTATCGAAGCGCGACGCCTCCGATTTGAATAACGCCTCGTCGGAGGCCTTTATCTGTTCGTCGGACAGTGTCTGCCACTCGTCGTCGCAGGGGCGGTAGACCGACAGGTTGCGGTCGAACGACAGCTCCACCCTGTATACGGCTCCGGGTTCGGGGTCGACAAGGTCGGTGATGTCGAGGGCGTATATCTTGCGTTTGGTGAGTCCCGGATCGTCCTGTTGTCCTAATATGACCGTTTTGAGAGCCACCAAGCGTCCCACCCGCATTATTTCGGAATTGCCGTCTATGTCGCACTCCTGCAAAAACTGACCCATGTTCTTCTCGAGCACTTTGATGACACGCACCTGTACCCCGCGCAGATATACCGCGCTGAACGGTATTGCCACCTTGCCCGATTGCGGCACTATCACACCCTCGTCTACGAACTCCACCGACGGTAGCAACGGTCTTATGTCTACCTTGAAAGAGAGATTTTCTCCGAGGGTGTTGCCTTTGGCGCTGCGTATGTTCTCATCGAGGTTGACGCACGTGTAGGCTGCGTGTCGTTCGCTAGGATATATCCGCAGTTTGTTCCCCTCTTTTACGATGCGCTCCTCGCCTCCTCCGTCGAGATAGGCTAAGCCCGACATATCCTGTTTGGGATCGAGGGTCTGTGTGAAAGTCACCTCTATGTATTCCGACGGGTCGGTCACATAGTCGACGCCGTATACCGAGAAGTCGGCGGCGGATGGTATCTCCACCTCGAGTATCTCCCCTTTGGTCGCCCCCTCTTTGTCGGAGATTACCGAAAGGGTGATGATACGCGCCTTTTCCGCTCCCTTTATGTCTTTGACAATGAGTGTGTGGCGTGTGCCGTCGTTGCTGTGGGTCCATTCGGCTATTTCATTCTCCGAAGTTCCTACGAGCGATTCTATCAGTGCTGCGTCCTCACGGTCGGAGGTGGTTACCGTTGCGGTGACGTCGTATAGTATCGTGTCGCCGTTCTCGTGCTGTTCTATGCCGTCGAGCGAGGCGGTCATAGTGAGAGGTGCGGTCTCTACGGCGAAAGAGAACCGGCGTTCGGCTTTATCCTCTATATCGAAGAGGTCGCCTATGTCGGCGGTTATATTGTAGACTGTGTTTCTGTCGAAAGAGCCGTCCGGAGTGAACACTATCGCGTTGGTGCCGTCGATGTTCCATGTACCCTTTACGGAGGGTTTCACGGTCATGATCTTCTTTATGAATTCCGTCGTGGCCTTATCGGCGGGGATGTCGCGGTTGAAGATGAGATAGACCGGACTGAACCGCGAGATGCGTCCCGAGGTGAACGCCGATACGTTGGAGTTGAAAGACACACTGTCGGCGGATGCGTCGTCGCACCCTGTGACGGCGAAAAACGTCGCTATAGACAACGACATGGCGACGAGAATAGATCTCAGTTTCATGGGATTGAATTTTAGGCTCGTAGCAGGATATATCGTTAAAACGAAGATGCCGCCGTTTTCAGGTATGGCGACTATCTTGATACAAAAATAGACAAAATCTTTTAAGATACAAGAGGGGGTACAGCCCCCTTTTTGATGTACGTGACGACAAGTGAAACAGAGGATATTACGGTGGGCGCTTCATGTTCATTTTGCGGCTCGGATAGATTCAGGGTAGTAATCATAGTTTCGCGACGAAAATTCAATGCGGTTTACGGTTGGCGAGACGGTAAAATGCTACAAAGCGCACTGAAGGTATGCGCATTAGCTAAAGCCACTTATGCGGCACGAGGTGCCGCTCAGCGATAACCTCCACGAATTAACCGGACAGAGGTTGGGGAAACCCCTTGCGAGACGATAAAAAACACTGGAGCTTAACGATATGCGCATTAACCGCAAGTCGCAGGCATTCTTGCCCGAGCACACAACCGCAGACCGCAGGGCGCCGAAGGTTTTTAGACCTCAAAAATCGTCGATCGCGGTCGTGCGCCACCGGAGCGTACTCGGTGTACGTGAGGATGGCTCACGACTGGGATCGACGATTTTTGTGGCTAAAAAGCGACGGAAGCAGCCCCACGTTAACTGAACCCTGCGCACACAAACCAACAATTCATGCGTTCAGAGACCGCGTATTTCCCAAACTCCACGAAAACTTCCTCCCCGTACGCACCGAACCTATAAAATCCCTAACGCGTCCCCGAAGGGGATGCACCCGCACAAGCAATACAAAAACGTCCCCAATAAAAACAAGCAACTTCTAATACCGAAAAAATACAAACTTCCAACTACACTAAACACAAATGCAAAAGACAAGGCGCAGAACACCGCCCAACAACGACTAATAAAGAACGCCGTAAGGCGTATTCGCAGAAGCAGAAAGCCCGAGCGAGAATCAGAAAGCCCCGAGCTAAGCGAGAGGCATCAAACACAACTTCCGCCGTTAAATCCCGAGGTACGAGGGATGAGCGGGCCGCACCTCGCGGTGGGCATAAATCTCCCCCGACTGAGGCTCGCGTAAGTTACAGCAATCATAGACCTTTCCGCTTAAATCACCGCTAGGAATTGAAAGAGCGTCACGTTTAAACGGTCCCCCGCAGGCTCCGTCCCTTGTTGAAGCCGGACAATATACAGCTAAAAGCATACTAACCACATGGCATAATTGTCATAAGTAATTGTGTTTGTCCCATTCGGGCAAAGCAAGGACGATGAAGATTGACGATCTGTAAAACAAGGACCAGCGGGCCGCACCTCGCGGTGGGCAAAACACGTCCGATCGGAGCCCCGCCCTATAGTTTTATCGCCCGTTTCATACAATGTCATCCACTCTAAGCAAAAACAACAATCTCCCGGCCTAAATCATATCGGCTGTAACCGATAATCCAACTATATGCATTGAATTGTAATCGTTTTAAAAAAAATACATATCTTTGCTTTTCGATAGCGTATTTTTATGAAATTCAGATTATATAACACTCTGAGCAGGACCAAAGAGGATTTCGTTCCGTATAATCCTCCTTTCGTCGGTCTTTACGTATGCGGTCCCACCGTCTACGGCGATCCGCACTTGGGTCACGCGCGTCCGGCCGTAACTTACGACCTGTTGTTCCGTCTGTTAAAGGCTCTCGACTACAAGGTGCGTTACGTGCGCAACATCACCGACGTGGGTCACTTGGAGCACGATTCGGACGACGGCGAAGACAAACTGGCAAAAAAAGCGCGTCTCGAACAGCTCGAACCTATGGAGGTGGCTCAATACTATACCAACCGTTACCGCGACGCCATGAAACGTCTCGGAGTGCTTCCTCCGTCCATAGAACCCCAAGCCTCGGGCCATATAATAGAGCAGATAGAGCTGGTCAAACAGATTCTTAACGCCGGTTATGCCTACGAAAGCAACGGCTCTGTCTATTTCGACGTCGACAAATATAACCGCGACCACAATTACGGCAAGCTATCCGGCCGCTCCACCGACGAGATGCTGTCTGCCACCCGCGATCTCGACGGCCAGAGCGACAAACGCAAGAGCTACGATTTCGCCTTATGGAAAAAGGCTGCGCCCGAACATATCATGCGATGGCCGTCTCCCTGGAGCGACGGTTTCCCCGGCTGGCATCTGGAGTGTTCGGCCATGAGCCGTAAATACCTCGGCGACCGCTTCGACATACACGGCGGCGGCATGGACCTCATATTCCCGCACCACGAGTGCGAGATAGCCCAGAGCACCGCATCCATGGGCCATGAGGCGGTCCGTTACTGGATGCACAACAACATGATAACCATCGACGGACGCAAGATGGGCAAGTCGCTCGGCAACTTCATAACCCTCGAAGAGCTTTTCTCGGGAGATAACGAGCTGCTCGACAAGGCCTATTCGCCCATGACTATCCGTTTCTTCATCCTGCAGGCGCACTACCGCAGCACCCTCGATTTCTCGAGCGAGGCGCTATCGGCAGCCGAAAAAGGGTTGGAACGTCTTATGAACGCCATGGCCGCGCTCGACAAGATAACACCGTCGGACAAATCCACCGTCGATGTCTCGAAACTGAAAGACGAGTGCATGGAATCGCTCTGCGACGATCTCAACAGTCCGGTAGCCATAGCGACGCTCTTCGAATGGGTCAAAGTGGTCAACCAACTGCACGACGGCTCGCAGACACTGACTGCAGACGATTTGGAATCGCTAAAGAGCCAGTTCCGCTTTGTCGTTACCGACCTTTTGGGGCTCGTGCCGGAGATGGAGAAGAACGAAGAGGAGCTGATAGGCGGCCTCATAGCCATGATACTCGACGTGCGCAAACAAGCCAAAGAGGAGAAGAATTGGGCCGTATCCGACAAGATCCGCGACGAGCTGGCGCGTATGGGCGTCACCGTCAAAGACAGGAAAGACGGAACCGATTGGGAGATAAAATAGACTAATGACTTTTAAACTGAATAACAAAAATTTACGATGAAATTCAAATCGCTGTTATTGACTTTTTCAGCCTTTCTGGTAGCTTTGGTAGCTAACGGTCAGATAATGGAGCCTGTAAGCTGGAAGCAGGCTACCGTAGACAACGGTGACGGGTACTACCTGCTACAGATGACTGCGACCATAGAACAACCTTTCCACATGTACGACATGGGGCCTTATCAGGACGGTCCCAACCCCACTACGGTAACCGTAACCGATACTCCGGGCGTGGAGCTGGTAGACGGCATCGTAGCCTCCGTAGAGCCTAAACGCAAGTTCGACGACGGCTTCGGCATGGAGATAGGTTACTTCGAGAACTCCGTTACGTTCAGTCAGCGTGTGAAGGTTACTTCGGCCGATCCTGTGACACTCAAGATCAATATCGAGTGGCAATCGTGCGACGACGAGACATGCCTGCCCCCCACCGACGAAGATTTCATCTTCAAGCTCGCGGGCGTAGAGGGCGGCGAGACGATCGAAGCGACACCCGCGAAGGCGTCTGATGAAACGGTGGTAGCCGACGAGCCGGCAGAGGTCAGACAGCTCAAACGCGAAAGCACTCTCTGGAGCACTATAATAGCGGCCATTCTATGGGGCTTCGCCGCGCTTCTCACTCCGTGCGTATTCCCCATGGTGCCAATGACCGTATCTTTCTTCATGAAGAGCTCGGGCAGCAAGAGCCGCGGTCGCTTCATGGCATCGTTCTACGGTCTCTCCATCATAGCTTTATATACCCTCCCCATAGCCATCATAATAATGGTTACCTACATCGCGGGCGGCGACGCCGTAACGGCCGACATATTCAACTGGCTATCCACCCACTGGATACCCAATATCATATTCTTCTTCACGTTCATGATATTCGCGGCGTCGTTCCTCGGCGCATTCGAGATAGTATTGCCCAGCTCGCTCGTCAACAAGAGCGACGCCAAAGCGGACAAGGGCGGCTTGGTCGGCGTATTCTTCATGGCCCTCACCCTCGTGTTGGTATCGTTCTCATGTACCGGTCCCATCGTAGGCTCCATCCTCGTGCAGTCTACGCAGGGAGCCATATGGGAGCCTATCGTCACCATGCTCGTATTCTCGGCGGCTTTCGCGCTTCCGTTCACCCTCTTCGCGTTCTTCCCCTCTCTGCTCAAGAACCTGCCCAAGTCCGGCGGATGGCTCAACTCGGTCAAGGTAGTGCTCGGTTTCATTGAGTTGGCTCTCGGTCTCAAGTTCCTCTCCGTAGCCGACCAGACCTACCATTGGGGCATTCTCGACCGCGAAGTCTACATAGCCCTTTGGATAGTGATATTCTCTATGCTCGGCTTCTACCTGCTCGGCAAGCTCCGCTTCTCTCACGATAGCGAGGAGCCTTACATCAAGGTTAAGAAACTCATTCTCGCTATCATAACGTTCGCATTCGTGGTCTACCTGATACCCGGCATGTTCGGCGCTCCTTTGAAAGCCCTCTCGGGTTATCTGCCCCCCATGCACACCCACGACTTCAACCTCATGGAGGCACGCGGCAACGTCGGCGTAGCCTCGGGCGACAGCGAAGCGCGCGGCAAGAAGTACAGCGACTTCCTCCACATGCCCCACGGTCTTAACGGCTTCTTCGACTATGAGGAGGGCATGGCATACGCTCGCAAGGTGGGCAAGCCCGTCATACTCGACTTCTCGGGTCACGGTTGCGTCAACTGTCGCGAGATGGAGGCCAACGTATGGTCGGACAAAGAGGTGCTTCGCATACTTAACGACGAGTATGTCATAATATCGCTCTACGTAGACGACAAGAAAGAGCTTCCCGAGAGCGAGTGGATAACCCTGCCTAACGGTAAGGTGCTCAAAACACTCGGCAAGATCAACGCCAACTTCCAGACCACCCGTTTCGGCGTCAACGGCCAGCCCTACTACATATTGCTCGATAACGACGGCAAAGAGCTCGGCCAGCCCCGCGGTTACAACCTCAACGTTCAGGAATACATAAACTTCCTCAACGAGGGCGTGGCTAAGTACAAGAGTCGATAGCATAATTGGTTCGGAGGGCCTTTTAGTTGGCCCTCCGAACTAATTGTTTTGTGCCTCCGGCGGCCACTTCGTGGAGAGCCTCCCGGCGGGTCCTTCGGGGAGGTACTTTGTCACTCGACAAAGTACCCAAAACGAGGGGGCACAGCCCCTTTTGAGAGGCATTGCATGAGGTGATGCCGCATGTATTCGGATGAGCACCAGGGGTTTATTGATGCGGCATAAACAAAGTTATATAGATGACAATAAAAAACGAATATACCATGAAAGATCAATTCGTAAACCGCCATATCGGTCCGTCGGAGGCCGACGTGGAACAGATGTTGGAAGCTATCGGTTGCAGCTCCGTCGACGAGCTAATAAGTCAGGTGGTCCCCGAGAATATCAGGCTCAAAAAGCCGCTCGCGCTCCCCGAGGAGGGCATGAGCGAATACGAGTTCGCCGCTCACATACGCGCATTGGCCGAGAAGAACCGTCCCTTGCGTACATTCATAGGCATGGGTTATTACCCCACCGCTTCACCCGCCGTCATCATGCGCAACATATTCGAGAATCCCGCATGGTATACCTCTTACACCCCCTATCAGGCCGAGATATCGCAAGGCCGTCTCGAGGCTCTGCTCAACTTCCAGACGATGGTGATATCGCTCACCGGCATGGAGATAAGCAACTGTTCGCTCCTTGACGAGGGTACCGCTGCCGCCGAAGCCATGACAATGATGTTCTCGCTCCGCAGCCGGGACGCCGTTAAGGAGGGTCGTAACCAGCTCTTCGTAGACAACAACATATTCCCCCAGACGCTCGACGTGCTTCTGACACGCTCGGAGCCTTTCGGCATAGAGCTCGTCATGGGCGATGCCGCCGACTACGAGTTCACCGGCAAAGAGTTCGGCGCCATAGTCCAGTACCCGGGTGCCGACGGCGCCATAGTCGACTACAGCGGTTTTGCCGCCAAAGCTCATGAGAGAGGCATAATGGTTACGGCTGTGGCCGACATTCTCAGCCTCGCCCTGTTGCGTGCTCCCGGAGAGTGGGGGGCCGACATAGTGGTTGGCTCTACCCAGCGTTTCGGCGCTCCCATGGCCTACGGCGGTCCTTCGGCGGCCTATCTGGCCACCCGCGACGCCTACAAGCGTAATATGGCCGGCCGTATCATAGGCGTTTCGGTGGACCGTCTCGGTAACAAAGCCCTCCGCATGGCGCTACAGACCCGCGAGCAACACATCAAGCGCGACAAAGCCACATCTAACATATGTACGGCACAGGCCTTGTTCGCCACTATGGCCGGTATGTTCGCCGTATATCACGGTCCCGAGGGAATACGCTCCATAGCCCTGCATGCCCACTCGTGCGCCGCCGCAGTAGCCGAGGCTGCCGACAAGTTGGGTTTCAGCCTCTCGTCGCGTTGCTTCTTCGACACCGTAGAGATAGAGGCCGAGGCCGACCGCATGCGCTCCATAGCAGAGAGCCGCGGCGTCAACCTCTGCTTCCCGCGCGTGGATGCCGTACGTATAAGCTGCGACGAGGTCACCACGCTCGAAGAGGTCAACAACCTCATAGCCATACTGGCCGAGTATGCGGGTAAAGAGGCTCCCGTGCTCGCAGCCGTAGAGGAGAAGATATCGTTCTGCCCCTCGCAGGCGCGCACCAGTGCCATACTTACCGAAAAGGTATTCAACCGTTATCACTCGGAGACCGAGATGATGCGTTACATCAAGAAGCTCGAACGTCGCGACATATCGCTGGCCGACAGCATGATATCGCTCGGTTCCTGCACCATGAAGCTCAATTCGGCCGTAAGCATGATGCCCCTGTCGCTCGCGGGCTTCAACGTGCATCCGTTCGTGCCCGCATCGCAGGCCGAGGGTTACACCGAGATGATGCGCTCTTTGGAACACGACCTTGCCGTCATCACCGGTTTCGCCGCTGTCACCAACCAGCCTAACTCGGGCGCGGCGGGCGAATACACCGGTCTCATGGTGATACGCGCCTATCATCAGAGCCGTGGCGAGGGTCATCGCAACGTGGCCCTGATACCCGCTTCGGCTCACGGTACCAACCCGGCATCCGCCGCTATGGCCGGCATGAAGGTGGTGGTAGTGGCCTGCGACGATCGCGGCAACATATCCGTAGACGACTTCCGCGCCAAAGCCGAGGAGCACAAGGCTAACCTGTCGTGCGCCATGATAACCTATCCCTCTACGCACGGCATCTTCGAGGCCAGCGTAACGGAGCTGTGCCGCATAGTGCACGAGAACGGCGGTCAGGTCTACATGGACGGCGCCAACATGAATGCGCAGGTGGGTCTTACCAATCCCGCCACCATAGGAGCCGACCTTTGCCATCTTAACCTGCACAAGACCTTCTCCATGCCTCACGGCGGCGGCGGTCCCGGTGTGGGTACCATCTGCGTGGCCGCGCATCTGGCCGACTTCCTGCCCACACACTCAGTGGTATCGGGCGTAGGCGGACGCGACGGCATCACGGCCGTGTCATCATCGCCTTGGGGTAGCGCCGGCATACTGCCCATAACCTACGGCTACATCAAGATGCTCGGACAGAGCGGTCTTCGTCGCGCCACCGAGATGGCCATACTCAACGCCAACTACATGGCCGCGGCTCTCAAGGGCGAATACGACACCCTCTACACAGGCGAATGCGGTCGCGTGGGTCACGAAATGATCGTAGACTGTCGCAATTTCCGTAAAGACTACGGCGTAGAGTGCGGCGACATCGCCCGTCGTCTTATGGACTACGGTTTCCATGCTCCCACCCTCTCGTTCCCGGTGCACGACACCCTCATGGTAGAGCCTACCGAGAGCGAAAGTAAGGCCGAGCTCGACCGCTTCGTGGCGGCTCTCGTTCAGATCAAGCGCGAGGCCGAAGAGATAGCCGCCGGCATAGCCGATGCCGCCGACAACGTACTGGTGATGGCGCCCCACACCGCCCCCGAAGTATCGGCCGACGAGTGGAGCCACCCCTATCCCAGAACCAAAGCGGCATATCCCCTCGCTTGGATAGCCGAAAACAAGTTCTGGCCCTACGTATCGAAGATAGACAACGGCTACGGCGACCGTAACCTCGTCTGCACATGCGATCCGATAGAGTCGTATAAATAATTGGTTAACTTTAGTTTCAAGGGTTAATCCTCGGTTTCTCCGGGATTAACCCTTGAAAACTAAAGTTTATGAATTACGGAATATGCGTATATCGGATGGCAGTGCCTCCGGCGGCCCTTCGGGGAGCTACTTTTGTCACTCGACAAAAGTAGCCAAAAACGAAGGGGCCGCAGACCCCTTTCCGATAGCGTGATATGAGGTGATACCACATGCGTTTGGGTGGGCACTTTATATGCGGTTAATCGGGGAGGGATACATCTTATGGCAGGCGCGCTTTGCGTCGGACATGGATGTTTGATTTGGCGAGGCGGACAATTTATTGTGAATAGCTTCGTTTGGTTTTTAGTATTGATTAACGCTAAAATTTGAAACTGATATGAATATTGAAAAAGACACATTCGTGTCGTTGACTTACACTCTTACCGTTAACGGCAAAGTAGCGGACAAAGCCGGTGCCGAACGTCCCCTCGAGTTCGTCTACGGCATAGGCATGCTTTTGCCCAAGTTCGAAGAGTACATAGCCGGGAAGAGCGTCGGCGATAAGTTCGAGTTCGTACTGTCGCCTGCAGAAGGTTACGGAGAACATGTAGCGGAGAATGTCATAGACCTGCCGAAGAATCTGTTCGAGATAGACGGCAAAGTGGACGACAACATGCTTGTAGTGGGTAATGTGCTTCCTATGGCCGATCACGAAGGCCATAGACTCATGGGCACTATCAAGGCTGTAGGTCCCGAAACCGTGACTATGGACTTCAACCACCCTATGGCCGGCGAGACGTTGCACTTCACAGGCGAGATCATCGGTGTGCGTAAAGCGACGGAAGACGACTATCCGCACCATCATTGCGGCGGAGACTGCAGTTGCGGAGATTGTAATTGCGGATGCGAATAAAAGAGCGGGGCGGAGAGTATTATTCCGCCCCTTCTTATTTGTTTTAGTTCGAGCTGTTTCGACTGAGGTTGAGACGGCTTTTTTGTTGGATTGGCGTCAGGTTTTGTTTTCGCAATTCGGTTGGCGGGACGGTTCGTTCTTTTTGGGGGTGACGGTATGCGCATTAGCTGAACTTTTCGCCCGGCTGTGGTATGCAAATTCCTTATATAGATGTATTCAGCATGGTGAAAGTACTTTTATCAGTATTTTTGTTCGGGTCACAGGGCCGGAGCCTGCGGGGGACCGCGCCTCGCGGCGGGCAGAGAGGGTAACTGAATATGAAATGAGCGATAAATACCATAAATAACCAACCGTATAAGCGGGCCTCCGATGGGGGGATTCATGCCCACCGCGAGGTGCGGCCCGCTCATCCCTCGTGCCTCGGGATCTAACGGCGGAATTTGTGTTTCATTGCCCTCGCTTCGCTCGGGGCTTTTGCTAACGTAAGTACGCCTTACGGCGTTCTTTATTCGTTTTTGTTGAGCAGCGTTCTTTGTTTTGTCTTTTGAAGTTGTGTTTAGTATAGTTGGAAGTTTATAGCGTTTCCGCTTTAGTCTCGTTTATTTTTGTTGTGGATGTTTTTGTATTGCTCGTGCGGGTGCATCCCCTTCGGGGACGCGTTAGGGATTTTATAGGTTCATGGCGTACGGGGAGGAAGTTTTCATGGAGTTTACGAAATACGCGGTCTCTGAACGCATGAATTGTCGGTTTGTGTGCGCGGGTATCTGTTGCTGTGGGGCTGCTTCCGTCGCTTTTTAGCCACAAAAATCGTCGATCGCGGTCTGCGGTTGTGTACGCGAGCTATCATGCCTGCGACTTGCGGTTAATGTGCGTCTCTTCGGGTGTGGAGTGATGTGATTTGCTCGCCTACGACTCTCCCAACCTCTGTACGGTTAATTGCTTGTCATTGTCTTGGGAGCGGCACTCCGTGCCGCGGGAACAGGTTCGGTTGAGTACGTGTTACTCTTGCTGAGCGGGGCTTTCGCCTCGCGAGAACGGGTTTTGTATAATGCGCATATCCTCAGGAAACCTTGTGGCACTTTTCCCGTCTCGCCAGCATATAATGTAAACTTTAATATTTTAGGCTCGAAGTCATAATGGTGAATGCAACTTACCCGAGCCGCAAAATATATATGAAGTACTCACCACAACGCCCGCGACATCACCTTAACATCACGCACATCAAAAAAGAGTTTGCGCCCCCCTAAAGACAAAATACCTTCCTCAACGACCTGCCGGGGAAGCCTCTCGATAATATCCTACTTTACATATCCCTCCCACTTGGCTATCACCGAAGCCATATCGTCCGGCAGCTCCGAGTCGAACCTCATGAGCTCGCGGGTACGCGGATGCACGAAACCGAGGGTTTTGGCGTGGAGGGCCTGTCGCGGCAACATATCGAAACAGTTGTCTATGAACTGTTTGTATTTGGCGAAAGTGGTGCCGCGGAGTATGACGTCGCCGCCGTAACGTTCGTCGTTGAATAGCGGATGGCCTATGTGTTCCATGTGCACACGTATCTGATGCGTACGTCCGGTTTCCAGACGACACTCTATGAGCGTGACGTAACCGAAGCGTTTCAACACTCTGTAGTGGGTGACGGCATGTTTGCCTATAGCGGGATCGTCGTACACCGCCATCTTGAGCCGGTCTTTGACGCTCCGTGCTATATTGCCGGTCACCGTTCCCTCGTCGGCCTCCATGTTACCCCACACCAAGGCTATGTAACGACGCTCTATGGTGTGGTCGAAGAACTGCTTGGCCAGATAGGCGTGCGAACCCTCGCTCTTAGCCACCACCAACAGTCCGCTGGTGTTCTTGTCTATGCGATGAACCAGCCCCGCCCGCATGTCGCCGTCGCGAAACAGCGGAAGATCGCGCAGATGCCATGTGAGAGCGTTCACCAACGTGCCCGTATAGTTGCCGAAGCCCGGATGCACCACCATGCCGGCACGTTTGTTAACCACTATGACATCGTCGTCTTCATAAACGATATCGAGCGGAATATCCTCGGGTATTATCTCCAACACCCGCATAGGATAAGGAAGCACTACGCTTATACGGTCGAGCGGCTTGACCTTGTAGCTCGATTTGACCGGCTTGTCGCCCACCAGCACGTTACCCGCGTCGGCGGCGGCCTGTATACGGCTACGCGACCTGTCGGACATGCGCTCGCACAGGAACTTGTCCACCCGCATGGGGCTTTGGCCCTTATCGACTACGATAGCGAAATGCTCGTACATTCTGTCGTCGTCACCCTCCTCGTCTTCGGAGATCAGGGGCGACGACAAAAGCTCGTCTTCGTTATAATCTATCGTCTCTTTCATGCTATTTTCCCGCAATCTTATCGACCTTGGCTTTATCGGCAGAGGCTTTAAGCGATACGGTACGTCCGTACATGGCTGTACTTCGGCGCGGCAACGACTGGCCGTATACGCGCGCTTCCGAAGCGTTAGCGGCATTATACCCCCCGTCGTAGGCTATTTCGCCGACATTGAAACCGGCCTCCCACAGCTTGTTGCAGGCCTGATCTACGGTGAGCCCCAACAGATCGGGCACGTAAGGGTCGGGGTCTACCGGGTTCATACCCACCACGAGGGTGACGCCGCTGCCTACCTCGCCCATGATCTGTCCGCCTGCCGACACGCGTTTGCCCTTATATAGCTGATCGAGAACGTTATTGGTTGCCAGATCGCTCTTATATTCGAGACGTTCTATAACCAGCCCGGCACCCACTATCTTGTTCTTGGCCTGTCTCAAAGAGAACCCGGTGACATAGGGCACAGGCACCATCTTGGGCTTATGAGTGTTGGTGGTAAGAAAAATACGACGCCCCGATTTAACCACATTACCGGCCTTGGGGTATTGCTCTATTATAGCCCCCTTAGCCATGCCTACCACATATATGGAGTCTATCACCTCGAGCCTCAGGTCGTTTTTCCTTGCGGCGCGACGGGCCTCGTCGAGGGTCATGCCCTTGAAGTCGGGGACATGATAACGCTGACCGTGACGAGTGGCTATCGACAACACTATCTGCGTCACAACCAATAATATGACAATCAACGAAACAGCCAATACTATATGACGGAGCAGAAAATTCTCCCTTATGGTGTCTATTATCTTTTTCATAACAAGGTATGTTTACGGCGTAAAGGTAGTTATTTTTACGAAACGGCACTATCGCCCGCCATACATGGAATCGTAGTATTTCATATACTCTCCGGAGGTTATGTCGTCGATCCACGCACGGTTATCGAGATACCACCTTACCGTCATCTCCAGCCCCTCGTCGAGGGCAACTTCCGGACGCCATCCCAACTCATGCGCGAGTTTGGCTGAATCTATCGCATAACGCAGATCGTGTCCCTTTCTGTCGGTCACGTACGCTATCAGATCGAGACTCGTGCCGGACGGTTTGCCGGTGAGCCTGTCGACAATCTCTGTTATACGTCTTACAATATCTATATTTTTCCGTTCGCATCCGCCGCCTATGTTATAGCTCTCTCCCGGCCGTCCCCTGTGAAACACCGCATCTATGGCCCGCGCATGGTCCTCCACGTAGAGCCAGTCCCTTACGTTGTCTCCCTTGCCGTACACGGGGATGGGTCTGCGATGCAAAATGTTATTGATGCACAACGGTATCAGCTTCTCGGGGAATTGACAGGGACCGTAGTTGTTGGAACAGTTGGTGACTATCGCAGGCATACCGAAGGTGTCGCGGTAGGCCCTCACGAAATGGTCGCTCGACGCCTTGGAGGCGGAATAAGGGCTGTGCGGGTCGTAGGCGGTCGTCTCGGAAAAGGGTGCGTCGTCGGGGCCGAGAGCTCCGTACACCTCGTCGGTGGATATATGCTGGAACAGCTTGCCGTCGTAACATCCGCCCCATTGCTCCCGGGCCGCCTCCAGCAACGACAGGGTACCCATGACATTGGTACGCGCGAATGCGAGAGGGTCGGTTATGGAGCGGTCTACATGGCTCTCTGCGGCCAAGTGAACGATGCCGTTTATATCGTAGCGTGAAAGCAGATCGCGTACGGCATCCATATCGCAGATATCTCCCTTGACAAAAGTATAATTGGGCCGCCCCTCCACATCGGCGAGATTGGCCGGATTGCCAGCGTATGTCAACTTGTCGAGGTTGACTATGCGATAGGCGGGGTATTTGTGGACGAACAGACGTACCACGTGGGAGCCTATGAAACCGGCTCCTCCCGTTATCAATATATTTCTCTCCGCCATCATATCAGTTTTATTTACGTTTCAAATATTGCGATGTCCGGCAAGTTTTCCATCGGCTAAAACCGAATTGCCCGTCGCGATACCCGATTCCCCGCAGGCTCCGGCCAAAGCGGCATGCGGCAGGGTATCGAACATGAGACTCACTCTCCCTCTACGGACACACGCTCATTAACCAGATACTTAACGCACACGGCCAACGAGTCGCGCCAATACGGTATCTCTATCCCGAACCTATCCTTGAACTTAGATTTGTCGAGCACCGAGAACGAGGGCCGCCGCGCTTTGGTCGGGAAACGGTCCGAACGGCACGCCTCTATCGTAAATCCGCGGTGTCCGGCCAACTCCGCCGTCTGACGGGCCAAATCGAACCAAGAGCACACACCCTCGCCGGAGTAGTGGTATATCCCCTCGTTACCTTCGTAAAGCCTGTTTTCCACTATGCGGAATATGGCCTCCGACAGGTCGCCGGCATACGTGGGGCACCCCACCTGATCGTACACCACCTCCATACTATCGCATCGGGCAGTACGCTCCAACACGGTTTTAACGAAGTTCCTGCCGAACATGGAGTATAACCACGAGGTACGTAACACGACATACCTGCATCCGCTCTCCGCCACGGCCCGTTCGCCGGCCAGTTTGGCGACCCCGTAAGCGTTGACGGGCGATGTGGGGTGATCCTCGGCGTAGGGGCGACACGACATGCCGTCGAAGACGTAATCGGTGGATATATGTACCAAAAACGCCCCCCGCTCCCTGCAAGCCTCAGCGAGATAGCCCGGGGCTGTACCGTTCACCGACATGGCATAGTCGCGATGGCTCTCCGCCCCCTCCACGTCGGTGTAGGCTGCGCAGTTAACCACTGCAGAGGCTTCGGTATCGTCCATAAGGCGGGCGATGGCACGGGGATCGGTTATGTCGAGATCGTCGCGACCGACGAATATCCAACGGTCGGCCGATCCGGCGCACGACAAACGCAAGTGCCGGCCTAACTGACCGTCGGCTCCGGTCGCTATGATGGTTTTACCGCTCATTGTACTCTCCGTAATAGTCCGTGTTATAATCGAACAACTCATCCGCTTCGGACAGACGGGGGTGACGGGCATCTTTAGGCGACAAGGCCACCCTGTCGCCATCGACATGCCAGTCTATGGCCAGCTCCGGATCGTCCCATGCAATACCGCCCTCGCTCTCGGGGGCGTAGAAAGCGTCGCACTTATATTGAACCGTCGCCCGGTCGCTAAGCACCGCGAAACCGTGTGCGAACCCGCGCGGGATGAATATCTGGCGTCTGTTGTCTGCGGATAGCTCCACGGCCACGTGACGTCCGAACGTCGGGGAGCCTACCCGTATATCGACCGCAACGTCGAGCACTCTGCCCGACACTACGCGCACCAGCTTGCTTTGTGCGTGCGGTGCCCTCTGGAAATGGAGCCCGCGCAACACGCCGTAAGACGACGACGACTCGTTGTCCTGCACGAACACCGTATGCCGCACGTCAATATCGAAATCTCGCTGCGAGAAGCTCTCGAAGAAATATCCGCGGCTATCTTCGAACAGGCGCGGCTCTATTATCACCACCCCCTCTATATCTGTCTTAATAACGTTCACTTTCGGCCAGTTTAAGCAAATATCGTCCGTACTGGTTCTGCTCCATAGAGCGCGCTGAGGCGAGCAACCGTTCCCTGTCGATCCACCCCTTGCAGAAAGCGATCTCTTCGAGACAAGCCACCTTAAGCCCCTGACGCTTCTCGAGCACCTCTATGAATATGGAGGCCTCGCTTAGCGAATCGTGCGTGCCGGTGTCGAGCCATGCGAAGCCGCTCTCCAACCTCTTGACATCCAGCCTGCCCTCATCGAGGAAAGAGCGGTTTACAGACGTTATCTCTATTTCTCCGCGCAGAGACGGTGCGGTGCCACGAGCCTTTTCTATTACATCGTTGGGATAGAAATAGAGCCCTACCACAGCATAGTTCGATTTGGGTTCGGCCGGCTTCTCCTCTATGGAGAGACACTTGCCGGCAGAGTCGAACTCGGCCACGCCGTAACGCTCGGGATCGTTGACACGATAACCGAATATGGTGGCTCTATCGTCGCATTCGGCCGTCTCTACCGCCTCTTTGAGTATGGCAGGAAACCCGGCACCTTGAAAGATATTGTCTCCTAGGATGAGGCAGACGCTATCGCCGCCTATGAATCTTTCCGCTATAAGAAAGGCTTGAGCTATGCCGTCCGGCGACGGTTGCTCGGCATATTCCAACCTTACTCCATAGTCGGAACCGTCGCCCAAAAGACGCCGGAACGACGGCAGATCGGCCGGGGTCGAAATTATAATTATATCGCGTATACCTGCATGCATCAACACCGATACGGGATAATATATCATCGGTTTGTCGTAGACGGGAAGCAGTTGTTTGCTTACCCCTTTAGTTATGGGATAGAGACGTGTGCCGCTCCCCCCTGCCAAGACTATGCCTTTCATACGGTGTCTGTTAACGATCGGACGGAATCGCCTTTCCGGTCGATTACAAAAGTAATGATATTTGTCGTAAAATCAAGTGTGAACACCGGCCCCTTTTTGCCAAATCCCACCGGCAATCGGTTTCATGGGATTAAGGTATATGATGCTAAAGAGCCGGACGAAGATATCAAGGTAAAAGAGAAGCAAAAACATCTGGCGGGGAGATAGGATTGCAACGAAAGCAGGTTGGCGAGACGGGAAAGATGCTACAACGCTTCCCGAAGATATGCGCATTAGATAAAACCCGTTCTCGCGGGGCGAAAGCCCCGCTCCGTAAGAGCAACACGTACACAACCGAACCTATTCCCGCGGCACGAGGCGCCGCTCCGCGATACCCGCAACGAATTAACCGGACAGAAGTTGGGAAATTCCCCGGCGAGCAAATACCCTCACTCCACACCCAAAGACATGCGCATTAACCGCAAGTCGCAGGCATGCTAGCCCGCGTACACAACTAAAGGTCGCAGGGCGCCGAACTTTTTCGGTAAGCCGAGCGCAATGAAACGAAGTTTCGATT
>CAJURV010000031.1 GCA_910588925.1 uncultured Rikenellaceae bacterium
GGGATCGGCGATTTTTGTGGCTAAAAAGCGACGGAAGCAGCCCCACATTAACTGACACCCGCGCACACAAACCGACAATTCATGCGTTCAGAGATCAAGTACATAACTGCATATCACGAAAACTTCCTCCCCGTACGACCATAACCTATAAAATCCCTAACGCATCCCCTCCGGGGATGCACCCGCGCGAGCAATACAAAAACGTCCTCAACAAAAATAGACGAAACTAAAGCGGAAACGCCAATAAATTTCCAACTACACTAAACACAACCGCAAAAGACAAGGCACAGAAAGCCACCCAACAACAGCAAACCCAAACGCCGTAAGGCGTATTCCTAACAGCAAAATTCCGAGCAAAGCGAGTAGCGTAAATATGACGAACAGACATAAACACGCTACAAGGCGTACCCGCACAAGCAGAAAGCCCGAGCGAAGCGAGGGCAATCAAACACAATTCCGCCGTTAAATCCCGAGGTACGAGGGATGAGCGGGCCGGAGCCTCCCCGCACGGAGGCCCGCGTAAGTTATAGCAATCATAGACCTATTCCGCTTAAATCATCGTCACGAATCTAAAGAGCTTCCCGCTTAAGCGGTCCCCCGCAGGCTCCACCCCTTGTGACTCCCGGCAAGATACAGCAAAAAGCACTCACACGGTTGATTATCCATCCGCGAACAAACTACGTATATTATTGACACTGTGCCAAGTACCGCTATCCACTTCTAACCATTCGACATGAATCACGTCTATCCCATACGGGCACACACACACTACCAAGCAAAAGTCAACACACGCCCATTAAATAATCCATGACACTGCCTCTATAGCAACCGCCCCTGCTTGCACCCCATCAGAAAGCACTCCTCAACCATATCGCCGCCACCGTAAAAAACGCATATACGAGACTGGCCACACCATTGGTAGTACCGAAAGCGACACCCACACGCGAAAGATCGTCGTGCCTGACTATGGCATGCTGATACACCAGCAACGAGACGAACACCACCGCCCCTACTACATATAAAGGCTCCGGCAGATACAGTTTACCTATCACTACAACCATAGCGGCAACACACAAGTGCATCAACGAGCTCAATCTAAGCGCATTCTTAGCGCCCATCGCCGCAGGGATAGAGTGGAGCCCGTGGTCGCGATCGAATTTCTCGTCCTGCAGAGCGTATATTATATCGAACCCGCCGCACCACATGAGCACCAACAACGACAACAAGAGAGGCTCCGCGGCAAACCGTCCCGTAACCGATATATACGCCGCTGTGGGAGCCACCCCCAGACTCAACCCGAGAATAAGATGACACAAGGCGGTGAAACGTTTGGTGTAACTGTAACCGATCACTAAAAGCAACGCCACGGGGGAAAGAGCCAAAGTAAGAGTATTGATCGAGGCGGCAACGGCTATGAACAACAACGCACACACTACCGTCAATATCAATGCGCTTCGAGGCGACACCACCCCCGCCGGTATCTCCCTCGATGCGGTACGCGGATTGAGAGCGTCTATGTCACGGTCGATATAACGGTTGAAAGCCATAGCCACCGTACGCGCTAAAAACATACACGCGAGCACCTTTAATAACAACCACCAGGAGAATCCGTCGGGGAAAGACTCCACCCCCATCGCGAAACCTATTACCGCGAAAGGAAGCGCAAAAACCGTATGCGATATTTTAACCAAAGAGGCGAAGTTTTTTAATGTTTTCATATTAATATTCAGAAGAATAACACTCTAACCAGCAATAAAAGAGCCGTACCGCCACCGAAGTTTCGGCACGCGAACACGCTCTTAACGAAAAAATCATTACCTTTATCTCGTCGAAACTAATGCCGAGGCATAAGACGATGTAACGATGACACATCCAAACACATAACCGACAAACGGTTACAGCCTGCGGCATCCGACCAAATCAACATGTAATTTATGTCAAAGAAAGCAAAAAAAGAGGTTCTTTCCAAAGAGGAGATATACAAAGCGGTCAAATACCACTTCTATGAAGAACCGGTAGCCGCATTCACCGTTAAGGAACTATCCAAAGACAAGAGTCTGAAAGGCTTAGGTTCCGTGCACGACATAGCCGAAGCCGTCGATACGCTGGTGTCGAGAGGATATATATCGAAGTGCAGCCCCGACAAATACCGAATGAATCCCGATAAACTCAACCTGCACCCAGCCGAGGTGACGGGCATGACGCAATATTGCTATTACGTCAGGGCCGAGGGTATGGACGACGATTTGGTGGTAGCCATGGAAAACGGCATGAACGCCCTCGTCGGCGACAAGGTGTCGATAGTATTTTTGAAGCACAAGCGACGCGGCCGCGATCAAGGCGCCATAATCAAGATTCTGGAACGTAAGGAGACCCGCTTCGTCGGCGTTGTGGAACGGTCGGACCGTTACGCGTTCATCGCCACCGACTCCAAAAAGATGCCGTTCGACATATTCGTCCCCTTGCGCGACCTGCAGGATGCCGAGGACGGAGAAAAAGTTCTCGTGGAGATAACATCATGGGACCAAGGCAACCGCACCCCTAACGGACGTGTGGTACAACGTTTCGGCGCCGCAGGCGACAACAATGCCGAGATGCACGCCATACTGGCCGAATACGGTCTGCCGTACCACTTCGAGGAGGCCATAGAGGCGGCCGCCGAACAGATCCCCGAAGATATAACCCAATCAGAGATAAAGAAACGGCGCGACTTCACCAAGGTCACCACATTCACCATAGACCCGGCCGACGCCAAAGACTTCGACGACGCGCTCTCCATAAGACGCATACGCGATGGCGTATGGGAGATAGGCGTACACATAGCCGACGTCACCCACTACGTCACAGAGGGGTCGCTTCTCGACAAAGAGGCCGTCGACCGCGCCACATCCGTATATTTGGTAGACCGCGTAGTACCTATGTTGCCTGAACGCCTCTCCAACGGGTTATGCTCATTGCGTCCGAACGAGAAAAAGTTATGCTTCTCGGCCGTATTCGAGATGGACGACGAGTGTAACATACTGTCGGAATGGTTCGGGCGTACCGTCATACTATCCGACCGCCGTTTCACCTACGAAGAGGCCCAAGAGGTGATAGAGACCGGCAAGGGCGACTTCGCCGAGGAGATCGGCACTCTCAACCGCCTGGCCGTAAAGATGAGGGCCGCAAGGTTCAAGAACGGCTCCATAGCGTTCGAACGCGACGAACCCAAATTCAAACTCGACGAAAACGGCAAACCGCTCGGGGTCTACTTCAAGGTGATGAAAGAGTCCAACCACCTTATAGAGGAGTTCATGCTCCTGGCCAACCGCCACGTAGCGCATTTCATAGGCTCGCGAAAGAAAGGCCGCGCCAAGGCACCTACGTTCGTTTACCGTATACACGATAAGCCAAACGAGGAGAAGTATCAGGATTTCAGAACATTCGCCTCCAAGTTCGGCTACACCATCAAGGAGGCTTCGTCCGAGAGGGGCATAGCCCGCGAGCTAAACCGCTTCCTCGGCAAGATCAAGGGCAAAAAAGAGGAAAACCTGTTCTCCATATTGGCGTTACGCTCCATGGCGAAAGCCATCTACTCCACGGACAACATAGGGCACTACGGTCTTGCGTTCGACTATTACACCCACTTCACCTCGCCCATCCGCCGCTACCCCGACATGATGGTGCACCGTCTGTTGCAACACTATCTCGACGGCGGCAAATCGGTAGACAAGGAGTATTACGAAGATCTCTGCAAACACTCGTCGGAACGCGAAATTAGGGCTGCCGAGGCCGAAAGGGCGTCTATCAAATACAAAATGGTGGAATTCATGTCCGACAAGATCGATCAGGAGTTCGACGGTTTCATCTCCGGGATCACCGAATGGGGTCTGTTCGTGGAGTTGGCCGAGACAAAGATAGAGGGCATGGTATCGGTACGCGACATGGCGGACGACACATACAACTTCGACGCCGAGAACTACCGCTTGGTAGGCGTACGTTCCAGACGCGTCATTATGCTGGGCGACGCGGTAAAGATACGCGTCCTCCGCGCCGACCTCAAACGCAAACAACTCGACTACGAACTGGTCGCCCACAAAGACTACCACACCGGGAAAGAGGTACGCTTCCTTACAGGCAGCGAACTCCTCGAGAGCAAGAAACGAAGCCCTCGCAAAGACCGGCAGGAGAAGAAAGAGGGAGGCAAAGGACGAGGAACTAAAAAGAGACGATAACCTGTAATAAAGACGAAATACATACCACCAACGAAAACCGCCGAAGAATAGACTAATCTCCGGCGGTTTTCGTACACCTTACTTACGTCCGGTCATAATTTTCAGAATCGGCGGTGCATACCTATGCAAAAGATAGAACACTGACAATATAGACGCTAAAGCGATCAATACGACAAATATATACACCGATATCACCTCCAATTGCGTAACAGGTCTTAACAAATAGAACAACAGTTTCAAAAGATTTGTGTATATCAATGCGTGTGTCACATAAACAAAGAACGATGCCGACGCTAAAAAAGTACTCACCTTGCATACATTATGTTTTAACAGCCACGCGGAGACATTATAGGCGAAAAAGAGTCCGGCCACTACATTCAGCCGTTTGATCGTATCGGTAATCTCGGGACACCAGTGCACCGAAGCCACATACAACAACGACAACAACGGATAGGCTACCAAAGACACTTTAAAGAAGCGTTCGAAATACTCCAACATATCTTTTTTCGCTATGCTCACATAAGCTCCCCATGAGAAGAAGAAAAAAGCCGCAGAGAGTTGCAGGACATGTCCCAACTGCCAATAGTTCAACACGAACCACAACACTCCTAAGAGCCACACCACATATTGACGTGCCCACTTCAAAAACCTATATATCAACGGAGTACACAGCACCACGATCATCAAATCGCGAATGAACCACAATGGGACGTTCTGCGGAAATAACGATCCGGCATCCGGATACAAAGCGGCGAATACACCTTTGGTTAAGTTCCAATAGCACTGCAACACTCCGGTAAAGGACCAATCCGTCTCCACCATTGCCAACCCGGGCAATAGCGAACTAAAACACGGCAGAAACAATGCGACCTGCATCAATATTGCCGCCGTATTCCATATAATATAGGGTATCAGCAATGTTTTACATCTATTCTTCAACTTGCCGACATATACATCTTTCGTAAATTCATCGCAAAGAAAAAATACATACCCGGATATAAAAAAGTATATAGGCACACTCTGACCTTTTATAAACGCCTCTATAAAATAATTCAACTCTATAAAACACGGCATAGAATCGAACGAATACTCGACACCACGTAACATAAAACCGTTAGAACTGAACGTATGGACCGTCAGTATTACCACCGCTAACGGAAAGCGCAACAGGTCGAGTGCCTGCGAGCGCAAATCTGCTCTATTTCCCATGTAAACTATACAATTACAATGTTTTCCGACAATCCCTCTTTTGGGAAAAGAGAGCAGAAAAGAACAGATACGTTATGTATCAAACCATTAATACCCGCAACACACAGCTCTATCCGGCATTTTTCACTTTAACACAAAGCCATCGGAACAAAATATTACATTGACACTATAAGAATATCAATATTTTACATATATTTGCCATCGGTAATCCCTCTTTTCCCAAAAGAGAGATTTCACCTAAAAACGATTACTAAACGAGTAATCGTCGCAACATATATTGGTCTCCCCGCACTCCGACATCCACCGTCTATACACACTACGGACAGGACCTTCCCTCCCCCTTTCAATTACCGATTTTATACATTATCTTTGCATACCGTGATAGACAAGGCTACCATAGACAGAATCTACTCCGCGGTAAACATCGTGGAGATAATAGGCGATTTCGTTACGCTCAAGAAAAAGGGCGTCAACTACATGGCGTGTTGTCCGTTTCATAACGAGAAGACGCCGTCGTTCGTGGTGTCGCCGGCCAAAGGCGTATTCAAGTGTTTCGGATGCGGCAAGGCGGGCAATGCCGTCACGTTCGTCATGGAGCACGAGGGGCTGAGCTATCCTGAAGCACTCAAATACGTAGCCAAACGTTACGGCATAGAGGTGGAAGACCGTGTACCCACCGAGGAGGAGAAGAAAAAGAACGACGATCGCGACTCCATGATGGAGGTCAACTCGTTTGCCGCCCAATACTTCATAAGCCAACTACGCGACACCCCGGAGGGACGCAACGTAGGCATGAGCTATTTCAAAGAGCGTGGCATGACCGTCTCCACCATCGAAAAATTCTCGCTCGGATATTGCCCTGCCGAGGGGGACGCATTCACGCTCAAGGCATTGGCCGCCGGTTATAAAGAGGAGTTCCTGATAGCTACGGGCCTTACCATCAAGCGAGAGTCGGGCGGTTACTGGGACAGGTTCGCAGGGCGTGTAATATTCCCGGTGGTATCGCTCTCGGGCAGGGTGATAGCTTTCGGCGGACGCACTCTGCGCACCGACAAAAAGACGGCCAAATACCTCAACTCCCCGGAGAGCGAGGTTTACCACAAAGGCAAAACCCTATACGGCATCTACCACGCCAAAAAGAGTATAACCCAGGAGAACAGATGTATACTGGTGGAGGGCTATACCGATGTGCTCTCTATGGTACAATCGGGCGTGGAGAACGTGGTAGCCTCGTCGGGCACGTCGCTAACCACGGAACAGATAAAGCTGATTTCGCGATTCACCAAAAACATAACCGTCATATACGACGGTGACGCAGCCGGCATAAAGGCCTCGCTCCGAGGCATCGACATGATACTCGCCGAGGGGCTCAATGTCCGTTGCGTGAGCCTGCCCGACGGCGAAGACCCCGACTCTTTCGCCCGCAGCCACACGGCCACCGAGCTGAATGACTACATCGTCTCCAACGAGGTAGACTTCATCACCTTCAAAACGAGACTTCTGCTCGACGAGGTTAAAAACGACCCCATGGGCCGGGCCGAAGTCATCACCGACATCGTCCGCTCCATAGCCGCCATACCCGACAGTATAACACGCTCCGAATTCGCCCGCAGTTGCGCACGCATGCTCGACAGCGACGAGCAACTGATCGTCACTGAAGTGGAACGCCGACGCATATCGGTAACAGACGGCCACCAAGGCGGAGAGGTGATGCGCAACTATCGGCAAAAAGAGCAGATAGAGGAAAAACGCAGGGAGGAGATACGCGAGGAGCTGAGCAAATGGTCGGCCCGCGAGGAACTGGAAAAAGAGCTGGTAACCTATCTGTTGCGTTACGGTAGCCGCGACTTCTACTTCGAACAACGCGACGCCGAAGGGCACCGTCTCGAACCTGTCAGCCTCAACGTGGCCGACACAATAATAGAGGAGCTGGAGGTAGATAACATCACTATAGAATCGCCACTGTACAAAAAGCTGTTCGACAGCTACGTGGAGTTGTTGCAGAAGATAAAGGAGGAGGCCCCTGCAAGCGAAAAGAGCACACCGGATATTGCATTCGAAACGGAAACTCCCGCCACCACAAGCGATATGACAGCCGCAGAGGTCGAGGCTCCCTCCGACGAAAACACCGACGATGACAGCTCTGCAGAAGATGACGAAGACGGCAGACGTTTGGCGCAGTTGATCGGCAGCCCCGACGTAGAGGTCACAGGCTTCGTCGTGGATATGATGATGCGTCTGGAGAGCCGTAAACCGAGCCGGATATGGTCGCGGTACGACGATGTGGTTATAACCGAGGGAGAGAACCTCGCCGCCGCCGTTCCCAAAACCATAGCGTTATACAAGCTCGAAGTCATCAACAACATCATTCTATCCATATCCTCGCGTTTGGACAGCCTCATTAGCGACGGGGAGCCCGACGACGAGAGCCTGGCACTGCTCGCCCAACTGAAAGCCCTTACCGACACACGCAAGGTGATATGCCTTAAATATTCGAGGATATTATAACATAGTCCGCAACCGATGTACGTCGACGTAATACTCCCGCTACCGCTACGACAGCTTTTGAGCTACAGCGTGCCGCCCGATCTCGAAAAGACGGTGCGTGTGGGGTGTCGTGTGGCCGTTGAGTTGGGACCACGCAGGGTCTATGCCGCTTTGGTGACGGAGTGCCACGATGGCGACGGCCCCGACGACCTGCGCCCCATAACGTCGGCTATAGACACGTCGCCCGTGGTGACACCGCGTCAGACGGAGCTATGGCGCTGGATGGCCGACTACTACATGTGCAGCCTGGGCGAGGTGATGTTACACTTCCTGCCATCCACCATGAAGCTCGAGACATTCAAGGAGAATGCCGGCGACAGCTTCAGTCTCACGCCGGGCAATATAGGGGCGAGACGCTTCCGCCAGCTACAGAAGCGTAGCGAAATGGAGGCCATAACAGGCACCCTGCCCACGCTCTCCGAGGCGCAGAGCGAAGCCATAGCACTCATACGCAAGGCTTTCGACGATGGGCGACCGGCTCTGCTGCACGGAGTATCGGGAGCCGGCAAAACGGAGATATACATGCACCTTATAGCCGACACTATAAGAAACGGGGGTAACGCCCTGCTCCTCATACCAGAACTTGCGCTATCCACACAACTTACCGAAAGGCTCTCCGCCCACTTCGGAAACACCATGACCGTCTACAACTCACGCACCACCCCGGCCTCGCGACAGGCTACCTACAGCCTGATTCTGCACGGGGAGGGAGGATCGCTTACGGTAGGCTCGCGTGCAGTGGTGGCTTTGCCGTTCGAGAAACTCGACCTCGTAGTGATAGACGAAGAACAGGATGCAGGCTACCGTCAGAGCGAGCCTGCCCCGCGATACAACGCCCGCGACGCCGCCATGATGCTCGCCCGCATACACTGCGCCAAAGCGTTGCTCACAACGGCGACCCCGTCGGTGGAGAGCTACCACAACGCCTCTACCGGCAAATACGCCCTCGTAACGCTCACAGAGCGATACAACGGCCTCGGCAACCCCAAAGTGACCGTAATAGACCGCCGCACCATAGCCTCACGTGAAAAACGCGAGAATGGATACAACGCCGACACCCGCTATCTGAGCACCTATCTGCTCCGCCGTCTGCAAGAGACCATAGCCTCCGGCGAACAGGCCATACTGTTTCAGAACAGGCGCGGCTACAGCTCACGTATGGAGTGCCTCGAATGCGGATACACGCCATTATGTCCCGACTGCAACGTAACGCTCACATACCACAAAGGCAAAGACCGGCTCGAATGTCACTACTGCGGCCATGCCGAAAAGGCCGTACGCAGATGCCCATCGTGCGGATCGCACAACATCACCACGGAGGGCATAGGCACAGAGAACATAGAGGAGAAAATAGCCCGTTTCATACCCGAAGCGCGCGTGGTAAGGCTCGATGCCGACATAACCCGATCCAAACGCGAGCTCGGCGAGGTATTGCGTAAAATATCCGCACACGAAGCCGACATAATAATAGGCACTCAGATGATAAGCAAAGGGTTCGACTTCGACAACATAGGGCTCGTGGGGGTGGTCAATGCCGACAATCTCTTGTGCTTTCCCGACTTCCGTGCATCGGAGCACACATTCCAGCTCCTTGTTCAGATAGCGGGACGCATGTGCAGGGGCGGATCGCGTGGAGAGCTGATAATACAGAGCTCGCACGACATAAGGCGCATAGTCGGCGACGTAATAAATTTCGACTATATCTCTATGTTCGACCGCGAGATAACCGAAAGACGCCGCTATATGTACCCGCCGTTCTTCCGTCTGATAGAGATAACCCTCAAACACCGCGACATAGCACGGGTCGAAAGCGCCGCACACGCATTGGCAAGAGAGTGCAGACGACTGTTCGGCAGCCGCGCGGGCGATGCGGCCATACCCATGATAGACCGCATAAGAGGCGACTACCTCCGGAGCGTCACCGTCAAAATGGAGAAAGGAGCCGACCTCGCACGAGCTAAAGCGATGCTGCGCCGGTCTCTCGACGAACTATCCGCCGACGAGCTGAAAGGGGTGCGGGTAGTGATCAATGCGGATTTGTAGATGACATAAAAAACACCACCACATAAGACATAACATAGATAAATACAATATATTAACTTTCATTATTATTAATGACTTTCCAAAGAAAGTAATATGGATTTTCTTGAAGTTGATTTTTTTCCCTTAATACATCCATAATATTAGATGCTTCTTTAGAGATCACCTTTTCTAGAATAGAACAGCATGGATCAAATCCTAAATATGAAAGAATATTTAAACCAACAGACCCTACAGCATATCCAAGTTTTCTTAATGAGCTCATATTCTTATTTTTTTCCAATATATTATTTATTTTATTTAAGTTATCGTCTATTTTATTCTTTTGAATATATCTTATCTCATTAATAAAATCAAAAGTATCTACTTGTGATTTCACACTCTTCAATGAATTAACTAAATCATTTGAGAATTCTTTATATATATCATAATTATCCTCTTTAATTTTATTCATTGTCTCAATATCAATATTTTCTATAGTTGGGATATTTAGCAAAAACAATGATTGTAATTCATCTACTCCTAACCAATCATAGTTAACAGAATAACTAGTTTGAGCATTAAAAGATTTTGGGATACTAAACCCTTGTTTAATTAATTCCATTTCAATTTTAGACGACGGAATAAATGGAGCATATACTATTTGCCCAGTCTTTAGAAAATCTTTCCCTTGCCCCAATACCCATTGATAGAAATCCTTTGGAAAAAAAGATAGAAATTTAGATGCAACGGGAACAACTAATCCATTATTAAGTTCAACTTGTGAAGACGTCCAATAACCTTGATTGCCTAAAGGAGGATGATTCATAACCGGAGGGATGTTATCATTATTAACTTTTTCTCCATTATCATATATATTTGAAACGGGAATATACGAAAATACATTATTGGAATCATCACGAATAATAGTATCTCTAACAATAATAGTATCTGCCAATAGGAATAATCTTTTTGAATAATTCTCAAGCGCGGTAAAAGAGTTAACATCTACAATTAACTTTAACCCAGGCTCATCTTTGATAGCACTAGCTAATTTAAGATAATTAACCATATACCACTCATCAATAATACCATATTTAAATTCATCTTCATCATGAAGATTTATCCATTCTATCAAATGTTCGTTTAATTCTTTAATCATTTTAACATTTTTTTAATTAATACTACACATTAAAAATACAAAATATAACAATACAAATAAAATTTATATACAAATAATTATTATATTCGACCAAAAAAAGGGACCCTGCAGAGCCCCCAAAACAAGGAAAAAGTAAATAAAATATTATATAGCCTTTTGTTATAGATCCATACTAATTAAAAAACAATTGTAATATCTTATCGTCCACATATATGGGACTCTATTGCTGTCACGAACACTTCAAGAAGTCCGTCTGCCAAGCGTAACGCTTCATATCCGAACTCATACTTAAAACGCACTACTCCATCTAAAGTTACAATCTGCCGGAATCTTTTACCTGCCATACCTTTTACGCCCTACTCAGGCTCCGGCCCGAACTTCGTATCGCCAAGATCTCATGGAAACAGTCGCACTACAATAAATATATGAAACATAACTCTCGTCAATTAAACCTCCCGGCATCCTCGGCGTTGCCCTTGACTACCTGCGCGGCGCTGAAGTTCTTACCTGCCTTGAAGTTGTATTTGAGCGTTACGCCGAAACGGCGTATAGAGTTGCCCGCCAACTTGACATTCCGGGCATATGACGGTTCGTCTATCAATATATTCATTTTAGTGCTGACTATGTTCTTGACATCGAGTGACATTATGAGCTTGCCGTCGAGGAAGTTCTTTTTTATGGCGCCGTCGAGATTGGCTACAGGTCTGTCCAGAACCATATTACCCTGCACGAAATTGCCTGTACATTGACCGTTTAACTCCAGCGACCATTTTTTCGGTAACGAGAAGAGCGTAGTGACCTGCCCCGAATATAACAGCTTGCTACGCTTCACTCCCGACAAACTACTACTGTTGGTACCGGTTGCAACATTCAAATTTATGTTCCACCACTTGAAAGGCATAAAAGGCAGATAGGCCGTGGCTAACAACATATCGGACTTGTCGATGTTCTCCATCTTGTAGAGTATTATATCCGGATTCTCTGTATCTGGCACGGCCACCTGACCGAACATATCTTTCTGGTGAACATAGTTTACCCCCAACGTATATTTGCCGTCGAGCGTGAAGTTGAGTGCGAGATTCTCGGCATACGACGGAGACAGATAGGGATTGCCCACCGCATAGGTGACATTGTCGATAGGTGTACGTTTGGGGTTGAGTATGCCGAAACTCGGACGACTGATACTCCGGCGATAGTTAAGGGCCGCCATGTATTTGCCCTGTTTGTCCATAACGTAAGAGAACGACGCCGAGGGGAACAGGTCGGTGTAGTTGCGGTGATAACTCTCATTCTCATGCAATGAGCGGGGCCGTATGTCGGTGTTCTCCACGCGCAAACCGGCAGTGAGCGAAAAACGCCCCATACGTCCCGATGCGGTCGCATACCCGGCAGCGATACCCTCCTTGTAACGATAGTCGTCGCTGTAACGGATGTCGTAGTGCCAGCCTATGTCGTCCGAGGAGGTGTAATAGCCGAAATCGCTCGACATGTCGGAGTAGGAATATTTGACCCCGTAGCCCAACGACCACTTGGAAGAGAGTGTGTGATTGACATCGGCCCGCACGGTATAGAAATCGTTAGAACGGTCGCTCGCATCACGGAGATAGTCGAACGTCTCCACTCCATCGAAACGGGTAGTGCTTACCGTATGCGAACTCTCTGAACTTCTGGAGCGGTGCCAGTCGGCCACTACCAACACGTATGAGCCCAAAGTATCGAACGCGTTACGGTAATTGACAGACAGGTCGTAGGTACGTATCCTCCCGGCAGGAGAATCGCTGCGCATACCCATGTAACCCACCTTGTCGCCGTACGACTTGCCGTAGAAGCGTGAGTCAGATACCTCGTCGAAGCCATGTCCGTTGTAAAAGCCCATGTTATAATCGAGCCCTACGCTGTTACGCTTGTCGATGGTATAGACTCCGCGGAGGGAATAACTGAAGTTCTCGCCGAGCGATTCGCGGTTGTAGACGGTAGCTATGGTGTCGCCCTTGTCTTTATAATAGGAGTCCATTATATTATGTTCTATACCCCTCGAACGGTTATAGGTGAACCCTGTAGACATGGAGAACTTGCCGCGCATCATGTTGAACCACACCGACGGCATATAACGGGTGTCGAGAGAGTCGGCCCGCTCGTAAGACATCGACAGACTGCCGAACATGCCGTCCGTCTTACGGTTACGCAGATTGATCTTCAGAACGGCACCGCCCACCGAAGCGTCGTAAGCGGCACCGGCCGAGCGAACCACGTCTATGCTCTTCACGTCATCGGCATCTATGGTCTCCAAGTAACGTAGCAACTCCCCGGAAGTCATGGTGACGATACGGTCGTTAATCATCACCTGAATACCGCCCTGACCGTTTATCTTGATATTGTCCTCGTTATCTATCCACAGACCGGGCACATAACGCAACGCCTCGCGGACGTTACGACCCTCCGTCAGCTTACTGCCCGAGAGCATGAGAGAGTAACCGTCGGCACGATGCACTACGGTATTGCCGCGAACGACCACCTCGTCTACCTTCAACTCCTCCGGCTCCAACACTATATCGCCCAGAGCAATATCGCCATCCGCCGCCACCTCTCTCGTCAATGTCTTATAACCTATATAAGAGACCTCCATGACATACGCCCCCTGCGCCAGCTCCACAGCGAAAACGCCGCCATCGCCGGTAACCACGCCAGAAACATAATTCCCGGCTTTATCGGTAAACACCACCGAGGCATACTCTATCGGCTCGCCGCCGGTGCTCTTTACAGAACCATTCAACACGAACACGAGCGGCTCGCCGATATCGCCGACCGCTTCATTACCGGTAACATTCGTTTCAATATTACAGCCGGCCTCCACATACGGATAGGCATACGACCCGGCAGATATGCCCGAAGCCGAAATATAACCCGGAAACATACAGACGGCTACCAACACAGATAAAATACGTTTCATTTTCGCTTAGATTAATTAGATGCACAAATGTACGCAAAAATATCTGTATTATGCAATACATAATAATAGTTTTTTTTTTGTAGCAAACTCTGCAAGATAGTATTTTTAATACAGAACATATTGTTTAACAGATGATTGGTATAAATATTTTTTTATATAAAAAGACTATTGCTGTCCGGCAAGGATTTTTCGATCCGAACCAAACGATGGATGTAGGACTTTCCGCTTACCGTGCCGTAAGCGAAGTAAGAAAAATAGGTATTCTCGGCCTACCCGGCCTAAGCGTTAAACTATGAGATCAAACACAAATTCCATTTGGTGCACCCTCCGCTACGCTTTGGGTTCGTACTTCGCAGTGGGCGAAAACTCCTCCACACTAAGGCACGCAATAAAGATTCGATAGTTATAAGCGTTATTCGTTGAGTATAAATAAATTCAATCTCCATCCCGTACAGTGTAGTCCCCGCAGGCTCCGGCCATACAACGCCGGGCGTATTCACAGAAAAAGTAACTACCCCTTGCGGCATACCTTTTCTTCAGGAATTGCATTCAACGCCCTCGCTATGCTCGGAACGAACTATGTGACAGACCTTTACATGAAGTAACAAAAAAACGACCCGCCCCTCGGAACCTTACAGATGGTTTCCAAAGGGCGGGTCATATATGTAACCGCTAAGGACTTATCTATAGACCAGACAAGAGAGCCCGTCCGAATCGAACACCCTCTGCGCCGCCATACATATATCCTCGGCGGATACGGCGTCCACACGTGCTTTCAGACTCTCGTAAGGTTCCACGTCGCCATATAGCAACATGCTCTTGCCGGCCGACAACATAACGCTCTCGGAGTTATCGGAGGCCACGGATATCTGTCCGAGCAATTGTCTCTTGGCTATGGCGAGCGCACGAGGCGACAGAGGCTCCTCTTTCATTCTCGCTATCTCCGTTTCGGCAAGCGATATGCACCGCTCCAGATTATCCCTGTCGCAACCGAAATATACCGTTGCCATACCGGTGTCGCAATAGGCGGTAAAGCCTGCCTCTACCGTGTAACACAGCCCGTTACGTTCACGCAAGGCAATATTCAGGCGACTTCCGGCACTTGGACCTCCCAATACATTTACCATGAGCGACACGGCGGTACGCTCGGGACTCATGGCCGAACATGCACGTCCACCTATGATGCAGTGGCTCTGATATGTACCTTTCGACAACTCCCTGCATCCCGGGCTGTAAGAAGCCACCTGCGTACGCACATAATCGGAACGCCTCGCAGGGATAGCCCCGAACTTATCCTCGGCAACCTGACGGAAACGCGCCGACGATATATTACCCACTACAGAGAACACCATGCGGTCCGTTACATAGCGACTCTCTACGAAACGTCGGAAATCGACCGTACCGAAACGCGCTATGCTTTTGGGAGTACCCAATATGTTACGCCCCAACGAGCTGCCCTCGAACAACATATCCTCGAAATCGTCGTAAATAAGCTCCGACGGGGTATCGCGGTAGGAGTTTATCTCGTCTACTATTACCCCGCGTTCTATCTCTATGTCGCGCTCGGCGAATTGCGAACCGAACGTCACATCGGCAATGAGATCGGCAGCCTTGGCGTAATCGCCCTTGAGCGACACGGCATGCACCACTGTCTCCTCCTTTGTGGTATAGGCGTTGAGCTCCCCGCCGACATTATCGAGCAACGAGTTGATGTGGTAAGCGCGCCTTTTAGCAGTACCCTTGAATAGCAGATGCTCTATGAAATGGGCCATGCCATGCTCGCGCAAAGCCTCGTCGCGTGTGCCGGCCCCTATGGTAAGACCGCAATAGAGCACAGGGCTTTTAACCCGCGCAAAGACACACCTTATACCGTTGTCGAGCTGAAAAAACTCGTATTCCATAAAACAATCATGCTATATTTACACTAAACTTGCATTATACGCCGACTCCCGGAACATAATAGCCTTGCCTATATTTCCAATTTGCCACCTGTTCACTAACATCAGCTCATAACCGTTGTACACTCGCCAATCTTCTTAAAAAGCCCCTGTCCACCGCACTTCGCACCTCGCGGCGGGCATAAAATCACCACAACGGAGGCACGCAATCGTATCAGCAATCTTATGAGCCTTTCCGCTTAGTTTGCATCGGCTTACTCTATATGCCCGCCGCAAGGTGCAGAACACAGACCTTTCCCGCTTGGTCGTTTTCGAGCGAATACGAGTGGCATAAACACATTTCGTTTGGTTCGGTCTGAAGTACTAAGATCGTGAACTCCTTCCACAAGAAGCGGAGGCACAGCCCATAAGATGACAAAAAAGGGACCTTTTCCCAGTCCCTTTTATAATGAATAGTGAAGTATGCTAAATTATTCGGCCGCAACCTCTGCAGTAGCGGGAGCCTCTTCGGCTACAACGGTAACCTTAACGGTACCTTTGATGTCGCGATAGACCTTAACCGACGCTTCGTAAGAACCGAGCTCCTTGATAGCGGGAACGTTCACGTTCTTTTTCTCCACCTCTACGCCTTTGGCTGCGATAGCCTCCGCTATCTGTGCGGCGGTAACCGAACCGAAGATCTTAGCGCCGTCGCTCACCTTAGCGGCGATAGTAAGCTCGATAGCCGATATCTTAGCGGCTTTAGCTTCGGCTTCCTGACGGATCTTAGCTTCCTTGTGCGCCTGTTGCTTGATGTTTTCTGCGAGCACCTTCTTAGCCGACTCGGTAGCCAATACGGCTTTACCCTGCGGGATAAGGAAGTTATTCGCATAACCGGGGCGGACGTTAACGATGTCGTTCTTGTTGCCCAGATTATCTATGTCCTGTTTGAGTATGATTTCCATTACGATAGTCTGATTTGAAAGATTACTTCATTAAGTCTGTCACGAAAGGCAGAATAGCCAAGTGACGCGCACGTTTAACCGCGGTAGCCACCTTCTTCTGGTATTTCTGCGAAGTGCCGGTCAGACGACGGGGAAGAATACGACCCTGTTCGTTGAGGAACTTCTTGAGGAACTCGCCGTCTTTGTAATCGATGTATTTGATACCGTTCTTTTTGAAGCGGCAATATTTCTTCTTCTTAACCTCTACAGTGGGAGGGTTGAGGTATCTGATTTCGGTCTGATTCTGTGCCATGGTTTATTCCTCCTTCTTGATGTTGTTGTTTTTTCTTCTCTTTTCGGCATATTCCACCGCGTGCTTGTCCATTTTGAAAGTAAGGAAACGGATCACGCGTTCGTCGCGGTTGTACTGGGTTTCGAGCTTCTCGATGATGCTACCCTCGCCGGTGAACTGAAGCAGAAAATAGAAGCCTGTGCTCTTCTTCTGAATGGGATAAGCCAACTTTCTGAGGCCCCAATCTTCCTGGCTGACGATCTGACCTCCGTTTTCGGTGATAACACCGCGGAATTTGCCTACCAACTCGGTGAGCTGCGCGTCGTTGAGGACGGGAGTGGCAATGAAAACGGTTTCGTAATTGTTCATAAAAAACTAAAACTTTAAAGAAATTTGCATAAATTGCGGCACAAAGGTATAAACTTTTCCCGAAAAAACAAATCCATCAATGACATTTCAGACCGAAATAGAGATACCTCGCCTCGAAAAGCCACTCGCACGCACCTCCCGTATTTTTACCATCGGCTCGTGTTTCGCCTCCAACATCCATCGCAAAATGAGGCAAAACAAGCTCCCGGCGGAGAGTAACCCGTTCGGCCCGCTATACAATCCCGCATCAATATGCCGCGCGCTGAAACTCCTCGAAGAGGGGCACCGTTATCGTCCCGACGACCTTTTCAACCGCGACGGGCTCTACTGCCACTACGATTTCCATACCTTCGCGTGCGGCCCCGACCCTGCGGAGACGCTGCGGGGCATGAACATGGCCGTAGACAGGGGCCGTAAGGCATTGGCAGACTCCGACGCCCTTATCATAACGCTCGGCACCTCGTTCGTCTACAGCCTCAAAAGCAACGGCGAAACGGTAGCCAACTGCAACAAGATGCCCGCCGCCCTATTCGACCGCACCATACTTCCGCCCGAGACCATACGCCGCATGCTTTACGAAAAATTGTCGGCACCTTTATATAAAGACAAACTGATAATTCTCACCGTAAGCCCGATACGCCACCTGAGCGACGGACTCGCAGCCAACAGCCGGAGCAAAGCGCACTTGGTGTCTGCGGCAGGGGCTTTGGCCGACGAGCTACAGAACGTAGTCTATTTCCCGTCGTACGAGATAATGTACGACGAACTACGCGATTACCGCTTCTATGCCGACGATATGATACACCCGTCGGAGAAGGCTATAGACCATATATGGAACCGCTTCTTCGATGTCGCGTACGAAGACGATACACACGCCTATATAGCCGCCGTGGCCGAGATACGCAAAGCCGTAGAGCACCGTCCGTTCAACCCGCAGTCGCAGAGTTACAGAGACTTCGCCGCCGCCATGCTCCGCAAGATAGCGACGCTCAAAGCCCGTTATCCCGAAACGCCGTTAGAAGAGGAGGTGAGTTTTTTTCAGAAAATAATTGACCGAATATAGGGAATAGATTACTTTTGCATGAAATTCAGATATCATGCGCAACATATTCGCTACAATAACGACCATATCACTCATACTCACGGCATCGTTATGCCACGCGGCCAGCGGTTATACCGTCTCGCCGACTCCGCGGCTCACCGTCGAGATCATAGCGAGCCATCTGCGCTACGACTATCTCGCACGTATCTACCGCAATCTCCCCGAGACAGGCATAAAACGCCTTATCGACAGCGGCACCGTCTACACCGCGGCGCGATACAACTACATGTTCACGCAAGACTCGCCCGGCATAACCACACTAATGACCGGCACACAGCCATCCCAACACGGCATCATCGGCGACCGTTGGATAAACTACACCACTAACGAGGTCGTCAGCGCCATAGGCGACGATAGCGTAATAGGGGTAGGATGCAACGAAGACGAAGGACAGTTCTCGCCGCACCGTCTGGCAGTAAGCAACGTAGGCGACGAACTGCGGAGGGCCGATCCCCGTTCCAAAGTGATATCTATAGCGCTCGACCCCGAGGGGGCCATCCTCGCCGGCGGCACCGAACCGACGGCAGCCTACTGGTTCGACGGCAGATACGGTCGTATGGTAACCAGCACCTATTACACCGACAAACTGCCCGACTGGGTGGAACGGTTCAACGCCCGCGACGAACGCAACGACTACGCATCGGCCTTGTGGCACGTCACTATGGACCACAACGATTACGTGTTCAAGAAATCGTCGGCCATAATGCTCGACACCACGCTCAAATTCAGCTTCGAGAACATATTCCGGCCTAAAAACCGCGACTACAGGCGTCTGCGCGAGACACCGTTCGGCAACACGCTTCTGACAGACTTCGCCATAGAGGCGATAGACCGCGACTCTCTCGGCGCCGACGACATACCCGACCTTATGATAATAGACTTCGGGGCACAAAAATACATATCGGAATATTACGGTGTGGAATCCACCGAGCTGGAGGACGCATATTACAAGCTCGACCGCGACATAGCACGCATATTGTCGCACCTCGACACCGCGGTCGGACGTGACAACTACGCCGTGGTGTTCACCTCCGACCACGGCATCAGCGACAACGTACGTGCCGAGGGAGGACGATACAACTCGGGCACTTTCAACGCCATACAGTTCCGTGTGCTCATCAACAGCTTCCTGAGCGCGCGTCTGGGCGAAGGGGTATGGGTGAGCGAATACCGCAACAGGCAGGTATATCTCAACAGACGTCTGATATACGAACGCAAACTGTCGCTCCCCGAGATACAGAACGACGTGGCCACCTTCGCCATACAGTTCGGCGGCGTGGCACAGGCCGTCACCGCCACCACGCTGGCAACCAACTACTACGGGCGCGGCATAGCCATGAAGATACAGAACAGCTTCTATCCCAAACACTCCGGCGACGTGATAATCAACCTAATGCCGGGATGGATAGAGCTCGAGAACGAGGCGGCAAGCTGGGTTACCGCTTCATCGGGATCGCCTTACGAGTACGACGTACATGTTCCGCTCGTATTCTACGGCGCCGGCATAGGGGCTTCCGTGGTGGAACGTTCCGTAGACATGACAGACGTGGCGCCGACAGTAAGCGACCTGCTCGGCGTATCGCACCCCAACGCATGCGAAGGAAACATACTCGGCGAGATAAAGAAACGACAATAATCAATAGGTCAAAGACGTTGATACAATGACGATAAACGAGGCACAGGACCAGATCGTAGAGGAGTTCGCCCTTTATGACGACTGGATGGACAAATACAACTATCTGATAGAGTTAGGCTCGGAACTCGGACCGCTCGACAACGCGTTCAGAAACGACAAATACCTGATAAGCGGATGTCAGTCGCGAGTATGGATCGCGGCCGAAGAGAACGAAGGCGCCATAACCTTTCAGGCCGACAGCGACGCCATCATAACCAAAGGACTGGCGGCGTTGCTTATAAGGGTGCTGTCGGGCCATACGGCACAGGAGATACACGATGCCGACCTATACTTCATCGACCGCATAGGCATGAGCGAGAACCTGTCGCCCACCCGCGCAAACGGCTTGGTATCAATGATAAAACAGATGAAACTGTACGCACTGGCTTACCTGAGCAGAAAAAACGACTAAAAGCTATGGCTGTGACACCGGAAGAGATACTCGGCATAGAGAAAGACATTATATACACGCTCAAAAACATATACGACCCCGAGATACCCGTAAACATATACGACCTCGGACTAGTCTACGAGATAGATGTGGAACCCGACGGTACGGCCAACATACGCATGACGCTCACCGCTCCCAACTGTCCTATGGCCGACATGCTCATAGAGGATGTGGAGACACAGGTGCGCAAGGTCAAAGGGGTGACCGATCTCAACCTGACGCTCACATTCGAACCGGCTTGGAGCCGCGATATGATGAGCGAGGAGGCGTTGCTGGAGCTCGGGTTGCTTTAACCGGAACAGGTATCGTCTCCGATGCCGTTAGAGTTTCGGGGAAAGATATCTTTTACGCATGTTTCCGGTGCTTACGTTTATAGTCTGAGCAATATCCACTTCATTTAATTCGTCAGGCCGGACTATCTTTTCACGACAATTCAGGCGAACACCATTTATCTGAAACATAATATTTATGACAGACATAAAATCCGAAGTACGACGCGCCGTAGAGACACTCCGACAGGGAGGCATAATACTCTACCCTACCGACACCGTATGGGGTATCGGTTGCGACGCCACCAACAGCGACGCCGTAGCCAAGATATACGCCCTCAAGAGAAGCACGGATAAAAATAGTATGCTCGTGATAGTCGACTCCATCGACCGTGCCGCCGTATATACCGACAATGTGCCTCACGTGGCATGGGACCTGATGGAGGTAACGGACAAACCGCTGACACTCATACTACCCGGTGCGCACGGCATATCGCATGAGCTGATACCGGATGAGGGCACAATAGGCATACGTGTACCCGACCACGAGTTCTGCCACCAGATGTGCCGTATGCTAGGACGTCCGGTAGTCTCTACCAGCGCCAACATAAGCGGCATGCCTACACCTGCACGCTTCGACGAGATAGACCCCGCCGTAAAAGATGGGGTCGACATGGTAGTGGACGCCTCTTTCGAAGCGGATGCCACCGGCAAGGCTTCGTCTATAATAGCCATCGACCGAAGCGGAGCATTCAAAATCATACGACCTTAAGCCACCGAAATGATCGTCACTAAAATACAGATACGCTTCGCCGACATAGACGTGCTCGGCCATGTCAACAATGTCAACCTGCAACACTTCTTCGACCAAGGCAAAGTCGATTATATACAAAAGGTGTTAGGCCTATCGGGCGTATGGCGTAAAGAGGGATTCGTACAGGCAAGAACGGAGACCGACTACCTCGCACAAGTCTTCATGGAAGAGAATATATGCGTCCGCACGGGAGTGTGCCGATTGGGAAACAAAAGCCTCACATTCTGCCAACAGATATACAACGCCGACACCGGAGAGATCAAGGCCGCTTCCGTTTCGGTGAACGTAGCTTTCGATTTAGTGGAACAACACTCCGTATCCATATCCGACAAGTGGCGAAAAGCAATAGAGGAGCACGGTATAGAGACACTATAGAGGCCGATTAAATCACTCCGCACACTACACAAATGTTGGAGCGGCCCTTTGCGAGCCGATAAGTTTCCTATGGTTGCGCAAACCGAAGACCGCCAGCACATCGGCGAGCCGGGAAGATGCTATAAAACGCACAAAAGGTATGCGCATTAGCTAAAGCCACCCATGCTGCACGGGGTGCCGCCCCCAAAACAACGACAAGTAATTAACCCGACAGAGGTTGGGAAGGCCACCGGCGAGACGAGAAAAAACATCGGAG